>NZ_JBBNLV010000003.1:0-199944 GCF_040092295.1 Collinsella sp. CLA-ER-H9
TCTCAGTCCCAATCTGGCCGGTCGGTCTCTCAACCCGGCTACCCGTTGTCGGCACGGTGGGCCGTCACCCCGCCGTCTACCTGATGGGCCGCGGAGCCATCCCCTCCCGTCGGGGCTTTAGCCGGGGCGCCATGCGGCACCCCGGGGTATCCGGTATTACCCGTCCTTTCGGGCGGCTATCCCGGGGGAGGGGGCAGGTTCTCCACGTGTTACTCAGCCGTTCGCCACTCGCTTCCCTCCGGAGAGGGGTGCCGTTCGACTTGCATGTGTTAGGCGCGCCGCCAGCGTTCATCCTGAGCCAGGATCGAACTCTCCGTCCAAATATGTTGGGCTTCGAGCCCGTCCGGTCCTCACAACTATTAGCTGATCGGTTCCGTTCGATTCATATGGTTCTAGTATAGGAAAAGGAATTTCTCGGGGCCGCCTCTCGGCGGCCTTGCGAAAAACAAATCCAAGTTAGACCATTTCAAATGGTTCGATGTCTGCCCGGATGCGACACTCGAAAGTGCCCATCCTCGCAGTATCCGGTTCTCAAGGTGCACGCTTTGCGGCTCATCCGGTTCCACCGGGCCGCGCGGCAAGGAGATATATTGCCAGACCGCGAAGCGATGTGGGACGTCAATTCCACTCTTCACAAGTCCTACACAACATATTGCTTCCTATATAAGTAATAGAAAGGCTAGTGCAGAAGTACTGCACGTATCAGATGATGACCCTTCGGTTAAGAGATATATACAGATCGGTCACCTGTAAGTGTCTATTTACCCGCGCTTTTGCTATATAAACCAGCGCTTTAGATAAAAAGAGGGAGCGCCGCGCACGGCGCGACACTCCCCTAGCGATTCAAGAGAATCGATTAGGCCTCGAGGGCCTTCTTGGCGATGGCAGCCAGCTCGTTGAAGGACTCGATGTCCTCGTAAGCCATCTGAGCCAGGACCTTGCGGTCGAGCTCGATACCGGCAACCTTCAGGCCGTGCATGAACTGAGAATAAGAGATGTCGTTCAGGCGAGCGGCGGCGTTGATACGGGTGATCCAGAGAGAACGGATCTCACGCTTCTTGTTGCGGCGATCACGATACTGGTACTGCAGGGAGTGCTGGACCTGCTCTTTAGCATGCTTGTAAGTACGCGAAGCGGCACCGTAGTAACCCTTCGCACGGTGCATAACGGTACGGCGCTTCTTCTTGGCGGCAACAGCGCGCTTAATACGTGCCATGTTCTATCAACTCCTAGACGGTTAAACGAAAAACGGGAACGCAAACTTAGGCGAGACGCGACTTGATGACCTTGCGGTCGGCAGCGGCGATCTCGGTCTCCTGACGGAAGCCACGCTTACGCTTGGTGGACTTCTTGCTCAGGATGTGGCTCTTAAAAGCCTTGGCGCGCATAAGCTTGCCGGTACCAGTCTTGCGGAAACGCTTCTTGGTGCCGCTGTGGGACTTCATCTTAGGCATGAAATACTCCTTAATCGGTTACAGAACACTAGTTACTTGGTATCGCTTGCCGCTTTGTCCTCATCAAAGGCGCCCTTAATCGGGGCGAGCAGCATAAGCATGTTACGGCCTTCCATCTTAGGCTTGGACTCGACCGTAGCGTAAGGCTTGAGATCCTCGGCGAGACGCTCGAGAACGTTAAGACCCTGCTCCGGGTGAGCCATCTCACGGCCGCGGAACATGATGGTGATCTTAACGCGTGCGCCCTTCTTGAGGAAACGCAGAACGTGGCCCTTCTTGGTCTCGTAATCGCCAACGTCGATCTTGGGTCGGAACTTCATTTCCTTGACCTCGACCTTGGACTGGTTCTTACGAGCGGCCTTGGCCTTCATGGCCTGCTGGTACTTGAACTTACCGTAGTCCATGACCTTGCAGACCGGCGGCTCCGCGTTGGGAGCGATCTCGACCAGGTCGAGACCCTGATCGTCGGCGACGCGCTGGGCATCGCGGATGGCGAACAGACCGAGCTGAGAGCCATCGACGCCAATCAAACGGCACGAAGATGCAGTGATCTCGTCGTTGATGCGGGTGTCATCAGACTTAGCTATTTTCCCTACCTCCATTCATAAAAAAATAACCCGGCGCTTCTCAGCAACCAGGTCGTACACATAGACATCCTCGATTTGAGGAAGTGAATCTAAGTTGTATGACCAGTCAGCTACTCATTGGCGCCAAAAGGTGGGAACCCTCGGGTTCCTCTTTAGGGCATTGCGGGAACAACGCCTTGTGGATAATAACACGAGCAGCGCGTTATCACATTACGTACACGAAAAAGGGGGCCTTGACCCCCTTGAACGCTCTTTTGCATGTATGGTGCCCGAGGCGAGACTCGAAGGGCCTTCGCTTTGCGAAGCCCCGGGCTTCGGGCGCACGGCGCCCTCGCCACGCTCCGCTACAAACAGGCCACAGGCCTGTTTGCTTAACGCTCCGCGCGCTCACGCGAGTTCGGCACGAAAAAGGGGGCCTCGACCCCCTTGAACGCTCGCTTACATGTATGGTGCCCGAGGCGAGACTCGAACTCGCACGTTGTTGCCAACGGTGGATTTTGAGTCCACTGCGTCTGCCAATTCCGCCACTCGGGCACGTAATGCGTGAGTTAGTTTATCACAGCTTTCTGTTGATTAGTCCGAAAATGGAACTTCGAGCATTTCGATGAGTTCGACCATGCGGAGCATCTCGCGCTGACGACATCCGCGACCGTCGACCGAAGCCTCACCCATCTGGTTATCGTAGGGGTCCTCGCGCATGCCGTTAAAGACGGGTTCAAACCCCGCCTGGAACCGACAGTTTGCCACCATGCGCCACGGATCGAGGTTGCCAAAGTAGTGGCGGCGGCGCCATTCCTCCCCCATCCTGCGTGCCGAGGAACCAAACGATACGTCGGCGTTAAGCCAACCGGTCTGTGGCGTATAGAACTCAGCCCAATCGTGCGGACCCACCGAATCAGGCGCAACATACAGTCCACTCTGCCAACGGGCGGGCACACCGGCAATACGGCACATGGTGATAAACGTAAGCGCCATAACACCGCAATCGCCGCGGAGCGAGTGTGCACAGTCATCGGCAATAGATCCCAAAAGCAGGTACGGTGGCTGATAGCGATAGTCGATATGCTGTGTCAGATAATCATAGATAGCACGAGCGCGATCGAGCGGATCCTCGAGCCCGTCAATAACATGCTCCGTCAACTGTTGCAGGTACGGCGTAAACGCAATGTGCGGACGGTCCTCGGAAATATCTTCGGGTAACGGCGCATCCATACACGGATGCGCCGGAAGCGCACCCCCATAGATATCGCGATAAGCGGCATTGATTTGATAGCGATAGGTCACCGAGAATGAGCGATCGGTCGAGGAAACCCACGAGGCAGTACGTGCCGAGGCGCTCGCAGGAGCAATGGCGCCCTCCGGCGTCATATCAAGTATCTCGACCTGGGACTGCTGGCGGCAGGCGGCGGCAACGGGAAGCCACGCGCGAACGGTCTCCCCCTCCAAAGCACCGGGGACAGACACGCATGCCTTAAGCGTGATGGTGCGAGACAGCCCGCCTTGCGACTCCATCTCCTCGAGCATCTGGTTGCGCAGCGCAATTCCATCCGTAGAATCGGGACGCAAACCCGGAACCTCCTTGGGATACACACGCAAAGAATCAAGGAAGTTGTCGAGAACAAACAGCTCGCCATCGATATAGCGCCAGTCAATACGCTTACGATTAATCAGGTCATCAAACTGCTCTTCGGTAAACTCAGGCCATTCCTCGCGAATCATCGCAATAGCCTGATCGCGCGACACCGAAAAATGAAGCGGCGTCTCGATCATGCGATACCGCTCGGCGCGAACGCAAGCCACCAGCGAAGGCTCAGGATTCTGCCCCAAAAGGCGATCACAAGCCGCAACAGCCTGCGACAAATATCCGGCATCCTTGAGTCGAAGAATCTCGGGCGGCAGTCCAATATCGAGATGACGAAAGTCATCACAGCAAACATCAACAGAGCAACCAACAGGACCCTCGTCAATAACCTTCCCATCCGAAGGCAGCACATTAATAACAGCCATACCAAACTCCAAGTCTATTAGAACTCTTGAAGCCCATTGTAGCGAGATAAAAAAGAAAGCCCCAACAAAGGAGCCATCAACACCGCTGAACGGTAGTCAAATAAAAAAATTAGCCCAGTAACCCTGTAGCGAGTTAACAAAGGAGGCCCCGTTTCCCCGGAGCTGATTCCGTCGCGCGACTTCTGGCGAAGCCAGGTGAGCGCGAGGGAAACAGCGTAGGGGAAACGGGGCCTCCGGCGGGAAGTTAAACCGCTACTTACGCCTTGTTGACGGAGCCAAACTCCTCCATGAGCTCCTTGGTGCGAGCAACGATGTTGTCGCGACCAGGCTTGAGGAGCTTGCGGGGGTCAAAGCCCTTGCCCTGCTGATCCTTGCCGGCCTCGATGTACTCGCGGACGCCCTTGGCGAAGACGAGCTGCAGGTCGGTGTTGACGTTGATCTTGGAGATGCCCAGGGAAATGGCCTTCTTGATCTGATCCTCGGGGATGCCGGTGCCACCGTGCAGAACGAGGGGCAGGTCACCGGTCTGGGCCTTGATCTCGCCCAGGCGCTCGAAGGAAAGGCCAGCCCAGTCGGCAGGGTACACGCCGTGGATGTTGCCGATGCCGCAGGCGAGGAAGTCGACGCCCAGGTCAGCGATCTGCTTGCACTCAGCAGGATCAGCGAGCTCGCCGCTGGAGGTCACGCCGTCCTCGGTGCCGCCGATGCCGCCGACCTCGGCCTCGATGGACATGCCCTTGGAGTGGGCAAGCTCAACGAGCTCCTTGGTGCGGTCGAGGTTAAGCTGGAAGGTCTCCTCGTGAGAGCCGTCATACATGATGGACGTGAAGCCGGCCTCGATGCACTTGAAGCAGTCCTCGTAAGAACCGTGATCGAGGTGAAGGGCGACGGGAACGGTAACGCCCGTGGCCTCGACGGCAGCCTTGACCATGTCGGCGCAGACCTTGAAACCGCCCATCCACTTAGCGGCACCAGCGGTGCACTGAAGGATCAGCGGAGACTTGGCCTCCTCGGCGGCCTGGAGAATAGCCAGGGTCCACTCGAGGTTGTTGGTGTTGAAGGCACCGAGACCGTACTTGCCGGCCTCGGCCTTCTTGAGCATGTCTGCTGCGTTGACGAGCATAAAAGAAACCTCCTGTAAGGTTGCTCCGATAACGTCTGTGATTTTACCACGGCGTATCCGAGCATAAACGTTCGTTTGTTCACGAATATCGTCCAAACAGACTTTTTTTGACCGTTTGCCCTACGGAATCGACCCGTTGGGGAAAAATAGCTTGACGTTTGGACGCTTCTCGTGCTTCAGAAGCTGGCTACAAAGCTACATCTGCATGAAAGGGTTCCGCATAAGCTCGCGTGCCACAGTGGTCGAATCGCCATGGCCGGTTAGGCAAACGGTATCGGGCGGGAGAAGCCGGGCGAGCTTGGAGAGCGAGCGCAGAATCGCCGCCTCGTCTCCTCCAGAAAGATCGGTGCGGCCGTGGCTGCCCGGGAATAGCGTGTCGCCCACAAAGGCAATGTTCCCCTGCTCGGTGGCAGCAAACAAGACAATGCCACCCGGCGTATGCCCGGGCACCTCGATAACCTGCAGGCAAATGTCGCCTAGCTCAATGGTATCGCCCTCGGCAAGCAGCCGCGTCGGCTCGCCCGGATCGGGCGTCTCGATGCCCCACATCGCTCGCTGCTCCTCTATATTCGCATGCGGCACAGTCGCATCCTTAACACACAGCTCGTACAAGGCGTCAGCGCCAACGGCGGCCCGAACTCCGGCTACACCGCCAACATGGTCGGCATGACCGTGCGTGCAGACGGAACCGAGCACATGCACGCCAGGGTGTTCGGCTCGGATGTGCGCAACGAGGTTTTCGCCTTCCCAAGCGGGATCGATAATCAAGCATTCGCCACTCGAAATAACGGCGTAACTGTTGGTCTGGATGGGCCCGTTTACAAGCACCTCAATCGAAGCCGTACCCCGAAGGGTTAAGTCCAAAGCCGCAGCGTCCATGTGTGCGCCCTCCTTCTATAAACGTCGAGGCATCAAACGATGCCCCGAACGTAACCAATATCATTACTGTCGCGCGCTCGTCACGCCTATACGCGGCGCTTAAGCTGAGCCCCACCCTCGCCAGGCATCAGACGGCGCGCATCATAGACCGAGTCGACGCTGCTGATGGATGCCAGTAGCGGATCCAAACCGCTCGCATCCGAAATCTCAACCATAAAGCGCAGAGTCGCAATACCCTCGCGGTTGGTCGAGGTGGCGGCGGACAGGATGTTGCCGCCTGCATCGCCAATGGCGATGGTGACGTCCTTGAGCAGGCCCATACGATCCAGGCACTCGACCACAATCTCGACCTGGAAAAGCGTATCGGCAGCACCATCCCACTCCACGTCAATCATGCGCTCGGGGTGCTCCATAAGGCCCTTGACGTTGGGACAGTTGGCGCGATGCACCGAGACGCCTCGGCCGCGCGTGATGAAGCCGACGATATCGTCGCCCGTCACCGGATTGCAGCAATGCGCCAGACGGACCAGCAGACCGCTGTTGCTCTCGCCCTTGACGATAATGCCGTTACTTGCGCTCTTGCCACGCTTTTGCGGCTTGCGGTTGGAGCCACGGGCAGGCTGCTTGACGACCTCGGCAATGGCTTCGGTCTTGGTGAGCTGCTCCTCGGGCTTGGGATCCAAGATTTGCTCGACCTTGTTGCCCACGGCACGTGGGGCGACTTTGCCCGCGCCAACGGCTGCGAACAGGTCCTCGAGCTGCTTGTAGTTAAACTGCTCCGCCACGGCATTAAGCGCACGCGTGGATCGCGGCGTAGAGATGCCATACCCGCGCTTGCGCAGGTCCTTAGCCAGTATATCGCGGCCGGCAGCAGCGTCATCGTCTTTGGTCGCGGCGGCGAAGTAACGGCGAATCTTTGACTTGGCCGAAGGCGTCTTGACGATCTTGAGCCAATCGCGCGACGGCTTAGAGCTCTTGTTAGTCAGAATCTCGACACGGTCACCCGTCTTGATCTCGTGCGTAAGCGGCGCCACCGCACCGTTGATCTTGGCGCCGACGCAGTGGTTGCCAACCTCGGTATGAACGGCGTAGGCAAAGTCGAGCGGTGTAGAGCCGGCACGAAGCGCCATGACCTCGCCCTTGGGCGTAAAGACAAAAATCTCCTGGTCAAACAAGTCGACCTTCAGCGAGTGCAGGTACTCCTTGGCATCGGTGATCTCGTCAGACGCCGCCCAGTCGAGTGAGTGCTTGAGCCAGTTAATCTGATCGTCCAGACGTTGCGCATCGCTGGTCTTGGAGGCAGACGATCCGCCCGACTTCTTGTACAGCCAGTGGGCGGCGATGCCGTACTCTGCCTGCTCGTGCATCTCGTAGGTTCGAATCTGAATCTCGAGCGGACGGGCCGTGGGGCCGATAACCGTCGTATGGAGCGACTGGTAGTTATTAACCTTGGGCATGGCGATATAGTCTTTAAAACGACCGGGCATGGGATGCCACAAGGTATGCACGGCACCAAGCGTGGAATAGCAATCGCGCACCGAATGAGTGATGACGCGCAGCGCCACCAGGTCGTAAATCTCGGAGAACTCCTTGCCCTTGCGCTTCATCTTTTGATAGATGGACCAATAGTGCTTGGAACGACCGTTGATCTGAAAGCCCTCAAGACCAATGCGATTGAGCTCATCGGTGAGCGTCTTGATGGTCTCGGCCAGATAACGCTCGCGAACCTCGCGCGACTCGGCTACCATGCGCGCGATGCGCTGGTAGGCATCGGGCTCCAAGTAGAAGAAGGACAGGTCCTCGAGCTCCCACTTGATAGAGCTCATGCCCAGGCGGTCGGCCAGAGGCGCGTATACGTCCATGGTCTCGCGCGCCTTAAACAGACGGCGGTCCTCGCGCAGGGCGGCAAGCGTGCGCATGTTATGCAGGCGGTCGGCGAGTTTGACGATGATGACGCGGATGTCCTTGGACATGGCGAGGAACATCTTGCGCAGCGTGAGGGCCTGCTTCTCGTCCATGCTGTCGACTTCGATGTTGGTGAGCTTAGTCACGCCGTCGACGAGCTCGGCCACGGTTTCGCCAAACAGACCCGAAACATCGGTAAGCGAGGTCTCGGTGTCCTCGACGGTATCGTGCAGCAACGCGGCGCACACCACATCGCAGTCCATCTTGAGGTCGGCCAGAATGATAGCTACCTCGACGGGATGGTTAATGTACATCTCACCCGAGCGCCGCTTTTGGTTACAGTGCTTCTCGGCGGCAAAGCAGTAGGCCTGCTCCACCTTGGAGAAGTCGTCCTCATTCATATATTTGAGGCACAGACGCTCCAGCTTGTCGTAGCTGTCCGCCATAATCTCGGGCGGCAGCTCATCGGCATGCTTATAGTGCTCCATCTCCGAAAAAGGCTGGAGGGTGGAATCATGGGCGGTACGGGCTGCGGCATCCATCGAGGTCCCCTTCCCCTAGGCCCGCGGTACGATCGGGCGGTTAACTTTGGCTAGCATATCAGAAGCGCACGAATCGAGAGCCCAACTCCGGAAAGCCGAGAACTCCATGCGCGAGCGCAAGCCCTCCAAATAGCGAATTGACCTGCTCAGTTGCACGCGGCCGGGGTTTTCAGTCATCGCGATGCGACGGGTGTCATCAAACCCCGAAACGCGACAGAAACCAAGCTCTTCGAAGATTCCCAGGCCGCTTTCCACCGAGCGCTCGTCGACCGGCGTGCGAGCATCGATGGCAAGACACATCTGCGCGATGTCGATATCGCTCGCGCTAAAGGAATCGTCCCCGGTCTTGCCGCGGTTGGAGCGCCACATGGTCTGCAGCGCGCGATAGAGCGTTACGAGCTCGTCGCGCTCGGGCGCATAGCAGTCGAGTAGGCGCTCGTTAATACGGGCGTCGCGCGACGAATAGAGCAGATGGATCACGGCGGGCTGGCCATCTCGACCGGCACGGCCACTCATCTGGTTAAACTCAATCGCACCAAACGGCATGTGGTAGAGCACGACATGGCGGATATCGGGTAGGTTGACGCCCTCACCGAAGGCCGAGGTTGAAACGATGCAGCTGAGGCTTCCATCTCTAAAGGCTTCCTCGACGCGCCGGCGATCGGAGCGCGCAAGCCCGGCGTTATAGAACGCGATATGGGTCGCACAGTCGGGCACGCGTTTGCGCAACGTCTTGGCAAGCGCCACGGACTGGTCGCGGGAGTTCACGTAGATAACGGTCTTCTCCCCCGTCGCCACGATCGACACCAGGCGATTTTCGCGGCTCGCAAGGTCACGGTCGTCCTCGAGTTGTAGGTTCTCGCGAACGGTCTCGTCGACCACCGTCCTGGTAATCGGCAATACGCGAGCAAGCTCTGCCACGACTGGGGCCGTCGCGGTAGCCGTTGCCGCCATGACAACGGGGTCGCCCAGAGCTTTGAGAATATCGGGCATGTC
This sequence comes from Collinsella sp. CLA-ER-H9, assembly GCF_040092295.1. Taxonomy (NCBI): domain Bacteria; kingdom Bacillati; phylum Actinomycetota; class Coriobacteriia; order Coriobacteriales; family Coriobacteriaceae; genus Collinsella; species Collinsella sp. CLA-ER-H9. Next base: position 9,494 of record NZ_JBBNLV010000003.1, read on the forward strand.
GAGGTATGCGCTCCGGTCGCCGCCTTTGGCAAGACCGGCATGGTGCGCCTCATCGATAACGACAAAGCCAATACGTCCAGAACGCGCAAAGCGATCGCGATGGATAGACAGGAACTCCGGCGTCGTGAGAACGATGCCGGTGCGGCCCGAAGCCAGGCCGGCAAACACGTCATCGCGCGCCGCCTCCACGGTCTCGCCGGTCAGCACGCCAACGCCAATGCCGAGCGCGGCCATCGTCGAGGAAAGGTGATAGGCCTGGTCGGCAACGAGTGCGCGCAGCGGATAGACAAAGATGCTCGCACGCCCGCGAAGGACCGCCTCGCGTGCGGCATGTACATGAAAAATCAGAGACTTGCCGCGGCCCGTTCCCATAACGGCCAAAACGCTCTGGTGGTCGGCCAGGGCGTCAAGCGCCTCGACCTGCGCGCGGTGCGGCTGGTTCGATCCGATAAAGCTGTGAATGAGCGAGCGCGTGAGCTCGGTATAAGAAAGCTGAGCGAGCGTCTCGCGTTTACGCGACTCCAGGCGCAAATCGGAGTCCGCCGGCTGCACGCCACGGCGAAGCTCACATGCCGGATCGTCAATGCGGGGCGCCGTGGTATCGCGGACCAAGACATCCTTGATCATGAGCTTTGGCTTTACGCGACCTTGCCAATGCTCGGCCACGGCCTCGAACACCAAATCGACGGCGCTATCGCAATTGATGAGCTTATCGATCTGCGGCACGCGGAACATAATGGCCGGCACACTCGCGGCGCCATCGGTCGCCACGAAGCGCATGTGCTCGCCAGTTTTGCCCACCACGGCGCGATCGCACATTGTCACGCCCTCGGCCGCCAACAGCGGCACCTTGTTGCCCTGGCCAAACGGCTCAAGACGGGAGATCTGCTCGATGGTCTCGATATTCAATTCGGAAAGGTCGACCGTGGCGGCAACCTCGTCGGTGTCCTCAAAGTCCTCGGCGGGAAGCTCGGACAACACGGCGGAAAGACGTCGACGAAACTCATCGAGCTTAGACGCCTCGATGGTCACGCCCACCGCGCCGGCATGCCCACCGCGGCGAATCAGCAGGTCGGAGCAGCGCTCGACGGCTTCGAACAGGTTGACCTTACCCACCGAGCGGCCCGAGCCACGTGCTATACCGTCCTCGATAGAGAAGAGCAACGCCGGCACGTGATATCGGTTGGTGAGGCGGCTCGCCACGATGCCCTTAACGCCCTCGTGCCAGCCTTCGCCGCCCACGACAATCGCGCGCCCGCCATCATAGGTCTCCTCGACCTTTGCCATGGCATCGCGCGTGAGCTCCGCCTCAATCTCGCGACGCTGACGGTTGATCTCCTCGAGCTCGGCCGCCAGCGCGCTTGCCTCGATAGGATCGCGGGCAAGCAGCAGGTCGAGCGCCAGCTTGGGGTCGGCCATGCGGCCGGCGGCGTTTAAGCGGGGAATGAGCGAAAACGACAGGCCGTCGGCCGTAATGGTAGAAAGGTCGGCCTTGGCAAGTGCGGCAAGCGCGATATAGCCGGGACGGGCCGTCACGCGCATCTGCTGGATGCCCTCGGCGACCAGCGCGCGATTCTCGGGCGTGAGCGGCATCATGTCGGACACGGTACCCAGCGCCGCGACCTCTATCAGCGAACGCCAATACGACGGCTTGCCCAAACGCTCACCCAGGACCTGCACCAGCTTGAGCGCCACGCCGGCGCCGGCAAGTTCACGCGAAGGACCCTCATCCTCGAGCTTAGGGTCGGTCAGGGGCACGCCCTGCGGCACCTGGTCGGACGGCTCATGGTGGTCCGTAACCACCAAATCGATCCCCAGGCTCTCCAGATAGGAAACCTCTTCTTTGGCGGCAATGCCGTTATCGACGGTCACGATCAGCTGGGGACGAGCGAGCTCGTTAACGCGGTCGAGCGCCGCGCGCGAAAGACCGTAGCCCTCGTCAAAGCGATGCGGGATGAACGGTGTGACATTGGCGCCAAACGTTCGCAGCGCCTCGGTCAACAGGCAGGTCGACGTAATACCGTCAACGTCAAAATCGCCGAAGACCGCAATGTGCTCGTGGTTGCGAATAGCACGCTCGACGCGGTCGGCAACGACCGACATGCCCGGGATAATGAGTGGGTCGGCCCAGTCGCGATCGAGCGAAGGCGTCAAAAATAGCTGTCCTTCCTCAATCGAGGCAATACCGTGCGCAACCATAATACGCGCCACCAGCCCGGGTATGCCCAGACCAGCCGAAAGCTCCTTTTCGAGCTCGGGATTTTGCTGAGCGACCGCCCAGCGATGTGTCGTCTTAAGCGATGACATAGGCGCCCACCCCCGATAGGGGCAGGTCGCCGCGATACCTCTCACGGTTCATAGCGATGAGTCCTCTGTGTATGCCCGCTTCGGCAGGCAGATCTGTTGAACGGATTTATTATACCGTGCGGCACGGACGCAGAGCCTCGCGGCACGCCCTGGTTTCGGTAAACGAGGCCGGTAATACCCTCGAAATAATCGAGCGTTTCTGACGCACGGACTCATGCGAGCGTCTAGCATATCCATTCAAACGAGTTCGCGGATAAAGGGAGTCACGGGGCATATGAAGCAATGGGTTGGACTGGGAAAGTTCCTCGCGGGGCACATGCAGGTCATCGTTCCGATTTGCGTAACGCTCGGCGTGCTCTTTCCCCAGCAGATCGGCGTACTCAAGCCCATCGTTCCCGCCCTCTTCGCCTTTATGACGTTCCAAGGTGCGCTCAGCAACACCTTCCACCAGGTCGCTGAGGTGTTCCGCCGTCCCCTGCACCTGATTTTGGCGCTGCTCGTCTCGGCGGTGCTTATTCCCATAGCAGCCTATGCCATGGGATCGCTGTTCTTTGGCTCCAATCCCAACCTTGTCTGCGGCATCGTGCTCGAGTACAGCGTACCCGTGGCGGTCACTGCCTTTATGTGGATTAGCATGTTCGGCGGCAACGGCCCGCTCGCGCTCACCATCATCCTGACGTCCTCGGTTATCTCGCCTGTGACGATTCCGCTCACGCTGAAGCTCTTGCTGGGTGCCACCGTCTCGATCGATGTGCTGAGCATGATGCAGGACATGGCCTTTATGATCGCCATCCCCGCCGTGCTCGGCATCGTGATCAACGAGGTCACACGTGGATGGGGACACGAGAAGCTCTCCCCCGCGCTCTCGCCCGCCTGCAAGTTCATGATGATGGGCGTTATCGCCTCCAACTCCACCGCCATGAGCGAGTACGTCCTGCACATGAACGCGATACGTCTGGAAGTCGCCCTCTTTATTTTGACCTTCGCCATCAGCGGCTTTGTCGTCGGTTTTCTGGTCGCCCGTGCGCTGCATCTGCCATATAGCGAGACGACTACCATGTGCTTTACCTGCGGCATGCGTAATATCTCTTCGGGCGCCGTCATCGCCACACAGTACTTTCCAGGCGAAGTCGTGTTTCCCGTCATGTGCGGAACGCTGTTTCAGCAGATACTCGCCTCGTTTATCGGGCATCTCTTTGAGCGTCTGACCGGCGAGGAGCGCGCCGCTCAGCGCAAGCGTGTCGAGGCCGGCCGCGACGCCATGGCGCGCTAGACTGTCCGCATTACACGGGTGTTAATCTTGCTATACGAGCGTTTCCAGATGCGCACGCAAGCGCTCAGCATCGATATCGAGCGTTGTCTCGGCATTGACCTGGGCCAAACGATAACCGACAAAGTAGGGCGAAACCACCCAACGCGGCAGCGCCTTGGCAATGGTCCGACCGCCCAGGTGATAGAAGAACAAGTTGTACGACTCTGCGCGACCACCGTGGTGCTCGTTCAGGATATAGCGCAGAGCCACCTGAATCGCATCGGCGAAGAGATCTGCCTCGGCTTGGTCTCTTGTGTCATCGCTGGCGGCAATTCCCTGCGGGGCTGAAACGTTGACCTCAAAGAACCCCATGATCGGTTCGGTTGAGATGTTGGCCGCGATTCTCCCCTGTTGCCAGACATTGATGCCTTCGAAATTGGCGGAAGTCAACGAAGCATAGCCGTCTTCCTGCTCCAAACCCACAATCTGCATGTGCGGATGAACGAGACTACCGCCCGAGAGAGGACCCTTGTTCTTGTACATGAGCACGCTTCGATACTGCCGTGAATCGATCATCTGCTGCCAGCAATCCAGGGCAAACCTCATCACATGGTGGAGTTCATCTGGCTCATAGGTCACCAGGTCGGCATCGTGATCGGCTGACTCGATCAGCACGGTTTGACGGGTGGCGCGCAGGGTTTTGAACTTATTCTCGAGCCAGATGCAGTCGCCGTCGCGCCGGATGATATTGGCGAGTCCCTCGGTATCGCAAAAGGGGCACGCGGTGCCAGGGCGCCGGTTGTCGTCGGGCTTGCCGCTCGCCTGCTGAACGTCAAATACCAGCGCCACGGGTTACGCCTCCAGCGGCACGATCTTGGTACCATGGAGCTCGGAGACGCCCAATGCCGCCGCCACGGTATCGCGGTTGGCCGTGGAAATGCCGCCGCCGGGAAGGATGGTCAGGCGGTCGCCCGCATACTCGACAAGACGCGATAGGTGCTCCAGATTGTCCTCGATCGGCGTTCCGGCAGCACCACCATGCGTCAGGATACGCGTGATGCCGCAGTCGGCGAGTGTGTCGACGGCATCGAGCTGAGCCTCGGGCGAGAGCTGGTCAAACGCCATGTGGAAGGTGATGTCAAGGGACTCGCGCTTGCACTCCTCGGTCGCGCAGCCCGCGGCCATCACGAGGGCGCCCAACGTAAGCTCGTCGAGCGCCCAGCCGCCGGCACAAGGCTTGCAGCAGCCAAAGACCAAGCCATCGGCGCCGGCGCTCACGGCAAGACCCAAGTCCATCTCCATCATGCGCAGCTCGTCCTGGTTGTAGTGAAAGTCACCGCCACGCGGGCGAATCATGCACATCACTCGTGCGTCATGCTCGTGAGCATAGCTGACCGTAGCGCTGATAACACCAGCCGAGGGCGTAGTGCCACCGACGGCAAGGTTGTCGCACAGCTCGATGCGCTTTGCACCGGCATCGATAGCCGCCGGCACCCGCTCAAAGTTCTCGGCACAAAACTCGTACAGCATAGATAGACCCCCAGATGGCAAACGTTTTCCGATGGGCATTGTCGCACTTTAAATACCAACCCGCACAATGATCCCTTGGGGACGGAGGAAAACGGATCGCCCAGTGAGTCGATTTGACCCGGCGATCCGTTTTCCTCCGTCCCCAAGGGATCATTTAAAAAGGGGCGCCGACCGGGATAGTCAGCGCCCCTTCGTTGAATGAATTAACCACCAAGATATGCTTTGCGGACGTTGTCGTCATGGAGCAGCTCTTGGCCGGTGCCGGTCATGGTGATCTTGCCGGTCTCGAGCACGTAGCCGCGTGTGGCGATGGAAAGAGCCATCTGTGCGTTTTGCTCGACCAGGAGCACCGTGGTGCCGGCCTTGTGCAGGTCCTCGACAATTTGGAAGATCTGTTCGATCAGAATCGGCGCCAGACCCATGGAGGGTTCGTCGAGCATGAGCAGCTTAGGGTTACTCATAAGGGCGCGGCCCATAACGAGCATCTGCTGCTCGCCGCCCGAAAGGGTACCGGTGACCTGGCGACGACGCTCCTTCAGGCGCGGGAACTGCTCGTAGACGCGCTCGAGGCCCGGAGCCACCGTTGACTTGGGCTGCGTATAGGCGCCCATCTCCAGGTTCTCCTCGACCGTCATCTGCAAAAAGGCACGACGACCCTCGGGCACCTGAGCCAGGCCCTTACCAACCAGCTTGTCGGCGGGCGTATGGGTAATGTCCTCGCCCATAAACTTGATGGAGCCGGTCTTAGAGCGCAGCAGGCCCGAGACGGTCTTGAGCGTCGTGGACTTGCCGGCACCGTTGGCGCCAATCAGGGCCACGATCTCACCCTCGTTGACGTTAAAGGAGATGTCCTTAATGGCGTGGATGGCGCCGTACCAGACGTTGATGTTGTAGACGGAAAGCATCGGCTCTGCCATTTAGTTCTCCCCCTTATCCTGCTTGCCCAGATATGCCTCGATAACAGCGTCGTTGTTCTGGATCTCCTCGGCCGTACCCTTGGCGATGACCTTACCAAAGTTGAGCACGCAGATGCCCTCGCAGATGTTCATAACGAGCGACATATCATGCTCGATAAGCATGATGGCGATGCCGAAGGTGTCGCGAATCTTGACGATGTTCGCCATGAGCTCCGCGGTCTCGGACGGGTTCATGCCGGCGGCAGGCTCGTCGAGCAGCAGTAGCTTGGGGTTGGTGGCAAGCGCGCGGACGATTTCCAGACGACGCTGAGCGCCGTAAGGAAGCGAGCCGGCCTGTTCATTTGCCAGGTGCTCCATGTCAAAAATGGACAGCAGCTCCATGGCGCGCTCGTGGGCGGCCTTCTCGTGCTTCCAATACGTAGGCAGGCGCAGCACGCCCTCAAAACCGGAGTAGCGCTCCTGGTTGTGCAGGCCGACCTTGACGTTGTCCTCCACCGTCATGGTGTTGAACAGACGGATGTTCTGGAACGTACGGGCAATACCCATGCGGTTGACCTGGTAGACCGACTTGCCCGAAGTGTCCTCACCGTCGAGCAGGATGGTGCCGTGCGTAGGCTGGTACACCTTGGTGAGCAGGTTGAAGACCGTGGTCTTGCCAGCGCCGTTGGGACCGATGAGACCGGCGATCTCGGTCTTGCCGATAGTCAGGCTAAAGTCGTCGACTGCCTTAAGACCACCGAACTCAATGCCCAGGTGGATGCACTCGAGCGCCGGGCGCTGACCCAGGTCGCGGTCGGGAACGATGGCGCCAGAAGGATACGGGACCATCTTGCCCTTGTTGAACTCAAACTTACTGGGCATCGGCTGCCACCTCCTTCTTGGAAGCAAGGCGGTCCTTAATGCGTGCGAAGAACGCCTTGAGCTGCGGGTTGTTGGTAAAGATCATGACCAGGATCAGCACGATGGCGTAGATGAGCATGCGGTAGTCCGAGAACTGACGGAGCAGCTCGGGAAGCACCGTGAGCAACGCCGCGGCGATGACGGAGCCGCGCATATTGCCCAGACCACCTAGGACCACGAACACCAGGATGAGGATGGACGTGTTGAAGTCGAACTTGGTGGCGGAGAGCTGCGAGAAGTTACCGCCGAAGAGAGCTCCGGCAGCACCGGCGAGGGCAGCGGAAACCACGAAGGCGATCATGCGGTACTCGGTGACGGAGATGCCTACGGACTCGGCTGCAATCTTGTTATCGCGCACGGCCATAATGGCACGGCCGGTACGGCTGCGAACCAGGTTGAGTACAATCACGAGCGCGACCATAACCAGGATGGCACCGGCGAGGAAGGTCGAGTACGTCGACACGCCCGAGGCACCCTGGGCGCCCTTGATGATGGCGGTGCCGTCCTCGAGCAGGTGCAGGTCGTCGATCGTAGAGTTGCCCGTGATGTTAAAGATCACGTGCAGGCCGCGGGAGTCGACACCCACAATGAGGCAGGTGACGATCTCTTTGATGATCTCGCCAAAGGCCAGCGTCACGATAGCCAGGTAATCGCCGCTCAGACGAAGGACCGGGATGCCAATCAAGAAGCCCAGAATGGCGGCAGCGATGGCGCCGACCACGATACTGATGATAAGGCGCACCGGATCGGAGGGAACGGCGCTCTCCAGCGCGACGGCGGTGACGATGCCCGTATAGGCGCCGACGCTCATAAAGCCCGCGTGGCCCAGCGACAAGTCGCCCGCGATACCGACGACGAGGTTGAGGGAAATGGCCATGACGATATAGGCCGTAATGGGGACCAGCTGACCGGCGATCATGCGCGGAATCATGTGGTTAGACTGCATAAAGAACACGATGGCGAACGCCACAAGGCACATGGCGTACGTGACAAAGTCGTGACGCGTCTGCTTGTCTTTAAGAAACTTCATAACGCTCACCTACACCTTCTCGGGGACGTACTTGCCCAAGAGGCCGGCAGGCTTGACGAGCAGGACGATGATCAAAACACCAAAGACGATGGAGTTGGCAAGGCTCGTGGAAATGTAGGCCTGCGCCATCGCCTCGATGATGCCGATGAGAATACCGCCGACAAAGGCGCCGGGGATGGAGCCGATGCCGCCGAAAACGGCAGCGTCGAAGGCCTTGATGCCAGGCATGGCACCCGTCGTGGGCTGCAGCACCGGCGAGTAGGAGCACAGCAGCACGCCGGCGATGGCGGCAAGGGCAGAGCCGATGGCAAACGTCATCGAGATGGTGCGGTTGACGTTGATGCCCATGAGCTGAGCGGCGGCCTTGTCCTCGGACACGGCGCGCATGGCTTTGCCCATCTTGGTCTTACCTGTAAAGAACATCAGGCCGGCCATGATAACCAGGCAGGCGACGATGGTGACGAGCGAGACGGCGCTTACGTTGAACTTGGCCAAGAACTCCGGCACCTGGAAGGTGACGAGCGAAGTGAAGTTCTTGGGCGTGGCGCCCCACAGAAGCTGCGCGGCGTTCTGCAGGAAGTAAGACACGCCGATAGCCGTGATCAGAACGGCCAGCGGGCCTGCTTGGCGCAGCGGCTTATAGGCCAGACCCTCAATGAGAACACCGAGAACCGTGCAGGCCACACAAGAGAGAACTACAGATGCCCAGCCCGGGAGGCCGAGATACGACGTGGCGCAGAACGAGACATAGGCACCGACCATGATGACGTCGCCGTGAGCGAAGTTGAGCATCTTGGCGATACCGTAGACCATGGTGTAGCCCAACGCGATGATGGCGTAGACGCTGCCCATGGACAGGCCGTTGACCAGGTATTGGATAAAGACCGTCATGTTCCACATCCCCCTTTCGAATAGGTTTCCAGTTGATGTATGAAACAGGGACGTTACATCGTCCCTAGATACCAAGCAAGCAGGGAAGGCCAAAACCTCCCCTGCTTGGGATCAAAACCGCTCTATGTAAGGCGGCCTATTAGGCCTGTACGTACTTGCCGTCGGTGATGACGTACGCCGTGGGCTCCTTCTGGACCTGACCCTTATCGTTCCAGGTGAGCTTACCGGTCAGACCGTCAACGGTAATCTTGAGCATAGCCTTCGACAGTTTCTCGGCGGCCTCGGTCGGATCGGCGTCGACACCAAGACCGGCCTCCTTGACGGCCTCGGCCACCGCGTGCACGCCGTCGTAGGCGTCGGCGGCAAACTGGTCGGGGGTATCGCCGTACTTATCCTTGTAAGCGTTAACGAAGTCGGCGTTCTTCTCGTCGTCGGCGGAGAACGGGGTCATGAGTAGCAGACCCTCGGCAAGAGAGGTGTCGAAACCCTCAACGCCCAGGATGCCGTCCATGCCATCGCAGCCCATCATCTTGACGTCGTAGCCCATGTCCTTGGCGTTCTTGAGCAGGACGGACGCCGGCGTGTAGTAGATCGGCGCAAAGATCATGGTGGCGCCGGCCTGCTTGGCCTTGGTCAGCTGGTTGGTAAAGCTCGTGGCGGAGTCGTCCTTAAAGGTCTCCTCGTCGACAATCTCGAGCTTGGACTCAGCGGCCTGGGCCTTAAAGGAATCTGCGATGCCCGAAGAATAGGCGTCGCCGGAGTTATAGAACAGCACGAACTTCTCGTCCGCATATTTCTCTGCCAGGAACTTGGCAGCGTTGACACCCTGGTTGGGGTCGGTGAAGCAAACCTGGAAGACGCAATCCTTGCCGTCGGTGACGTCCTCGGAGGACGCGGACGGGGTGATCATGAACGTCTTGGGGTCGTTACCGCACTCTGCGGCAACGGCAACCGACGCACCCGTGGTGGTCGGACCGACGAGGGCCTGCATGCCCCAGTCGAGCAGGGTGTTGAAGGCGTTGACGGCCTTCTCGCCGTCGGCCTGGTCATCCTCGGCCTTGCTGGCAAGCGGCAGCTCCTTGGTCGAGAAATCCTTGCAGCCAAGCTCGACACCCTGGGTAACGGACTTGCCGTAGGACGCGTTGGCGCCGGTCAGCGGGCCGATGGTGCCAATCTTAAACGAAGCGTCGCCCGACGCGGAACCGCTGTCGCCGCCGTTGGAGGAGCAGCCAGCTAGAATGGACATCGCCCCCAGACCTGCTGCGCTCGCGATAACGCTCCTGCGATTCATAACAGGGTTCAATGACTTACCGGTGAGGCTCGACATGCGGCTCTCCTCTCAAATCTCGTCGGGTTTCGGGTACCCGACAGGCCATCCTTCGCCGTGTTCGGCGTTCGCAAAATAGTAGACGCTTTAGTTGAGAAAAGTGGCGATTATTTCAACTTTTCTTTTGCTTTGTCCATTTATCCATAATTATGCGTATTTCTATCGGTTTATACAGTTTAGCCACTTTATTGTGTGAAAGTAATATTTCCATTCTGTTACAAGCGCCCCTGCCCTGATTAAAACAGCCTCACCGGTCGCGTTTTGTACGCACCTAGGCGGCGATGTACTTGCCGTCCTGAATCACATAGGCTGTAGGTCGTATGTAGTGAGCATGTTTCCAATGTTTCCGCAGCGTTTCGGGGGTGCCGTTTTGTGCGACTCCTGTTGCCTGGCGAGCACGCGCCCTCGGTTCACGCTAGAATGCACTCAACCTTTAAGCGGTAATCCATCCATAAGATGCACGAAGGAGCTATCTATGAGCGAACCCCTGCGCACCGTGAACGTCGGTCTGATCGGTCTGGGAACCGTCGGAGGCGGCGTGGCCCGTCTGATCAAGAGCCACCACGATGAGTACCTGGCAGCCTACGGCATCGACCTTAAGCTGACCCGCGCCTGCGCGCTTGCCTGGGAGCAGGCCGAAGCAGCCGGTATTGAGCGCGAGGCCTTTACAAGTGACTGGCACGACGTCGTCACCGACCCCGCCGTCGACATCGTCGTCGAGCTGATCGGCGGCGAGCATCCCGCAACCGAGATCTTCACCACTGCCTTCGAGAACGGCAAGCATGTCGTCTCCGCCAACAAGGCTCTGCTGGGCCGTCACGTCGAGACGCTCGCCGAGAAGGCGCGCGCGTGCGGCGTGCAGATTAAGTGCGAGGCCAGCTGCGGCGGCGGCATCCCCATCGTGAGCACGCTCGAGCACGACCTGGTGGGCAACAAGATCCTGACCATCGCCGGCATTCTCAACGGTACCACCAACTATATCCTGTCGCGCATGGACGCCGAAGGCGCCGATTACGCCGACGCACTTGCCGACGCGCAGGCCAAGGGCTATGCCGAGACCGACCCGTCCGCCGACGTCGACGGCTTCGACGCCGCCAGCAAGACGGCAATCCTCGCCTCCATCGGCTTTGGCACCCGCGTGACCACCGACGATGTGTACCAGCAGGGCATCCGTACCATCGGCGCCGAGGACATCGCCCAGGCCCGCGAGCTCGGCTACACCATTAAGCTGCTGGGCATCGCCCGCAACACCGACGCCGGCGTCGACGTCCGCGTGCATCCCACGCTGATCCCCGCCGACCACATGCTTGCCAAGGTCAACGGTGCCATGAACGCTGTCTACGTGGTAGGCGACGCCGTGGGCGAGACCATGTTCTACGGTGCCGGCGCAGGCTCCTTCCCCACCGCGAGCGCCGTCGTGGGCGATATCCTGTCGCTCTCCGAGCAGATTAGCCGGGGCGTGGCTCCGCTGCCCGAGATTGAGCCCTATGGTCACAACCTCGCCTTTAAGCCCATGGACGAGCTCCAGACCAAGTACTATGTGCGCCTGAAGGTCGCCGACCGCGTGGGCGCCCTGTCCGAGACGGTCGACATCTTTGCCAAGCACAACATTTCGATCTCGCTCATCAACCAAGTCGAGGACGGCAAGTCGGGTGTCAGCGATGCCTGCTCGGTCATCTTCCTGACGCACCGCGCACTCGAGAAGGACGTCCAGGCTGCCGCCGCGGAGCTTGCCAGCGTCGACTGCGTGGCCGAGGTCGCCAACGTCCTGCGCATCGAGGACGTCGGGGCCTGGACCGAAGGCGTCATGGCCAACTAGTTCGGTTTACACCCCACAACGCATTTGCTCGAAGGGCTCCCGTCTGGTCTTGGACGGGAGCCCTTTTATTTGCACGCTCGGGGCGCATTGACGCGATCCGCGTTTGAACAATTTGACCGTTCGGTGTCAACCAGGGATACCGCTCACCGATAAGCAGACATGTTTGCTTTTGTCCGCCGCTATCCTGTGCTGCGTACGTCCACCCCCGAAGAATGGAGGCACCATGTTGCTCGAGGGCAAGAAAGCAATCGTCACCGGAGGCACGCGCGGTATCGGCTATGCCATCGCCTGCCGTTTTATCGAGGAGGGTGCCGCCGTCACCGTCTTTGGCTCGCGCCAGGAGACTGCCGATGCAGCCGTTGAGAAGCTGACAGCCGTCTATCCCGACGCCAAGGTCTGGGGTCGCTCCTGCGACCTCACCTCACTCGAAGCCGTGACCGAGGCCTTTACCCAGGCTGCAGCCGATATGGGCGGTCTCGATACGGTCGTCAACAACGCCGGAATCTCCCAGCGCTCACCCCTTTTGGACTATACAGCCGAGGAGTTCGCCAAAGTTATGGACCTCAACGTCGTCGCCGTCTTTAACGGTCACCAGGCTGCCGCCAAGATCATGACCGAGGCCGGCCACGGCGGCACCATCACTACCACAAGCTCGATGGTCGCCAAGTACGGCCAGCCCTCTGGCGTCGGCTACCCCACGTCTAAGTTTGCCGTCAACGGCATGGTCCAGTCGCTCTCGCGCGAGCTCGCCCCCATGGGCATTCGCGTCAACGCCGTTGCCCCAGGCGTAACCAAGACCGATATGGTCGCCAACCTGCCCGAAGAGGTCATCAAGCCCATCATCGCCACTATTCCGCTCGGTCGCATGGGCGAGCCCGAGGACGTTGCCAACGCCTTCGTTTTCCTTGCGAGCGACATGTCCTCCTATGTCACGGGCGCCATCCTCCCCGTCGACGGGGCAGCCCGCTCCTAAAGGTCGAAAGTTTCGGCTTCGAACCTCAACAGAGTTCAACGCAAAAGGCGCGCTGCCCGCATCAACCGCAGGCAGCGCGCCTTCTATTATTTGGACGGAACCCGTATCCCGACATTCCTTGCTACTTGCCGTCGTCGTCCTCGGCTTCTTCTCTTGCATAGAGCTCCAGCATGCGGCGGCGGTATTCGCGCACGGCGAGCTTGGCGCGCTCCAGGCGGCGACGCTCGCGCGGAGTCAGCTTGGACGGGTCGATCTCGTCGCCATAGGTCTTCTCGGCCAGCAAATGAGCGGCGTCCACGATACGGGCATCGATGTGCCCGTTTGCCGCCTCGGTCGAGAGGCGGTCGGCAATGGAATCAAGGGTAGGTATGCCGTCGAGCGAACGCCCATGGCCATGCGAGGTCAAAAGCTCATGCTCGCGTGCGAGCAGGCTCGCCAAATCGTGATGGGCGCGCAGGATGTCAAGTGCATCGGATGGATGCTCGGCAACCTCTGCCACGGCAGCGACCGGCGCGGCATCGACCACGCGGTAGAAGAGCTGCGCGAGCAGCGGCATCAAAAACACCGTGATGGCACCGGCGGCCACCATAACCGAGGCGACATTTTGCGAAAGAGCGCCTGCGTTGACGGCCACGCTCGTCACAGCAACGATGATCGGCAGCGCCGTAGTGCAGTACAGGGCCACGGTAATGCGGCCATGCGCCGAAACATCGCGCGTCGCGGGACAAATGCTCATAGAGACAAGGATCGGCACCGCGCGAATGATCAGCAGCGCCACGATAAAGCCCACGAGCAGCGCGGGGCGCGACACCACGGCCGTCAGATCGATCTTTGCGCCCGACACGGTAAAGAACACCGGGATTAAAAAGCCATAGGCCAGGCCATCGAGCTTAAGCTCGAGCGTATGATTACCCTCGGGGATGATATAGCGCAGGACAAAACCGGCGGCAAAAGCGCCCAACACGATATCGAGGCTAAAAATGGCGGAAAACGCCACGAGCGTGACCAAAATAAGCACCGTCAGGCGCACGAACGTCTGCGATGTGGTATCGGCGCGCTCCTGAATAAAGGCGAAAAAACGACTGCCGATGCGTTTGGAGCGGCCGGGGACCACGGCAAGCAGCACGCACACGGCGGCAAATAAGCCCAAGATCAGCAGCGTCTCGATACCCGTACGGGCAGACAGCAGTACCGACATGGCGAGCACGGGGCCGAGCTCGCCCCACGTACCATAGGCGAGAATCGAATCACCGACGCGCGTTCCGGCAAGCAATCGCTCGCGCAAGATGGGCATGAGCGCTCCAAGCGCCGTCGAGGTCAAGGCGAGCGTCACGGCGATACCATCGAAATGGCTGACCGAGAACCACGGGGTAAAGCGCACGGCAAGCCAGGCGATGCCAAACGTGACGACCCACGTCGCCATACCGTAGCGCCCCTCGACGCCCGTGATGTTCTTGGGATCGATCTCAAAGCCGGCAAGCAGGAACAAAAAGGCCAGACCGAGCTCGGACACAAGCGAGACCTCGGCATCTACATGGATGACGCCGAGCATATGAGGTCCCAGCACCGCGCCGAACACGAGCAAAAAGACCGTTTCGGGAACGGGTTTTCCAGGAATCGCCGAGGCGATGAAGGGGCTTGCAAAGGCCACGAGTGCGATGATGGCGAGCGAAACAAATGCCATGTGATGCCTTTCTCTTGTTTGCGCTTCACTGTAGCACCCTCGCCGTCCTCAACGCGCCGCGAGCTGTCGTATCATAGTGACGTTTACAAACATGTGGCTCAAGGCGACCGCGAGGCTTGCCCCGTAAACCGACCGCTGCCGCATACCGTACCGTACGCCCAACCGATCAGGAAGGCAGGAACCAATGGTCTCTCGTATCTACGTGGAGAAGAAACCCGGGTTCGACGTCGAGGCTCAGCAGCTCAAGGGCGAGCTGACCGAGATTCTCGGCATCAAGGGCATCGAGGCCCTGAGGATCATCAACCGCTACGACGTCGAGGGCATCGACGAGGAGCTTTTCCGCTCCTGCGTGCCGACCGTCTTTAGCGAGCCCCAGGTCGATGTGACCTACGACGAGCTCCCCGCAAGCGATGGCGCCGTCTTTGCCGTCGAATTCCTGCCTGGCCAGTTTGACCAGCGCGCCGACTCCGCCAGCGAGTGCGTGCAGCTCATCAGCCAGAGCGAGCGCCCCGCCGTGCGCTCCGCCAAGGTCTATATGATCTCGGGCACTCTGGACGAAGCCGCCCTCGAGTCCATCAAGCACTACGTGGTGAACCCCGTCGAGGCCCGCATCGCCTCACTCGACCTGCCCGAGACGCTGTACATGGAGACCCCCGAGCCCCAGCCCGTCGAAGTGCTCGACGGTTTCCGCGAACTCGACGAGGCCGGCCTTGCCGCCTTTATCTCCGAGCGCGGCCTTGCCATGGACGAGGCGGACATCGCCTTCTGCCAGCAGTACTTCCGCGATGAGGACCGCGACCCCACCATCACCGAAATCCGCGTGATCGACACCTATTGGTCCGACCACTGCCGTCACACCACCTTCGGCACCGTCCTGGATGACGTGACGATCGACGACGCCGTGGTACAGCAGGCCTTCGACCGCTACATGGAGATGCGCCACGAGCTCGGTCGCGACGCCAAGCCCGTCTGCCTCATGGACATGGGCACCATCGGCGCCAAGTACCTCAAAAAGACCGGCGTCATGACCGATGTCGACGAATCCGAGGAGATCAACGCCTGCACCGTCAAGGTGAAGGTCGATGTCGATGGCGAGGACCAGGACTGGCTGTTCCTCTTTAAGAACGAGACTCACAACCACCCGACCGAGATCGAGCCCTTCGGCGGTGCCGCCACCTGCGTGGGCGGCGCCATCCGCGACCCGCTCTCGGGCCGCAGCTACGTGTACCAGGCCATGCGTGTCACCGGCGCCGGCGACCCCACCGTCCCGGTTTCCGAGACGCTCGAAGGCAAGTTGCCGCAGCGCAAGCTCGTAACCACCGCTGCCGCCGGCTACTCCAGCTATGGCAACCAGATCGGCCTTGCCACCGGCCAGGTCAACGAACTCTATCACCCCGGTTACGTGGCCAAGCGCATGGAGGTTGGCGCCGTCGTGGGCGCTACCCCGGCAAACCACGTTCGTCGCGAGTGCCCCGCCCCCACCGACAAGATCATCCTGCTGGGCGGCCGCACCGGCCGTGACGGCATCGGTGGCGCCACCGGCTCCTCCAAGACCCAGAACACCGAGTCCATTGAGACCTCGGGTGCCGAGGTCCAGAAGGGCAACGCCCCGGTCGAGCGCAAGCTGCAGCGTCTGTTCCGCCGCGGCGATGCCTGCCGTCTGATCAAGCGCTGCAACGACTTTGGCGCCGGCGGCGTCTCGGTCGCCGTGGGCGAGCTTGCCGACGGCCTGTATGTCGACCTTGATACCGTAACCAAGAAGTACGACGGCCTGGACGGCACCGAGCTCGCCATTTCCGAGTCCCAGGAGCGCATGGCCTGCGCCGTCGCCGACGGTGACGTCGAGGAGTTCATGGGCTACGCCGCCGAGGAGAACCTGGAGGCAACCGTCATCGCCGAGGTTACCGCCGAGCCGCGCATGCGCATGGCATGGAACGGCGTCGCCATCGTCGATCTGTCCCGCGAGTTCCTCAACTCCAACGGTGCACCCAAGCACCAGGTCGCCCACGTCTGCGCCCGCAGCGTGTGGCAGCCCAGCTGGACCGGCACCACACTTGCCGAGCGCATGACCTCGCTCGTCACCGATCTTAACGTCGCCTCCAACAAGGGCCTTTCCGAGCGCTTCGACTCCACCATCGGCGCCGCGACCGTGCTCATGCCCTTTGGTGGCAAGACGCAGCTCACTCCGAGCTCTGCCATGGTCGCCAAGTTCCCCGTGGACGGCGAGACCACCACGGCGAGTGCCATGGCATGGGGCTTCAACCCCTATCTGATGGAGGCCGACCAGTTTGCGGGCGCCTATCTGTCCGTGGTCGAATCCATCGCCAAGCTCGTGGCCGCTGGCTTTGAGCACAAGCGCACCTACCTCTCCTTCCAGGAGTACTTCGAGCGCCTGCGCACCGAGGCCGAGCGCTGGGGCAAGCCCATGGCTGCCGTCCTGGGCGCCCTTATGGCTCAGGTCGACCTGGGTGCCGGCGCCATCGGCGGCAAGGACTCCATGAGTGGCTCGTTTGAGGACGAAGCCGGGGAGCTCAACGTTCCGCCGACCCTGATCAGCTTCGCTGTCGCTGTGGGTAAGGCCGCCCGCGCCGTCTCCCCTGAGTTCAAGGGCCTCACGCACCGCGTCGTCCGCATCGCCCCCGCCACCTATGGCGAGGACTACCGCCCCGACGCCCATCAGCTGCTCGCCGCGTTTGACGCCGTCGAGGCGCTCACCGCCACCGGCGCAGCCCTGGCCGTCTCCACGCCCGGCTACGGCTGCGGCGCCGAGAGCCTCTTTAAGATGTGCGTCGGCAACCAGATCGGTATCGAGCTTGCCGAGGATGTGGACGTGGAGAGCCTCTTCACCCCGCTCTACGGCAGCTTCATCGTCGAGCTCGCCGAGGATGCCGAGCTGCCCGAGGTCGCCGACGGTGTTGTCGTCGAGCCCCTGGGCACCACCGTCGAGGGCTATGTCATCGACACCGGCTCCGAGGTCATCGAGCTCTCCGAGCTCCAGGAGGCCTGGGAGAGCGGCATCGAGGGCGTCTTCGCCTACCGCAGCGCCGGCGAGACCCCCGAGGTCGAGACCATCGACTTCCGCGCCAAGGACATCCACGTGTACGGCGGCGCCAAGATCGCCCGCCCGCGCGTGATCATCCCCGTGTTCCCCGGCAACAACTGCGAGTACGACAGCGCCCGCGCCTTCCGCGCCGCCGGCGCCGAGGCCGACACCTTCGTGATCAACAACCTCACGCCCGAGGCCGTCGCCGAGAGCACCCACGAGCTTGCCCGCCGCATCCGTGCAAGCCAGATCGTCATGATCCCCGGCGGCTTCTCGGGCGGTGACGAGCCCGACGGCTCCGCCAAGTTCATCACGGCGTTCTTCCGCGCTCCCGAGGTCACCGAGGCAGTCCGCGACCTGCTCAAGGCCCGCGACGGCCTGATGCTGGGCATCTGCAACGGCTTCCAGGCCCTGATCAAGCTCGGTCTGGTGCCCTACGGCGACATCGTCGACGCCACGCCCGATGCGCCCACGCTGACGTTCAACACCATCGGTCGCCATCAGAGCCGTCTGGTGCGCACCCGTATCTCGTCCAACCTGTCCCCGTGGCTGTCGCAGTGCAGCCTGGACGACCCCTACACCGTCGCCATCAGCCACGGCGAGGGCCGCTTTGTCGCCAATGACGAAGTGCTCGCCCAGCTGATCGCCAACAGCCAGGTCGCCACGCAGTACGTGGGCGAGGACGGCAAGCCCAGCATGGATCTCTCCGTCAACCCCAACGGCTCCGCACTCGCCATCGAGGGCATCACGAGCCCCGACGGCCGTGTCCTGGGCAAGATGGGCCATGCCGAGCGTCGCGGCGACAACCTGTACCGCAACGTACCCGAGCATGTCCCCGGCGACAAGTTCATGCCGATCTTTGAGAGCGGCGTAGCCTACTTCGCCTAAACCTTTCCCATCGGGTACAATCCCTTCGGGTAACATCACCCGCCACCGACGCATCCGGTGGCGGGTTCTTTTTTGCTTCGCGCATGTAGGAAGGACATCATGGAAAGCCGCAAGCCGTATCTCGCCACCCTGCCCGGACTCATCCTGGGCTGCCTCGTTTGTTGCGCGCTCTGGGGCTCCGCCTTCCCCTGCATCAAGATCGGCTACGGCCTCTTTGGCATTCCCGCGCACGACAGCGCCTCGCAGCTGCTCTTCGCGGGTCTGCGCTTCACCCTTGCCGGCATGCTGGTCATTGTTGGCATGAGCGTGGCCCAGCGCCGACCGCTCGTTCCGCAAGCCCGTGATATCAAGCCCATCTGTATCTTGTCGCTCTTCCAGACCATTGGCCAGTACTTCTTTTTCTACCTTGGTCTCTCCCGTGCAAGCGCTATGTCAAGCTCCATCATCGAGGCCAGCGCCAACTTCTTGGCTATCCTCTTTGCCGCTCTGGCGTTTCGCACCGAAAAGCTCAATACGGCCAAGGTGCTTGGCTGTGTGCTGGGCTTTGCCGGCGTCGCGCTCGTCAACCTTTCGGGCGCGGATGGCACCTTTGGCTTTACACTCGACGGCGAGGGTTTTATCTTGGCTTCCACCGTTGCGGGCGCTCTGTCGACCTGTCTCATTGGCATCTTCTCGCGCGAGCATGACGGCGTCTTGCTCGCCGGCTGGCAGTTTTTAGTCGGTGGCGTGGTCCTTACCGCCATCGGGTTTTTGATGGGCGGCACGTTGTCCCCCACCGAAATCGTCCCCGCCATCGCGCTCATCATTTATATGGCACTCATTTCCGCCGTCGCGTACTCGCTGTGGTCCCGTCTGCTCGCCGTCAACCCCGTCAGCCGCGTTTCGGTCTTTGGCTTTATGAACCCGGTCTTTGGCGTGCTGCTGAGCGCGCTGCTGCTCGGCGAGGGCGCCGGCACGAGCCCCGTTACCGTCATCGTTGCCCTGCTGTTGGTCTGCGGCGGTATCATCATCGTCAACAAACCCAAAAAAGCCTAGCGAGCTCACCTTTTTAGGGAGGGTGTTCGCACACTTTATCTTAATGGAGTACATCGGTGAGCCGAGGGCCGCCACGCACGCCAGCGTGCGCCCCTTTTTTCTAGCGTATCTGGACGCCGGCCTTCTTCTTCTCGCGCTTTACGCGGTAGAGCTCCGCGTCGGCAGTGCGAAGCAAGTCTTGCCAGGTATCGACGCCATCACCAACCCGTGCGTAGCCGATGGACATCCGCAACAGATACGGAACCTCGGCGCGCGCGAGCTCGTCGTTGATCGTCGCGCACAGATGCATGATATCCTGCTCCGCCGCCGCCTTTTGAAGCACCACGAACTCATCGCCGCCATAACGTGCGATAAAGCTACCAGACGCCGAGCAGACTTCTTTGAGCGCAGTGGAGATGACCTGAAGAGCATGGTCACCCTCCACATGTCCATAGCGATCGTTAATCTGCTTAAAGCCGTCGGCGTCCATCATAAGCAGATACACATCTTCGGCCTGATCAACATTTGAGAAGAGCGACAGCATATAGGTCTCAAAACGGTTGCGATTATTAAGGCCAGTCAACGGGTCGGTCGAGATCAGCTGCTCCTGGTAGATGATGTAGAGCAGTAGGATGCTCAGCGTTATACCGACGCAAAGGCCCGGTACCGAAAACAAAACCTGGAAGGTACCGCCCACCAGAGCGGGAACCGCAAAAAAGGCGAGGGTGCGATAAATGGCCTTCTTTTGCAGGCTTTCGACTTTTCGAGCCTGAATAAAGGCATGCAAGGACGTATATATGATGTAGCAGTAGCTAACGATAGGTTGAATCATATAAAGCGCTCCGCGACGATATACGCCCTGCGCATCGATATAGAACATGGTGTGCGTCCAGTAGCTGGTAAATGCCAGCACGACCACCAATACGGTTGGCAACGTCACGAGCGCCACCCTATAGCGCGCGGTCAAAAGGCGAGAGCCCTGCACTGTCTCGGAATACAAAAACCAAATGAGGCACGCGATGGCGAACAGCGAAAACGAGACCGCGTTGGAAATCCAGTTGGCCGTGATGCCTACAGGAGTGCTCACGCCGTCCGAGAGCGTCCAGATCATATCGAAGAAAATGTAGGCAGCGGAGGTGTAGCCGAGCATGCTAAACAAGAGCTGCTGGGTGCTCGAGAACAAGGAGCGACGACTTCGCACGGCAAGCCCGATAAGAACAATCATGCATAGCACGAATATCTCTATCTTGAGTGCCTTAACCACTAGCGCCATCCCTTCAATATCCAAGTGGCCAGAATCGCCCAATTCGAATCTGGGCAACAAACACCCCCTACTCCGCAGAGATAAGGGGAATAATAGCAGAGCGCCCGAACGTCACTGCAAGACAGCTTTCGTTCGGGCGCTAAAACGGCGCGAGTTGCACGCCGGCATCATTGATGGGTACCGATTGCTACTCGCCATCGATGTCGGTCGCGACGGCTTCCTCGATGGCCTCGACACCGGCAGGCGACAGATCCTCCTTGCCTTGGCAGAACTTCTTGTCGACCCAGCCGGTCAGAATCGGAGCCATGATCGCCGTGATGATAACGGCGGTGGCGATCTGAGCGTACGCAGTGGGTGCAAGCTCGGCATAGCGCGGCGCGACCTCGGCAAGAGCAACCGGCGTGGTCATAGCCGTGCCGGCAATGGTGGAGCAAGCCACGGCAGCCTTGCCGTTACCGCCGCACAGGCGCTCGAACACAAAGGTGATGGGACCGACGACAAACAGCGTGACAAGCCCCAGCAAGATGCCGGAAATACCGCCGGTGATAAAGCTCGAAAGGCTCATGGACGCACCGAGCTGAAAACCGATGACAGCGATCGCGGGATTGGCGCCGGGGACCAGCAAGTTCTTGATGAACGGGAAGAGGTTGCCCAGAACCATACCGATGACAAGCGGCAGGATGGAGCCGACGATGGTGCCCAGTGGGATGTTGGCAAGACCCGAAACACCCAGGATGATCATGGTGACGGCGGGGCCGGCCGTAAAGAACAGGATACCGACGGCGCCCTGCTCGGACTCGTCGCCGAACTCACCCATGATGCCCGTATAGAGCGCCATGTTGCAAAACGTGATGCCGCCGATGATAGACACGGAGCTCAGGCCCAGGAAGTTGTCGTTAAAGAAATATGCCACACCCAAGCCAAGGGCAGCCGCAACAACAAGCTTGGGAATCAGCACGACGATACCGGTCTTGATGGCGCCCGGCGTGGACTTAAAGCTGATGCCCGCGCCCACAAACAGCAGGATCGCGGCGACGATGGTGTTGGAGCCGCCGCGGCAGGCGGCGGTAAAGAAGCCACCGATCTCGAAGACCTGCGGGCAGAAGGTATTGAGCAAAAGGCCGACGATCATCGGGTAGATCATGATGTCACCCGGGATGCGCGGTACTTTGAATTTCTTTTGCTCGTTGGCGGTCGCTTCCTGTGCCATGAAACCCCCATTTCAGCTGATGCAGGACAAAAGCCCATGTCACGCTTTGCTACAGTAAAGTTTGATCATGGTACCAGAGGAAGCAGACCGGCTCGGTGAGAAATTCGATTCGTTGGGCCGGGACGCTAAACGCGCCCTGCTCTTATACGAGGCTCAAAACGATATAGAACACGATGCCCGAGGCGCAGCACCACAGCATCGACTTTGTCTTGATTGCCACCGCCACGACACCGGCAGCCGCAATCCAGGGCATCAAGCCCTGCCACAAGCCGGCGTCGAAAGCGCCAGGGCTTATCAAATCGTTGGCGACCAGCGCCGCGAAGGCGGCGGGCGGAATATAACCCAAGCCCTCGGTAACGCGGGGCGACAGCGTTCTCCCGCGCAAGGCAAACGCCGGGGCAATGCGGAAAAACGCAATGGCCGCCCAAGACGACAGCCACAGGACCAAAAACTCATTAACGGGCATCGCGAGCACCCCTTCCTTCGGCGAGAGTATCACGCGCAAGCGCCGCGACAACGCCGACAAGAACGCTTGCTGGCACGGCGATATTCGTCCACCCCAAGAACTTGCATACGGCGACGGACACCGCAGCCAAACCGGCAGCCACGACATTGCCGCGCGACAGTCGTTGCGAAAAGAGCAGACAGATAAAAAGCGATGTACAGACAAAGCCCGCGATAGCGGTGGGGACATCGACAACGGCGCCGACAGCGGCGCCCATCGTGCACGAAACGCCCCATGTTGCGATGAGAATCGCGTTGAGCACAAAGGACTCGCGTGGGCCCCAATCCTCCCCCTCAATCAGCTTGGCAAGCGAGATGCCATATGCCTCCTCGGTAAGTGTCGCGGCAACAGCCAGCGTCTGACGCTTCGAGGCACCCGTCAGATACGGTGCAATCGATGCCGAGTAAAGCGCAAAGCGCGAGGAGATTGCGGCGACGCTCGCGACGATCGATGCCGCAGGCACACCTGCCAGCCACAGATTGCAGACCATAAACTGTCCGCTGCCCGTCACGAACGTGCTGCTCAGGGCAAAGACCATCCAGGGCTCCATTCCCGACTGCGCCATAATCATTCCGCACGGCGCGCCTATCGCAACATAGGTAAGCATCACCGGCCAGACGGTTTTAACGATTTTGAGCACCATAGCGTTCCTCGTCCCGATAAGATTTCCGAGCCGCATTCAACGACGCGGCAGAATCATCGCCCGATGGCAACCGAGTTCACCTACAATTGCCACCGGATCGAAAGACACAGAAAGACACAACTTTTTTAGGAAGTCATTATGACAGCTATCGATCGAACGCGGGCTGCCGCGGCCTTCAAGACCTACACCGATGCCTACGATGCCGCCAATCCGCGTATCGCGCTCAAAATCGAGCATACGTACCACGTTGCCGAGGCATGCGATGCCGTGGCACGCGAACAGGGCTGGTCACCGCAGGACATTGACTTGGCGTGGCTTTGCGGCCTGCTGCACGATATGGGCCGCTTTGAGCAGCTGCGACGCTGGGATACGTTTAAGGATGCCGAAAGCATGAGCCATGCGGCGTTGGGCGTCGAGGTCCTCTTTGGCGAAACGCCTGCAGGCGCGCCCGCGGCAACAAGTATCCGCGACTTTATCGACAACCCGGCAGAAGACGAGTTGATTCGCGCAAGCATTGCCTATCACAGCGATTTCCGCCTACCCGCGCAGCTCGACGAGCGCACGCGGCGCTTCTGCGATATTGTGCGCGATGGCGACAAGATCGACATCATGCGCACCATCGCCGACAGTACCGTCGACACCATCCTCAAAGTGGATGAGGACACATTTCTCGCCAGCCGGTTCTCGACACCGGCGCTCGCCGCCTTTGACGAGCGCCGCTGCGTTGCACGCGACGAACGCGATGAGGCCGCCGACTACCTGGTAGGGCTCATCTGCTTTATGTTTGAGCTCGTCTATCCGGCAAGCCGCGCGCTGGCGCGCGAGCAGGGCGATATCTACCGCCTGCTCGACGCGCCCTTTGGCATCGTGCGCCCCTTTACCGACCCCGCCACGCGAGCGACCTGGGAACGCCTAAAGAAAGAGATGCGAGCCTGGCTGGCCGGCGCCTAGCGCTCGAGCTGGGCCAGAAGCTCCTCGACGACTTCGACGGCGTCGCCGACAACTTTGTACTGCGCAGCGCCAAAGATGGGAGCATCCGGGTCCTCGTTGACGGCGATGATGCACTCCGCGCCGCCGATGCCGGCTAGGTGCTGGATAGCACCCGAAACGCCGATGCTCACGAGGAGCTTAGGCGAAACCGACACGCCGGTCTGGCCGATCTGGTGGCGGTACTCCAGCCAACCCGCCTCCACGACGGGACGCGTGCAACCAAGCTCGGCACCCAGCGCATCGGCGAGTTTTCGCATCAGAGGCAGATTCTTCTTGGAGCCAATGCCGCGGCCCACCACGACCAGGCGCTCGGCATCGGCAATTGATGCCTGCTGCCCCCACTCCTCGGCGGGAATCGAGATCTCGACGCGGGCCTTAACATCATCCGCAAGCGGTACCTGGGTGATTGCGCCAGAACGGCTGTAGTCAAAGTCGGGCGCCTCAAAGATGCCGGGACGCACCGTTGCCATCTGGGGACGGTGATTGGGGCAGACGATGGTGGCCATCAAGTTGCCGCCAAACGCCGGGCGCGTCTGCTGCAGCAGACCCGTCTCCGCATCCATCGAAAGCACCGTGCAGTCGGCCGTAAGGCCCGTCTGCAAGCGTACGGCCACACCGGGCGCCAGCTCACGGCCAAAGGCGGTCGCACCGTACAGAATGGCCTCGGGCCTGCGCTCGGCAACCAAATCGCAAATCAAACGAGCATAGACCTCCGCATCGTTTTGGCGCAGTCGCTCGTCGCGGCAGACCACGACCTCGTCGGCACCGGCGCAGACCAGATGTTCCAGGTCCTCAAGCGAGCCCTCGGGGCTCATACCGACCAATGCCACCAGACGGCAACCGCGGGCATCGGCAAGCTCGCGCCCTTTACCCATGAGCTCGCAGGCCACCGGGGCCACGACATCGTGCTCGTCGGTCTGAACGAATACCCAAATGTCTCGATACGCATCGAGGTCAACCGCGCCGGCGGCCTCGTCGCGCTCGATCGAAATGGCGTTGACGGGACAGGCGTCGACGCACCCGCCGCACAAGATGCAGCCGTCGGTCACATGGGCGTAGCGGTTGGGGCGCTCGCCCTCCACCACAATGCCACCCGAGGCACAGGCGCGAACGCAGCGACCGCAGCCGATACAGGCTTCGCTATCGATAATCAGTCCGCTCATCTATGCCATCCCCTCGATAATCTTGGCAAGTTTTGCCGCCTGCTCGGACGCCGTTCCGTCAACGGCCTCGCACGTTTGGTCGCGGTCGGGCACAAACGAGCGCACGACCTGCGTCGGCGATCCGGTAAGGCCGCAGCGCGCGGGGTCAGCGTTCACGTCGGCAGCGTTGACCACGCGCACGTCCGCTTCCTCGGCCGCACGAATACCGGCAATGCTCGGCATACGCAGCTGGCCGATCTCCTTGGCGGTCGTCATCGCGCACGGCATCTCCAGATAGACCGTCTCCTCGCCGGCGTCGCAACCGTGAACGAGCGAAAGCGCACCGCACGTCGTAAAACCTGCGCTCTGCACGCAGCTCACATCGGTCACGCAGGGAATCTCGAAGGCGCCGGCCAGCTCGGGGCCGATCTGGGCGGTATCGCCATCTACCGCCATCTTGCCGCAGATGAGCAGGTCGAAGTCCTCGTCGAGCGCCTCGATGCCGCACTTGAGGGCATAGGTGGTTGCCAGGGTATCGGCACCTGCAAAGGCGCGATCGGTTAGCAGCAGCGCGTCATCGGCGCCTCGGGCGATGCAGTCGCGCAATAGCGATTCAGTCGCGGGGATGCCCATCGACACCACCGTTACGCGCACGTCCATGCCAAAGCCGATAAAGTCGTCCTTCAGCGCCAGCGCGCATTCCAAAGCGCTCGCGTCAAAGGGATTAATGACCACCTGCTTGCCATCGCGCACGATGGTATTGGTCTTGGGGTCCATCTTGACCTCGGTGCTGCCCGGCACCGCCTTGACGCACACCACCATATGGAAATCGCTCATCTTCACGCGCGCCCTTTCTGAACGAGCTCATCCAAGAGCTTCTCCGAAAACAGGTTGCCGCGACCCAGCCGCCCGGCAGGATCGAGCTGGAGCTTGAGCCGCGCCGACTCTACCATGGCCTCGTGACCGTACATCGTCTCCAAGAAGCCCGCCTTGATCTTGCCGACGCCGTGCTCGGCAGAGACGGCGCCGCCCATGGCCGTGACCTCGGAAGCCCACTGGGCAAAGAGTTCTCCGCCGCGGCGGTAATCCTGCGCATCGCGCGGCAGAATGTTCACATGCAGATGGTTGTTACCTATATGTCCCCAGGCAGCAGACTCAAGCCCGCTTTCGGCCAGTGTGTAACGATAGAGGGCAACGACATCGGCCAAGCGCGTGTTGGGCACCGACATATCCGACCCCAGTTTGGTGATGGTGGGATCCGTGCGGCGACGCTCGTCGATGAGCATGTTGACGCTCTCGGGAACGGCGTGGCGGAAGAACCGCTGGCATTCGCGATCGACCTCGGTGCGCGCAACCCAGGTCGCGTCGTCGCGGCCGCCCGCAAGCTCTAGTACCCACCCCAAGTGATACAGCTCCTCAGTCGCCTGGGCTTCGTCGTCGCAGTCGAGCTCCACGTAGACACAGACCTTGGCGTCTTTGTCGAGCGCCGGCAGCGAGGCGAACGCGGTCGACTGCTCACGCTGACGACGCAGGATATCCAGGGCACCCGCATCGAAATATTCGATGGCAGCCGCGTGGGACAAGACGGAACGCACAGAATCGGTGAAGGACACGGCCTTGTCTTCGCTGTCAAAGAAGCAGCTCACGCCCCAAACGACCGCAGGCACCGCCTGCAGGGCAATCTCGAGCTCGGTGATGACGCCGAGTGTGCCGCATGCGCCAATAAAGAGGTCGATGGCGTCCATGTCATCCGCAACGAAATAACCTGACGCGTTTTTGGTCTTGGGCATGGTATAGCCGGGAAGATCCAGCTCGAGCGCGCGACCCCCTGCCGTCACGAGCGACAAGTGGCGTGCGTCAGCGTGCGCCCGACCTCGATGAAGCTCGAGCAAATCGCCGTCCGCCAGTGCCACGTGAAGCCCCGTAACGTGCGGGCGCATGGGGCCATAGGCGTAGCTGCGGGCACCGGAGGCATTGCACGCCGCCATGCCGCCCAGGCAGGCAGATGCCTCGGTGGGATCGGTGGGAAAGAACTGCTCGGGAGCTGCCTGGAACTCCTCATAGGCCTCAAGCGATGCCTGATCCCAGCCAGCGGTCGGCAATGCCTTCTTGCCCAGCTGCTTGCGCAACTCCGAAAGCACGACGCCCGGCTCCACGCGCAGCAGAAAACGGCCTTGCTCGTCGCGGCGAAGACCCAGGTAGCGATTCATACGAGAAGTGTTGAGGATATGTCCGCCGTGGGGCACGGCACCGGCAGCCAGACCGGTCCGAGCACCCTGAACCGTTATCGGAACATGCTCGGCATGGAGCTTTCGCAGAATGGCACGGGCCTCGTCCTCCGTTGTCGGAAACGAGATACTCGACGCCTCGCCCGATGTGCGAGATTCATCGCGACCATATTCTTCGAACTCGTCGCTGAAGGGTTTGATGGCTGCTGACACGCGGACTCCCCCTTTAGTTAACTACAGTGCTTGCAGGGAGATGTTACCGCATCGTTTCGTCGACGTGTCTGAGACCGTCTCCATAATTGGCGAATTTTACGTTTGTGCAATTCGGCGAACGGCGACGTTTTCTCGGCAGGCGCTGTATTTGACGCACCCCTTCCCATCGTTGCCGTGCACGTAATAGGCACTCGAAAAAACTTGAGATATTTTTTAGCGTCTCTCACCTGCGGCGATGTAAACCCGTCAAGCATTTGGTCAGAAATTGGTCAAGTTGTGGCTGATACGGTCGGCATCGACAGCCAAAACCAATAGAAGGTTTGGCCCAAAAGCAGGGAGGTTCCCATGGCATATTACTGGCCCCAGTACGGCATCGCCATCGAAGTTGACGATGACCCATATCTTCTGCCCTTCGATGAGAAGGCATTTCCCGATGCGGTTGTCTATCACGTCACCACCGACGTGATTTGCGATCCCGAATCGTTTTCGGCATTCGCTCACCATATCGCTCACATCCACGACATCAAACTCGACCCAAACTTCGACGAGCTCATCTACTCGCGACGCCTCATGCTCCACATGCTCTTTGGCGCCGATCCGTCCACGTTCGCGCGCGTCTATACCACTAAGGATGCCGCATGAACGCACGGAAGCGGTCGAGCCCCCTGGGGTCAAAACATCGGAAAAGGCTCGGCGCCGTCTGTCTAGCCATCGTCTGCGCCCTTATCGCCGTCGGCCTTTACGCCTGGCAGTCAAAGCCTGTCGCCGAGACGGGCACCTCGGTCACAACGGCGGAGGGCAAGTCGCGCCAGGAGATCCAGGACGAGCTCGATGTCATCGTCCGCGACAACATGATGACGATCTCGGTCGCACCGGTCGCCCAGCTGCAAAAAGGCGGCAAGCTGCGCGTCAACGTGCAAAACGTCCAGGATAACAAGTTTCCCCAGCGTTTCCGCGTGATCCAAAACGACGAGACCATCTATGAATCGGGCGTGGTCGAGACCGGCAAGACCGTTGAGACCTGCCCTGCAGGCGACATCAAAGAAGGCGAGGCGTATATCGAGATCCAAGCACTCGACGCCAAGACCTACGACGCCCATGGCAATCCCACGCGCGTCAAGGTGCGGGTTGCGCAGGCAGAAGACTAGATCTGCCGCCTGTTGCGAAAATGCGCACCCGCGCCGCTTTCGTCCAACCATCACGGAAACGGTCCGTGACGAATAGAAAGGAACGATTATGGACATCACCAGGAACTTGAGTGGGACCAGAGCGCTCGTCGTGGGCGCAGGGTTGGCGCTCGCGCTCGCAATGGGCGCCGCGCCGACCACCGCCCTGGCGGAGGGACGCGTTGGAACCACCGACGTGACCATCAGGACCGAAATCGACAACATCAAGTTCGCGGCTCCGACCGTCATTCCGTTTGTCGCCAAGGCCGACGGCACGCTCCAGGGCCCTTCCGAGAACGCAACCACCATCGACAATCTTTCGGCCTATGGCATCCACGTTACCAACATGAAGATCGGCGCCAAGAACTCATGGAACATCGTCGCCGATGCCAAGACGGGAACCGCTCAGAACTCTATCGATTTTAAGGTCGGCCCAGACAAGGCGCCCCAAGACGCTCACGCCGCGACACAGGAAGCGGGACTCGACCTTTCCAAGAATGCATCCTTTGACATGGGCTATCAGGGCATCGCCAATGGTACGGACAAGATTATGCTCAAAACCAGCGGCAATGTCGCCCGCGTCACGCGAGACATCTTCCATGTGACCGGCACGGGCGACCAGGTCGCAACCATTACGTGGACGGTCGAGCCCGGTGCGCACATGGCCTAAGGCGATGGTCCTTGCCGTCATCATCGGCGTTGCAACGTTTGCCCCGATCGCCGCCTTTGCCCAACAAGAGCAGGCGCAAGCTGCCACACAGGTGACTGTCGATCTATCGGAGCTCGAACGCAGTGGCCAACACGAGCCCCTAGCGCAAACGGGCGACACGCGACAGTTCCTGGCAGCAGGAATCGCCGCGGCAGGCGCAAGCGCCATCGGCCTAGGTCTGCGCATCAAACGCAGCCAGTAGCCGCACAAATCGAGACCGTCCAGAACAGGTAAGGAGAACCCATGGCATCAAAGAACCTTTTGCCCGTTGCCGCGCTCTGCAGTGCGCTTGCCACCGGGATGCCCGTCGCCGCTCTAGCGACACCCGCCGTGGACGTCCCCTTACCTGCCGTCAACTGTCTCGCCACAAACCAGACGAGCGCCATCGCGCGCCAACGCTTCTCGCTTGCGCGGGCAAGCATTTCGACCTCGGGGTGCCTCCGTCGCCGCGCAAACAGCTCGATAGTCGTGGATACCGAGCGCTCGAGCACAGCGGACGGCCCCCTAACGGGATGCGTTATCTGCACATGGCGCGCAGCTGCAACTGATGCCGATGGCGATTCCTGCGACGTGGAGCTGTGCCTCGACATCACCCTGTCCGATGACTCGGCGGACGGGGCAACAGTCGCCTTCGACAGCACGTTTTTCGAAGACGGAGGAGGTGTATGCCTGGGCTGCGTCCCCTCGAGCGCCGATGGCACGCAGCCCGCTATCTCATTCACCGCATCGCTGAAAATGACCAAGGCGGGCACCGACGCCACAGCAAATGGCGAGATTCCTCTGATGTTCTACGCGAGCGGCACAGAAAGCCAGGAGATTCGGGGCAAACAGCGGACCGGATCGCTCAGCCTAACGCGAGGGACAGATCCCGGTCCTGTCGATATCAGTACCCAAACGCAAGATGTGCATCACGTCCTTGTCGATCCGGCGCTCCTCGAGATGGAATGGAGCGGAGCGGGAGCGGTCGGACTCGCCCCCTCGACAGCTGACATCGCAAGCAACTCCAGCGAGAACCGCGGTGAAATAACGCCTGGGGACAATGGCGCACCAGGCGACATAACACCGCCATCGAGCGGTCCTTCAGCCACTTTCAGCGAGCCAAGCGAAACAACCGCCGCAGTGGGCGGCACACAAGCTGGCGAAAACTTGGGGTATCCCATGCCGGCAGACATCGACGAGGGCAATTGTTGCATGATGGTCGCGCTCGACCGCGCGGGAACCGTCGACGCCGCGAGCATTGAGGTCGCCGCCGCCGATAAGCCCGTCCGCAAAGCAGCCATTATCGCATTCCCTAAAACCGTCGAAGTTGTTTTTCTACCATCGGGCGAGGTCGTAGCCCCTACCCTGCTCACCCTACTTGGGGCAAAGGGCACGGCCAACCAAATCGACAACCTCACGGTCGTCGACCCTGCGACCACCGCAAAACTGCACCTGTATGCCGTAACCTCGGACGGAGACAAAACCGAGGAATTCGACGGTAAAAGCCTCCTGAATAACCGGATACTCCATAAAATGGAAGACGTCTCGTATCAAATTGAGCTCGAGGGATTTGACCGAGCTCGAGATGCCGATATCATCGCCGCGGCCATTGAGTCCCCGCAGCGACTCATGACGCTGTGCTTCGATTACAGCCCCTATGTCGTGATGGGAGGCTGAGGCTTAGGCACCAAATGCCGTCATTAATACCACTTATATAACGTATAGGATGAGTCATGACGCACCCTGCAGCCCGTTCTGCTACGATTGCCAGGTTGGCATCAATATGGGAGGGTTCATGCCGGGTTTGGGAACGATCATCAACGTCGCGCTTTTGATTGCGGGCGGACTGCTGGGCCTGATAGGCGGACGTTTTATCACGCCCCGCATCCAAGACACGCTCATGAAGGCGTCGGGGCTGTGCGTTCTGTTTATCGGATTGGGCGGCACCATGCAAAAGATGCTCGTCATTGACGGGAAAACGCTGGCGACCACCGGCACCACCATGCTCATCGTCTCGTTTGCCCTTGGCTCGCTCATCGGCGAGGCCATAAACCTGGAAGCCGGCATCGAAAACCTGGGCGAATGGCTCAAGCGCAAAACCGGCAGCGAGGGAGACAACGAGTTCACCAATGCCTTTGTCTCGACATCGTTGACCGTCTGCATCGGTGCCATGGCTATCGTGGGATCAATCCAAGACGGCCTGCTCGGCGACTGGTCCACGCTCGCCCTCAAAGGAGCGCTGGACTGCATCATCGTCTGCACCATGACGGCCTCACTCGGCCGCGGCTGCATCTTCTCCGCCCTTCCCGTTGCCGTATTCCAGGGAACGATTACGCTGTTTGCCGGCGCGCTCTCCCCCATCATGACCGCCGCCGCCCTCGACAGCCTATCGCTCGTGGGCTCTATGCTCATCTTCTGCGTCGGAGTCAACCTCATCCGTCCTCAGACCTTCCGCACGGCCAATATGCTCCCCTCCGTTGTCATAGCCGTCATCTATGCCCTCCTGTTCTAAATCTATCTACGTAGCGGTATCTCGAACACCTGTTTGATGCTGTGCTATGATATGAGGTCACCAAAGCTGCGTTAGGAGAGGGGAAACGGTGGCCGACCAGGACATCAAGATGCTCATCGAGCGCATTATGGCCGAGGCACGGACCCATCAGTCTGCTCGCTTCTCAAACGAAGTCTATGCTGACGAGCCGATTCTCAAAACCGGTCGTCAGATGCAGAATTTCCTTCCCGACCAGTACCGCAAGATGCGCGAGATATCGCGCTGGCAGGATGACCCCAAAGGCGGCGCGGGTCGCTGGCTTTCGGAAGCCGAGCTTTTCTACCGCCAAGGCCTGCTGATGGCCGACTTTGAAGACGACTGCCCCTACAACGGCACATTCAAGTCGTACTTTCCCACCTACAACGCCATGAGCGATCGGCAACTGCGCGGCTATTTTACTTGGCGCGCCCAAGTGCGACGCGGAACCGTCGAGGAAACGTCTACGTCCTTTGCCTTCCTGTATCTCTATGAGCTGATCTGCGGCATTGGCGTAGATGACCCACTCGATGGTTTTAACAAAATCAAGGCCTTTTGGGATGCCTATCGCACCTTCGAGCCCGGCATCGATCGGTTTGCACGCGTGTGGTTGCAGGATTACGCCGTATTCCATGGGCTCGACCCCAAGCTGCTTCGCGACTCTAAAACCGTCATGTTCGATAACGCCCTTATCGAGCTGCGGCGCGCGGTTCGAGACCTTGCGCCCACGCCAGCCTCGTCAGACCTGGCGCCTGCGCGTCGCAAGACCTCCGAGCCTACGCTCCCCCTTCCGCCCGACGAGGCGCGCGAGGAGCGACTCATGGCCGCCATCAACGCCCTCTCCACGTATAACCTCAATAACTCACGGCTCGATCGCAGTCACCATCGCGACCTACGCCACGTGGCATGCGCCGTGTATGTCCGTATGGCGCGCTACTATGACACGCACCGAAAGACCGGCATCGTAGCGAGCTTGTTTGGGGAGGAGACGGCCATGCCCTACACCATGTTTGCCTCGGCCGTGTTCTTTGCGCCCGAGCGCCACGAGGACTGCGAATATCGCCTGGACCCCATTCACATCTATCGCTGCCAAAATGGCTTTTGGGAATGCATGCGCATCCACGGCAGCAGACAAAAAAGTAGCAAGCTCGGTGAGATGATGCGCGCCTGCGACCAACGCCTGCGCCTGGCCCTAGACCCCACCCATCCCCTAAAGGAGGAGAAGGTCCCCAAATATCTGGCCAAGATCATCGATGACGAGATCGTGGCATGGCTTTCGTGGGACGCCGCGCACCAGCCTGTCAAGATCGATATCGATTTGAGTCAGCTGGGGCACATTCGGAGCGCCGCCGCGCAAACGCGTGAAGCGCTTTTGATTGATGAGGAGCGCGAGGATGATGTGTCTATGGAAGCCGAGGCGACGCTTATCGAGCAACCGAACACCGAGTCTGCGCCCAGCATGACCGCCGGACCTGGCGAGATGGCCACACGGCAAGACGAACCCGACGAGCCGACTGTCTCCACCGAAGAGTTTGGCGTCGTGGCACCGCTCCTCGTGTCTGTGCCCGCGCCCGTAACGCCCGCGTCTGCCGAAGCTGCGAACAAACTCGCGCCCGCCGCAGATGCCTTCCTTCGCGCGCTCCTCGAGCAAAACGCAGTGCAAGCGACATCGGCAGTGGCGCGCTCGGGCCAGAGCGAGGATATGCTCGTCGACAGCATCAACGAGGCGCTCTTTGACCTGGTGGGTGACACCGTTATCGAGTTTGGAGCGGCAGGACCGCAGATTATCGAGGACTACGAAGCAGACGTGAGAGGATACCTAGACCATGAGTGATACCGCATCCGCAGCACCCCACGTGCCCAAGCGCGTCGCCGCCGTCATTCTCAACTCGCTCAAGGGCGGCGTGGTCCCGCGCATCGGCCTTCCCTATATCACCGTGGGGCGCGAGGTCGAGATCCGTGCTCTGCTCACCGACCTGAGCCTCATCGCCGATGGCGGCGCAAGCTTCCGTTTCCTAGTCGGTCGCTACGGCGCCGGCAAGAGCTTTTTGCTCCAGACCATCCGCACGCACGCCATGGGCGAGGGATTCGTCGTGGCCGATGCCGACCTATCCCCTGAGCGCCGCCTGCAGGGCGGCCAGGGACAGGGCCTTGCCACCTACCGTGAGCTCATCCGCAACATATCGACCAAGACGCGCCCCGAGGGCGGTGCGCTCAACCTTATCCTGGATCGCTGGGTCGCCTCGTGTGCCGATGCCGACGAGTCTGCCGTCAATGCCCAACTGGCCCCACTCGAGGAAATGGTCCACGGCTTCGACTTCGCCCGCATGCTCCGCCGCTACCGCGCGGCCGTATCCGAGGGCGACGAAGAAGCTATGAGCCGCGTGACCAAATGGATTCGCGGCGAGTACCGCACCAAGAGTGAGGCACGCGCCGAGCTGGGCTCCTCAACCATCATCAGCGATGACGACTGGTACGACTACGTTAAGCTCATTGCGCGCTTTTTGGTCTGCAGCGGCTACAAGGGCATGCTGGTGCTCATCGATGAGCTCGTGAATCTGTATAAGATTCCCAACGCCATCACACGCCAATACAACTACGAGAAGATCCTGACCATGTACAACGACACGCTCCAGGGCAAGGCGCAGTACCTGGGCATGATCATGGGCGGCACGCCAACCTCCATCGAAGACCGCCGCCGTGGCGTGTTCTCCTACGAGGCCCTGCGAAGTCGACTCGCTCAGGGCCGCTTTGCACGCGAGGACCTTAAGGACATGCTCGCGCCCATCATCCGCCTGCAGCCACTCACCTACGAGGAGTTGCTGGTGCTGATCGAAAAACTCATGCAGATCCATGCCGGATACTTTGGCTGGACGCCCACGCTTACCGAGAACGACTTGGTAGACTTTCTCAAGATTGAGTTTGGCCGCGTGGGAGCCGATACGCACCTGACGCCGCGTGAGGTCATCCGTGACTTTATCGAGCTGCTCGATATCCTGTGCCAGAACCCCGATGCAAACGTGGCTGAGTTGCTGCAAAGCGTCGGCGGCGACGCGCTGGCACCGGCAGCCGCAACAGGCGACACCGGCACCGCAGACGGCAACCGCAACTTCGCCGAATTCACCATCTAACCTGCCAAAAAGGGACAGGTCTATTTTGGCAGCTTTTATCTGCACAAACGTTGAGACAGCAATGCAGCAAACCATTGCCAACCGCATTGAGAGGTTCGTATTTGAGGGGAGGCCCCGTGAACGCCTTTGACCGATATGCTCCGTTTATCCAAGACTTCATCTACTCCCACGATTGGGAGAGTCTGCGCTCTATCCAGGTTGCGGCGGCAGATGCCATCTTTAACACACAAGACAATGTGCTCCTAACGGCATCCACAGCTTCCGGCAAAACCGAGGCAGCCTTCTTTCCCATCCTGACCGAGTTTTGGGAGAACCCGCCCGCGAGCGTGGGCGCCCTCTACATCGGCCCCCTCAAAGCGCTCATCAATGATCAGTTCGTCCGCCTCAACGACCTCTGCGAAGAGGCCGATATCCCTGTCTGGCACTGGCATGGCGATGTCTCGCAGTCGCACAAGGCTAAGCTCATTAAAAAACCGAGCGGTATCCTGCAGATTACACCCGAGTCACTCGAAGCGCTTTTAATCCATAAGCACATGGCGATCCCGCGCATGTTTTGCGACCTGCGCTACGTGGTCATCGATGAGGTCCACTCGCTCATGCGCGGCGACCGCGGCGGGCAGACGCTCTGCCTTATCGAGCGCCTCTCGCGCATGGCAGGCGTGCAGCCCCGCCGCATTGGCCTTTCGGCCACCATCGGCGACCCCGAGCACACGGGCGCCTTTCTCTCGCAGGGAACGGGGCGCGACTGCGTTATCCCCCGCTTTGAGGAACCGCGCCGCGTGTGGCGCATCTCCATGGAGCACTTCTACAACTCGGGCCCCCAGGCTCAGCAACGAGGATTCGTAGGCACAGGTCCACAAGAAGCCGAGGTGCTCGCATGCGAGCGCATTGAGGCGGCACCACCCGCGGCGCTGCCCGCCGGCGCCCAAGACATGCGCCACAGCGGACAGCTCACGCAAGAGGAGCGCCGTCAACGTCGCGAGCAGGCACGGGGCAAGGCTGCCCCCAAGGACCGTCGCACTTCCTCGGCTCCCGAGGGCGAAGTCGACATCCCGCAGGCAACCGAACAGGCGCTGCTCAACCCCACCGACACCGCACCTGACAACGCCGACCCCGGCATGGGCTACATCTTTGAACATACCCGCGGCCGCAAGTGCCTGGTCTTTGCCAACTCGCGCGAGGAGGCAGAGGCCGTGTGCTCCGTGTTACGCAGCTACTGTGAAAACCGGCACGAGCCAGACCGCTTCCTCATCCACCACGGCAACCTCTCGGCATCGCTACGCGAGACCGCCGAGGAGCTCATGCGCGACGAAGAACAGGCGCAGACAACCGTCACCACCTCCACGCTGGAACTCGGCATTGATATCGGTCGCCTGGAGCGCGCGTTCCAGATCGATGCGCCGTTTACCGTCAGCTCCTTTTTGCAGCGCATGGGGCGCACAGGCCGCCGCGATCTTCCACCCGAGATGTGGTTTGTCATGCGCGAGGAGGAGCCCGAGCCGCGCACGATGATGCCCGAAACGATACCCTGGAAGCTCCTGCAGGGCATCGCACTCGTACAACTCTATCGCGAGGAAAAGTGGGTCGAGCCACCCGAGCTCGATCGACTCCCCTACAGTTTGCTCTATCACCAGACCATGTCGACGCTCGCCAGCACCGGCGAGCTCACACCGGCCGAGCTTGCCCAACGTGTGCTCACGCTCAGCTATTTCCACCGCGTCTCGGCCGATGACTATCGCGTACTGCTGCGCCACCTTATCAAGATCGACCACATCCAGGTCACCGAGGGCGGCGGGCTCATCGTGGGCCTCGCGGGCGAGCGCATCATCAACAACTTTAAGTTCTACGCCGTGTTCCAGGAAAACGAGGAGTTTACCGTTCGCAGTGAGTCGGCCGAGTTGGGCACGATCGTCAATCCCCCACCGCCTGGTGAGCGCATTGCCATCGCCGGACACTGCTGGATTGTCGAGGAAGTGGACTGGAAGCGTCATACCGTCTTTGCCACACAGGTAAAAGGTCGCGTGCCTGCCTACTTTGGCGACTGCCCCGGAGACATCAATACGCATGTACTCGAGCGCATGCGCAAGGCGCTCAACGAGCACGCGGCATATCCGTACCTCATGGGCAACGCGCGGTCACGCCTTGCACAGGCTCGTCATACCGCCGAGATTTCGGGCGTGGGAACCAAGCCGCTCATTAACCTGGGCGGCGACACCTGGGTGCTCTTCCCCTGGCTGGGTAGCTACGCCTTTTTGGCACTCGAGCGCATGCTCAAGATCAAGTGTGCCGCGGAACTGGGCCTTCGCGGACTCGACCCTTCACGCCCGTACTTTATGCAGTTTAAGATGAAGGCCGACGAGGAGACGTTCTTTGAGGTACTCGCCGCCGAGGCCGAAAAGGACTTCGATCCCATCGAGCTCGTCTATCCCGGCGAGGTGCCTTATTTTGACCGCTACGACGAGTTTGTTCCCGAAGAGCTCGTGCGCAAAGGCTTTGCCGAAGGCGTGCTCGACACCGAAGGCATGAAGCAGCGCGTTCTCGGCTGGCGCGACCACACCTAAGACGGGACTGACTACTCCCAATAGGCTAGTCGTGGAGAGCAGTGCCAAGGAAGTCGGCGTCGAAGGGCACGGCTTCGGCAAAGGCATAGTCGCCGTCGCTGGCGATGAGCAGGTAGTTCTCCTCGCCGCCAAATTCCGCGTCGCCGCAGGGAACCACCCAGGCATGCGCAAACACCTCGAGCGCCGTGGCAACGCAACCGCGCAGGAACGTCACATCGCTCCCCTCGTTCGCACTCACGATATTGGCCGCATAGATACCGCCGGGGTTCAGGCTGCCCCGCACCAAACGCAGCGCCTCAATCGTCGCCAGCTCGCGCACGGGCTCGGCACCGCCAAAGCAATCGCTCACGACCGCATCGTAGCGATGATGCCCCACACTCGTCACGCCCAGATACGAGCGAGCCTCAGCGGTAATCACCCGCAGGCGATCGCCCACCGCGTGCTCCAGCTCGTCTAGGTAGAACCAACGACGCGCCAGACGTGTAATCTCGGCGTCGTACTCAATGACGTCCATGCGCAAACTCTCGTGCGACATCAGCGCGAACTTGGGATAGGCAAACCCTCCGCCGCCCAGCATAAGCATGCGGTCGATGCCATGACCATAAGCATCGCGCATGGCATCCTCGGCCTCAAACACATCGTCAAACGCACGATAGTACGCAAAGACGGGCTCTGCCCAACGCTCGCCAACGTAGGTCGCGCTTTGGTAGACGCTGCCTTGCACCAACACGCGGACTTCCTCACCGCTCTCATCGTGCACGCGCTTCACACGCGCCAACCCATTGCGGGTCCTCGCGACCTGCAGGCAGGCGGCGCGAACAGCGACGGCGGCCGCACCAAGCGCCGCGGCTCCCAGAGCAACGCCGGCAACGACGCCGGCAGAAACACTCGGCTTGTTCATCTAGAGCTCCTTTTGCAGATAGAGTCCATGGTCGTAAAAACCCAAATGGCGATAGTACTCACGCGTGCCGATCGCACTGATCACGTTGATGCGTGCATAACCCGCATCCCGGGCAATCTCGCACGCACGCTCTACGAGCAAACGCCCCAATCCATGGTGCTGGGCTGCCTGGCCTTGATCCCCCACGCGCGCCGCCATGCCATACACGTGTACCTCGCGAATCATCGCCTCGTCCGGCGTCGTCGGCAACTCGTCCGCATGCGCGGCAACAAATGCGCGATCGGGCAGCGACAGCCGCAAAAAGCCCGCAATCTTGCCCTGCGGCGTCACCCACTGCAAAAAGCGCTCGTGCGTCACCGGCGTCTCGTACGTCACTTCTTCGTCAAGGGCCAACTCGTTCAGGTCGGCACCCGCCGTGCTGATCTCGCGATAGCGAATCTCACGCACCGTCGCACCGTCACCCCGAGCAGCCAGGCGGTTCTCAACGAGCTGACGCAGGTTGGGCTTCTTGTTGCCCACCATAATGTCGTCGGAGCTAAAGTCGCGAATCATGCGGCTGATGCGGCAGAACGCCGGCGTCACCACGATGTCATCGGCCAGTACGTCGAGCAGCTCTTCCTCGGTATAGGGGCGCCACTCGCCACGCTCGTAACAGCCCACCAGGCGCGAACCCTCGATGAGCGCACACGGGTAGACCTTGACCTCGTCGGGCATAAAGGCGCCCTCGGTCATAAAGCGCTCGTAGTCGCGCTTGTCACCCTCGGGCGTGGCGCCCAGCAAGTTGAGCATAAAGTGCGCGTGAATCTTAAAGCCAAACAGGCGCGCAAGCGAAAACGCTCGCTCGATCTGTGCCACCGTAATACGGCGCTCGTTGATATCGAGCAGGTGCTGGTCGAGGCTCTGGATACCCATCTGAATCTTGGTGCAGCCCAGGCGGCGGATAAGCGTAAGCGCCTGCGGCGTTACGGCATCGGGGCGCGTCTCGATAACGAGTCCCACCACGCGATGCTTCGCCGTCTCGTTGATGCGCTGCTGTTGCTCAAGCTCCTCCATCGTTGCCGTCTGCCACTCGGCGACTGCGCCCCAAGGCGTGCCGGGGCCGTACAGACGACGCACCGCGCGGTTATAGCCACCCTCGGCAGCATCCACACGCCCTTGCACGCCGGCAACGCCGGCGGCAAGCTCGGCCTCATCGGTCGCAATACCGGCAGCCCTATAGCGCTCGCGACGCTCCGCCACCACCGGCGGCAGGGCATCGGCGGGAGCGTCATCGAGCAGGCGCCCCGCCTCGGCACAGCTGATGCCCGGACGTGCCAGCATGGGGTTAGCCGCCACGCCCGCCACGGCGTCTTCATTGAGCGCACGGAAGAGCTCCGACATAAACCATGCCTGATACCCCTGCGGATAGTCGCTCCAGGTACCACCGAGCACAATGAGCTCGATCTTATCGGTCGCATGCCCCATCTGCGAAAGCGCGGTCAAACGAGCGCTCACCTGCAAATACGGGTCGAAGCAGTTTTGCTCCGCACGGGCGCATGCCGGCTCGGCGTGCAGATAGCTCTTGGGCATGCGCAGGTCGTTGGGGCAAAACAGGCAATCGCCCGAACAGGGCCACGGCTTGGTAATGACGGTAATGGTCGCCACGCCCGAGGCCGTTCGGCGCGGCTTCATACGCAGCACCTGCAGCAGTCGACGTTCCAGCTCGGCATCGACATTCCACCCAGCCCAACGAGCCGGCTCCTCACGCTTCACCCGCTGGTAGAACGGCAGCAGACGGCGCTTGGCCAAATCGCGTTTGTCGGCACCCTCGCGGCGCGCCTCGGCATGTATCAACTTGACGAGCGCCTTGTCGTCCACGGTCTCACCGCGACGCAGAGCCTCGAGTATGTTCAAAATAATCTGTTCCATGCCCCCATTGTAAAGGCAAAGGCGCCGGAGCCCGTCACGGCCCCGGCGCCTCCATCAAAGAGCATGCCTATATGCACCGATCTCCGAAAACCGCATGTCACTCCGGATCAAACGACATGTCGCCCGAACCGACCTCAAAACGATACGTAGCAGACTTATCGCCGTTATCGAATTCAAGATTCAAAATGGTCTCGCCGTCGTAGTCAAGCGGAAGGAAATCGCTCTCGAAGTCGCCGCTGCCCAAGGTGAGGCTCGCCTTAAAGCCCGTCGAGTTCGGAACCGTCATCTCCACATCGCCCGAGCCCACACTCACGTCCATCGACTTCGCGGGGGCCTGGTAAAGCTCGAACGTCACATCGCCCGAACCGACCTCAGCGCTGAGCGCATCAGTCACGCTGCCCGTAAACTCTACATCTCCCGCACCCAGGAAAAGGTCGAAACCATCACAGATGACACCGGCAATCTGCAGATCGCCCGAGCCCACGTGCGCGTTGACTCCCTTCAGATGTTCGGCAACACGGCGCGGCAGCTCGACCGTAACTGAGCGATCGATTGCCTTACCGTCGTCACTTCCAAACTGGGAAACCTTGAGCGTCGAGTCCTCGACGGATGCGATGTTTTGCGTCGCGGCCTTGGAGGCATCCATACCCTCGGCAACGCGCCCCCGCTCGATAACGCGAGCCTTGTTGCCATCAACAACCTTGACGTCCACCGAAGCCGCATTGATATCGAAATCGAGGTAGCGGAACTCATCGGCATCAAAAGTCGTGCTCGAAAGCTGCTGAGGCTGAGCGGAATACTTACCGCCATCGTTCAAAACATCGGCGTCAACCGCATCGTCCCTACCGGACAAGCCGGATGCAATAGTGCCGAGATCCCACGGACCATCAAAATGAATCCATGTCCGCGAAGCGCCAAAGACAAGCCCAACAATAAGCACAAACGCTCCGATGCCAACGCCCAGACGCACCTTCGATTCATGCGAGAGTTTCATTATTCATCACCTTCTTTGGCGCTCGGATCAACGGGGGTCGCGGTAGCCACGTCGGTATCAACCGCAGGGGAATCATCCTGAGCCCTGGATGCCACCGGCGCCGGACCAACCTGAATATTCCCGCGCGCCCAATCGCCGTCGAGCGCACGCGCCACCCAGTGATAGATGGGGATCGTAAAGAAGATCAGTGCGGCAAAGGGGGCACCACCAAACAGGAACATCAGTAAAAAGAACAGCAGCCAGCACACGGCCCAATACGGAAACGACTGGAACGGACCTTTCACTGGAGTCGGATTGACCGCGCCAGCGCTCGTCGCTTGCGCCGTCGCGGCGTTAGCCGCCTGTGCGCTCCAACTTGCAGCTTGCGCCGCCTTGGCCGCAGCATCACTCGCCTGTGTTGCCGCCTCGGTAGCGCGCGCTGCCGCCTCGTGGGTACGGGCGCGCTCGGCCGCCTCGGCCTCGCGCTGGCGAGCACGGTCCTCGTTCTCAAACTCGATATCGTCCTCGATCTCGTCGCTCGGATTGAGTAGCTCGTCCAGACTCACACCATAGAGCTTGGCAAGCGAGATCAGGTTCTCGGTATCAGGCGAGCTCTCCGCGCGCTCCCATTTACTGACCGCCTGGCGCGACAGTCCCAGCTTTCGCGCCAATCCTTCTTGGCTAAAGCCCTTGCTGCGGCGAAGGTCGGCGAGCCGCTGAGCAGTTTCTACATTCATGGTTCCTCCTATGCGATGCCAGCCGTGCCGCCGGACCGTTTTTGTTCTTAAGGCGCCTTGCACAGTTAAAAATCTATCCGCCACCGCCAAAAGCATGCCACCTATTCTAGTGAGATTTTTGACAACCGGAGGTTGCGGGCGCATATGAGCTGCGGAAATGTGTCCAAACAAAGCAATGACCCGCAGCTCGGTTGTCCCCGTTGCGGCGTTAACGGTAGTATGGTCGTACTGTTTATTCCGCACCGCCAACGGAGGGAGTTCCGCGCCGTGAACCGCGATTTCGCATCATCGCTCATCCAGCTCAACAACACGTTCTATCGCGAGCACTCCGCCTCCTTTTCCGATACGCGCCAAGCCCCGTGGCCCGGCTGGGTGCGCACCATGGACATCGCGCTCGGACAGCTCGACGTCGCCACCATCGAGCATCCCGTCCGCGTCTTCGATCTTGCCTGCGGCAATATGCGATTCGAGAACTTTGCCGCCGGCGGCGCACTTGCCGCCAAGGGCGTCGACGGCGCAAACCCCTCGGCAGATGCCAGCTGCCCCTTCGAGTTCTATGGCGTCGACTCTTGCCAAGACCTGGCCATCGATGCACATGGCCACGCCCTGCGCATTCCCAACCTGCACTTCCAGGAACTCGACGTGCTCGACGCCCTCATGAGGCTCAACCCCGCCGAGACACCCGACGTGCTTTTCGACGCCCCGCTCGCCGATATCTCGGTCTGCTTTGGCTTTATGCACCACGTGCCGTCGTGCGAGTACCGCGTACGCGTGCTCGACGCCTTGGTGCGCCAGACGCGCCCGGGCGGCATCATCGCCATCAGCTTTTGGGAGTTTATGAACGACGAGCGCATGGCGCGCAAGGCCGTTCGCGCCGAAGCCCGCGCCGAACTCACCCCGCCGTTTGAGGGTTACGATTCCGCGCAGTTTGAAGCCGGCGACCACCTCATTGGCTGGCAAAACGACCGCCACGCCTACCGCTATTGCCATCACTTTGACGATCAGCAGATCACCGACCTGGTGCGCGGCGTCCGTACGTTCTACAAGAGCGGCGAGGTCCCCGTACGCGAGCTTGAGCGTTTCCATGCCGACGGTCGTAGCGGCGAGCTCAACCGCTATGTGATCCTCAAGCGGCTGTAGGCATCGGCGACTCGCCGCCGAGCCGCACCGCAGCTTTTGGGCAAACTATGCCCACCCCTTTCCAACCCATTGACGGAACGCGCGGCTATGCGTTCCACACGTATGACCAAGGAGCCTCATGGGAGCCGTCCACGTTCGCACGCCTAAGAACTTTGTGCTCGAGGAGCGCCTGGAGCGCTACGCCGATGCGATTGAGACGAACCCCGAGGCCTATGCCGGAGATTGGCGCAAGGCCTGTGCGCCCGCAGGCAGCAAGCCTTTCGAACACCTTCACCTGGATCTTGGTTGTGGCAAGGGAACGTACCTTGTAGAGCGCGCGGCCCACGAGCCAAACACCCTCTTTATCGGCATGGACCAGGAGCCCATCTGCATCGCCTATGCCGCACAGAAAATCTGCGAGCAGGAGCTATCCAACGCGCTCGTCCTGCCCCGAGGCGCCGCATCGCTGCCGCAGTTATTTGCCGCCGGCGAGCTCGACGCCATCACCATCAACTTTCCCACGCCGCAGCCCAAGGCAAAGTACGCCAAAAAACGACTCGTCCATGTCGACCATTTGATGCTCTACCGCCCGCTCCTTGCAGCCGGCGCTACCGTCACGCTGCGAACCGACAGCAAGCCACTGCGCGACTACGCCCTGGGGCAGTTTGCCGCGGCAGGCTACGACACACTTTGGGTAAGCGACGACGTTCGCCGCGACCATCCCGAGCATCCCGAGACCGAATACGAGCGCCGCACGCGCGAGATGGGTGCCGCCGTCTATGGCATTTGCGCCACTCCCGACACGCTGCCCAGCGATGAACAGCTCCAAGCGGGCCGCGTGCAGGAGCAAAGTCTTGCCTGCTACCTGCCCGATAACCTCGATGAGCTCACCTATGTGCCTTTAGGCATGGAAGAGGCCGTCGAGAACTTTAGAAACCGTGCCCGCAAAGGCAAGAAGCGCCTGCCGCAAGAGCACTAACTTCACGCGCCCATTTCCTGCATTTTCTCGCGCGCTGGCGCCCCGCACCGCCGCTACGCCATAATGGATGGCGGACAAACGCGAGAGAAAGCAACCACATGGCACAGACCACGACAGATACCGCCGCCAGCACCGTCTCCGGCGCCGGCGCTGCCAGCTCATTCTCGGGCGGCACGGGAACCGAAGCCGAGTTTGGCTCGCTCGGCGCGCTCTCCCCCACCTGGTGGGAGCCCGAGGACGGCAGTGAGCCCGAACCGTGGCTCACGCCCGATCAGGCCTTCGAGCGCTTCTTTGAATGGACGAGCGATCGCGGTATTGAGCTGTGGGACCACCAAGAAGAGGCCCTCATGGATCTAGCCGCCGGCGATCACGTCATTCTGGGCACGCCGACCGGCTCGGGTAAGTCGCTTGTCGCGCTGGGCATGCTCTTTATGGGCATGGCACAGGGCAAACGCTGCTATTACACGGCCCCCATCAAGGCTCTGGTCAGCGAGAAGTTTTTCGACCTTGTGCAGGTGC
The DNA here is from genome assembly GCF_040092295.1 of Collinsella sp. CLA-ER-H9. Taxonomy (NCBI): domain Bacteria; kingdom Bacillati; phylum Actinomycetota; class Coriobacteriia; order Coriobacteriales; family Coriobacteriaceae; genus Collinsella; species Collinsella sp. CLA-ER-H9. Next base: position 54,473 of record NZ_JBBNLV010000003.1, read on the forward strand.
TCGGCCGCGATAACGTCGGTATGATCACCGGCGACACGCATATCAACACCAAGGCGCCCGTCATCTGCTGCACGGCAGAGATCCTCGCCAACGACGCACTACGCGAGGGCGAAGATGCCGATGTTGGCTGCGTCGCCATGGACGAGTTCCACTACTTTGCCGACCCCGATCGCGGTTGGGCCTGGCAGGTGCCGCTGCTCACCCTGCCTCACACGCAATTCATGCTCATGAGCGCCACGCTCGGCGATGTCACCGCGATTGCCGCCTCACTCGAGGAGCACACCGGCGCTACCTGCGACTTGGTCGTCGATGCCCCACGCCCTGTGCCGCTGAGCTACGACTATGTGACGACCTCGCTCGAGGGCACCGTCGAGCTCGCGATGCGCCGCGGCGAGGCCCCGCTCTACATCGTGCACTTTAGCCAGGACGCCGCCCTTGCGACGGCACAGTCGCTCGCCAACTTTGGCATTGCCAGCAAGGAGCAGCGCGAGGCCATTAAGGAGGCGGCTAAGGGCACGAGCTTCTCGACGGCCTTTGGCAAGATTCTCAAACGCCTGCTCGGCTGCGGCGTCGGCGTGCACCACGCCGGTATGCTGCCGCGCTATCGCCTGCTGGTCGAGCGCCTGGCGCAGCAGGGCCTACTGCCCGTCATTTGCGGCACCGACACACTCGGCGTCGGCATCAACGTGCCCATCCACACCGTGGTCCTCACCGCGCTCACCAAGTTCGACGGCTACAAGATGCGTCGCCTGCGCGCCCGCGAGTTCCATCAGATTGCCGGTCGCGCCGGCCGCTCGGGCTTCGATACCGAGGGCATGGTGATTGCCGAGGCACCCGAGCACGAGATCGAGAACGCCAAGCTCATGGCCAAGGCGGGCGACGACCCCAAAAAACTCCGCAAGATTAAAAAGAAGAAGGCCCCCGAGGGCTTTGTCACCTGGAACAAGCAGACCTTTGAGCGCCTGATCGAGACGCAGCCCGAAACGCTCAAGCCGCGCCTGCGCATCACACACTCCATGGTGATTAGCGTGGTCGAGCAGGGCGGCGATGCCCGAGCCCGCGTACACGACCTCATCGAGACGAGTCTGCAGACCCCTGAGGAAAAGGCAAAGCTCGAGGTTCGTGCCGACGAGATCTTCGCCACGCTCATCGATTCCGGCGTCGTCGTTCGCACCGAAGTGCCGCCCGCACCCGACGCTCCGGCTGACGCCGCGCCGGACATCGACTACGCGCTGACGGTCGACCTGCCCGAAGACTTTGCGCTCGACCAGCCGCTCTCGCCGTTTTTGCTTGCCGCGCTGGAGTTGCTCGATCCCGAGAGCGAGACCTATACCATGGACCTCATCTCGATGGTCGAGGCTACGCTCGAGGACCCCAAGCAGGTATTGCGCGCACAGGAGCGCGCCGCGCGCGACCGCGCCATGGCCGAGATGAAGGCCGACGGCATTGAGTATGAGGAGCGTCTGGAGCGTATTCAGGACGTCACGTACGAAAAACCGCTCGAGGATTTGCTCGACGCCGCCTTTGACAAGTACTGCCAGGAAGTACCCTGGGCCAACGACTACCAGCTCTCGCCCAAGAGTGTCCTGCGCGACATGCTGGAAAGCGCGAGTGACTTTAAGGGCTATATCCAAAAGCTCGGCATCGCCCGCTCCGAGGGCATTCTGCTGCGCTACCTAGCCGAGGCCTACCGTTCCCTCGATCGCACCGTGCCCATTGAGAAGCGCGATGAGCGCTTGCGTGACATCATTTCGTGGCTCGGCTTTGTGGTGCGCTCGGTCGACTCGAGCCTGGTGGACGAGTGGGAGAACGCCGGCAACCCGGCAGCCCTCGACGCCGCGCCGCCGCAGGGCATCGACGAGGTCGTGGCGGATCGCCGCGGCTGCACGCTGCTGGTGCGCAACGCGCTCTTCCGCCGCGTGACCCTTGCCGCCCGCGAGCACGTGCGCGACCTGGGCGAGCTCGACGACGACTGGGGCATGAGCGAGATCCGCTGGCAAAAGGCGCTCGATGCCTACCATGAGCAGCATGAGGAGATTCTCACCGACGGAGATGCCCGCAGCGCCGCAATGTTTTCCATCGATGAGTCCGACGAGAAGACTGCACACGTGTGGCACGTGCACCAGATCTTTGCCGACGAGGATGGCGACCACGATTTTGGCATCATGGGCGATGTCGATCTGGACGCCACGCAAGACGGCGGCGAGGTCATCTTCAAAAACTACCGCGTCGGCTTTATCGAGGACCTGCTCGAGAACTAGCCAAACAAACTGGAACGGAATAAAACGGGGCCGCTGGCAACATCGCCAGCGGCCCCGCTTTTTGCGCGATACGCTATCCTCTACTCGGCATCCTCGACCTCATACGAATCCGCCTCGGCGGGCTCATCGCCTGTCTCCGACGCGGTCTCGCGTGCCTCATCAAACGCTGCCTTCATGGTTTTGTTGCCCCAAGTGAGCTTGCGAATGGTAAGCTCATCGGCCTTGTTGTGGGCCAGGCGCAGATTCTCGGTGCTGCGGCGCAAATCGTCCTTGGTCTTCTCGAGCTGCTTGATGGCGGCATCGATTTCCTTGATCGCCGACTCGAATTGCTTACTCGCCAGGTTATAGTTGCGCGAGAAGCCGTCCTTGAACTTTTCCATCTTGGCTTCGAAGTTCGTAACATCGATATTCTGCTGTTTGTACTCCGCTAGCTCCTGCTTATAGCGCAACGAACCCATAGCGGCGTTGCGCAGCAGCGTAATCATGGGAATGAAAAACTGCGGGCGAATCACGTACATCTTCTCATAGCGATAGCTCACGTCGACTATCCCTGCGTTATAGAGCTCGCTCTCGGGCTCGAGCAGCGTGCAGAGCACCGCGTACTCACAGCCTTTCTGGCGACGATCGTGATCGAGTTTCTTAAAGAAGTCCTCGTTTTTGTGCTTGGTCGCGGTCTCGTCGTTCTCGTTTTTCATCTCGAACATAATCGAAATGACCTCGTTGCCGCTCGCGTCGCACTCGCGGAAGATAAAGTCGCCCTTGGTGCCCTCGGACGCATCGTTATCTTTCTCGAAGTACGCGTTAGGAAACGCCGTCATGCGTAGGCGGTTAAACTCGGTCTCGCAGTGCTGTTCGAGCGACTCGCCCACCATCTTGGTGGACAGGCGGATCTTCATGTCCTTAAGGCGCTCAATCTCTTCATCCTTGTAGCGAATCAGGTCATCGCTCGCGCGCTTGGCCTGCGCAAGCTCGAGCTCGTGTGCCACCTTGGCCTGTTCCTCGCGAGAATCGCGCACCGCCAGCTCGCTCGTCAGCTTGGCACGTGCCTCATCGCGCTCTCGTTCCGCCGCGGCGACCGCCTCTGACAGGTTCATTTTTGCCATCAGTTCCTGCTCGCGCAGCTGGGCACGCAGCCCCTCGGCCTCTTGCTCGGATTGAGCCTTTGCGGCAGAAAACTTCTCCTGCACCTTCGCCTGATAGTCGGCAAGCGTGCGCTCAGCTTCGCTGCGAGCAACATCAAGCTCACGCTGGGACTCGGCCGCAGCGGCAGCAAGCGCCATCTCCTGGGCCTTGTCCGCCGCGGCAAGCCTGGCCTGCAGCTCGGCAATCTGAGCATCACGTGCAGCTAAATCGTTTTGAGCAGCATTGCGCGTCACCGACTCGACGAGCTTGGCTTCGTCATCTTTGCGCTCCAGCTGCGCACGCAAATTGTCGATTTCTCGCTGAAGCTCGGCGTTTTCCTTTTGAGCATCGGCGCGGGCCTCAACCGCTGCACGCTGGCTTGCACTCTCGCGCTCTGTGGCAGCGCCCTCGAGCTTGGCGCGCAGCTCGGCAAGTTCAGCATCGCGCTTGGCAACCTCTTGTGCCAGCTGCTGAGCTGCAGCATTCTTCTGCTCGACAAGCTGAACGTTGCGCTGAGACTCTGCCTCCTGCAAAGCGGCTGACGAACGCGAGCGCTCAAGCTCCAGCGCCTGCTCGCCCTCGCGCTGGACTGCCTTCACACGCTCATCCAGGTCGCGCGAGAACTCGGCATCGCGCACTTGCTTAACGATATCCGCATAGCCGGACGCATCGACCTTAAAAACTTCGCCGCAATGCGGGCACTTGATCTCGTTCATGGCAGCTCCTCGATGGACGCAAATTTCAACCGCCTACACTCTACCGCGCCGCACGGACAAAAAAGACGCCGCTGCCATAATGGCAACGGCGCCAGAACCACCACGAAGGTGGCTGCCCCCTTTGCGGTAGCTCGTGTCGTGGTTCGAGAATTACAGTCCAAAAAAGCCGAGGATCTGATCACGGCTTACGGGCTTGTAGTCGTTGGCATCGAGGCCGACATCGTAGCGAAAAATGGGGCGCTCGCGATCGCGGTTGCGTGCGTTGGTGCGGTCACCCCTGCTATGGATATGTCCGTGCAGCATGATGGCGCCGCGCGCCTTGCCATTCCAGCTGAGCATGGGGTAATGGCTCATCACCAGGCGATGACCCTTAGCGTAACCGGGAGCGACCTCCAGATAATCGCGCACCTCATCCCAAATCTGCGGTGCGTTCGGATCTTCCCAATCGCCGTCATGGTTACCGCGGATGAGCGTCACGTTCTTGCATTCGATACACTCGCGCAGGTGCACGGCATCCGCTAGGGGCAAACGATAGGTAAAGTCTCCCAGGATGTAGAGACGGTCATCCGCAGCCACGCACTCATTGATGGCATCGATGACCTTGCGATTCATCTCCTCGACCGAGCCAAACGGCCGGTCCATGTCGTGCAAGATATTCGTATCGCCCAGGTGCAGGTCGGCGGTAAACCACATCATCGTCTATGTCCTCATTTCGCAACGCGTCAAACTCGTGCTAAGTATACAGACACAGCGATGCGTCGGTTAGCCAAAGAGCCCGCCGAACAGACCTCGGCGGTGTTTGTCTTTCTTTTTCGACGCGTCACCCTGGGCGTTCTTGTCCTGCCGCTTCTTCCGGTCCTGCTCTAGCTCATCATCGTCGAGCAGCATATCCCACTCAAACGGGTCGTCCGTCAGATCGAACAGGCCATCGCCATCAAACATGACCGCCTCCATTGCCGATTAGCGAGCATCCACCACATAGAGTCCAACGCGCACCTGATGCCACGGGCTGCGCTCGGGGGCAACCTGTTGCACACGGGCCTCAAATACGTACCCATGGCCGTAATACATCATCAAGGACAGCGGGCCGGCCTCGTTTCCCGGAACATAGCCGAGCTTGGTGTTGCCGTAGTAGATCGCAACCGCCTCGGGATCATGGGGATTATCGCGCTCGGCACACAGCGTCAGCTTATCGCCCGCTTTAAGATCGCCCAAGACCAAGGCGCCATCGGCATACTGAAATCCTGCAATATGAAACGACAAAAGAACACGTGAAGGCTCGTACATGGCAGCTCCTCTACCGGCCGGAATACCCGGCGTTTAACCTTATTGAGAAGTCTACGGGCCCGTGCGGACACAAATTCATCCTGTCTGCGTCTTTCAATCGCTTGCCGCAACGCTTGCGCGACGGGACGCTTGCAGATAAGATAGGAACACGGATGGCACCCGTGGCAGCGGGTCTTGCCAACTCCGATACACGTTTTCATCGTGAGAAGTGGCCGTCTTCGCTTACGCGGGGGCGGCCACTTCATTCGGCCGATAAACAGGCCGAGTTCGATAGCCGCGATCAACAACGCCAATAACGAAATAACATCGCTTACGTTCATACCAAATCCCTTCTAAAGGGAGTTGGCCCATCCGTGCTCCATAGCAGTAGTCTAACGCAAAATGCGGGTAATAGGAACACTTGTTCGTATTACCCGCGATCTTTTCTAATGCACAAACATACGCACGAACTTGTGCTTCCAGCTTGCGTAGGGCGCATACCGAAACGGCACGTCCAGCCAGGTTACCTTGTTCACGATGCTCTTCTTGTGGCTAAACGTATCGAAGCTCTCGCGGCCATGGTACTGGCCCATACCGCTCGCACCCATGCCGCCGAAGCCCATATGGCTCGTAGCCAAGTGCATGATCGTGTCGTTAACGCAGCCGCCGCCAAAGGGCACGTAGCGCACAAAGCGCTCCTGAACTGCACGATCCTGGCTAAAGATATACAGGGCCAGCGGCGTCGGACGATCCGTAATAAACGTCTCGGCCTCGTCTAAGCTTTCAAACGTCAGCACCGGCAGGATGGGGCCGAAAACCTCCTCCTGCATCACGGCATCATCGGGCGCCACGCAGTCCAAAATCGTCGGCTCAATCTTGAGAGAAGCCTCGCGCGCGGCGCCTCCAAGCACGACCTTATCGGGATCGATCAGTCCGCGCACGCGCACAAAGTGCTTGGCGTTGACGATACGGCCGTAATCCTCGTTGTCGAGCGGGTGCTCGCCAAACATGCGACGGGTCTCCTCCTTGATGAGGCCCAACAGCTCATCGTGCACGCGCGTATCGACCAACAGGTAGTCAGGGGCCACGCAGGTCTGTCCCACGTTGAGCCATTTACCAAAGGCGATGCGCCGAGCGGCGACCTTCAAGTTTGCCGTCGCATCCACGATGCAGGGGCTCTTTCCGCCCAGCTCAAGCGTCACGGGCGTAAGGTTTTTACTTGCACGCTCCATGACGAGCTTGCCGACCGGAACGCTGCCGGTAAAGAAGATCTTGTCCCAGCACTCGTCGAGCAGCGCTTCGTTTTCGGCGCGGCCGCCCTCGACAACCGTTACCAGACGCGGATCAAATGTCTCTTCACAGATTCGCCTGAGCACCGCGCTCGATGCCGGAGCATATGCGCTCGGCTTGATGACCACGGTATTGCCCGCGGCAAGGGCGCCGGCAAGCGGCTCGAGCGTTAGCAAAAACGGGTAGTTCCAGGGCGCCATAATGAGCGTGACGCCATAGGGTACGGCTTGCGTTTTGCACACACTCACGGCGTTGGCGAGGTCACACGGACGCAGGCGCGGACGGCTCCATCGAGCCGCATGCGCAATCTGATGACGAATCTCGGAAAGCGAGGTGCCGATCTCACACATATAGGCCTCGTCATGCGACTTTCCCAAATCGGTCTTGAGCGCATGGGCAATATCGGTCTCGTGTGCCCGCACCGCCTCGCGCAGGCGCACGAGGGCGCGACGTCGAGCATCGACATCAAACGTGGCGTGCGTCTTAAAGTAGGCGCGCTGGTCGCCGACGATGCGCGCAATTTCCTCGGTGTTCATGGACCCTCCTAGTTCTCGTCTTCAAACATACCACCCGCAACCACCTCGTACATACGCTCGAGCTCCAAACGGTCCATTAGAAGCGGAACGGGGTATAGCGGATTGGCCTCGGCATCGGCATGGGCCGCCATTTGCGGAATATCGGAGCGGCGAATACCCGTCACATATTTGGGAATGCCCAAGGCGGCATTCATGCGGTCGACCCAATCGATAAAGGCCTCGGCCGCAAGACTGTCCTGCGCGGTAGCCGGCGCAATGCCCGCCATGCGAGCAAGATCGGCAAGCTTGGGGGCGGCGGCGTCACCATAAGCGCGAAGCATGTGCGGCAGGATGATCGCGTTGGCCAAACCGTGCGGAATTCCGTATCGGCCGCCCAGACTGTGCGCGATGGCATGCACATATCCGACATAGGAGCGCGTAAAGGCAACACCCGCCTTATACGCCGCCGAAAGCATATTGCGGCGCGCACGCATGTTGTCGCCATGCTCATAGGCCTCGAGCAAATTGTCGTGGATGAGCTGAACCGCCTGTCGCGCCATCTTGCGCGTGTAGGGCGTGGTGCTACGGCCGATAAAGGCCTCGACGGCATGCGTCAGGGCATCCATGCCCGTCTGCCCCGTAGTGGAGGCGGGCAGACCGCGCGTAAGCTCGGGGTCGTGCACCGCAAAGCGCGGGATAAGCACAAAGTCGTTAATGGGGTACTTGTAGTGCGTCTCGTCATCGGTAATTACTGCCGCAAGCGTGACCTCGCTTCCCGTACCTGCCGTGGTGGGAACGGCGATGAGCAGCGGCAGGCGACGATGAATCCGCAGCAGCCCGCGCATCTTGTTGATGGGCTTATTTGGCTGTGCGATGCGTGCGCCCACGCCCTTGGCACAGTCCATGGCCGAACCGCCACCAAAGCCGATAATGGCCTGGCAGGCGCTCTCGCGATACAGGGACGCCGCTTCCTCCACGTTTGAGACCGTGGGGTTCGCACGCGTTTCGGCATAGACCGTAACGCCAATTCCCCTGGATGCGAGCGCCGTCTCGAGCGGCGCCGTGAGCCCCAGACGGGCAATGCCGGGATCCGTTACTATAAGAACCCGCTGTATCGAGCGCTTTTGAAGCACCGCGGGCATATCCTCGGCATGCTCCAAAATGCGTGGCTCGGTATAGGGCAGCACCGGCAATGCGATGCGAAAAACCGTTTGATACGTTCGGCACCAGGCGCGGCGGGCTAGATGCATAAAGGAAACTCCTTCATTTGTTGATTCGTCAACATTTGCTCGACCGATTGTACTCAGCGGCGGTCAAAGACGGCCTGCCAATCGTTAATCAATCAACATCTTCATATCTCAAAATTGTTTTATTAAAAATCATTCCTAATAGGCTTCACTTTCAGTCTCATTTATGGATAATAGAACTCGTCAAGACGCACGTCCGGAGAGGGCCCTTATGGGACCGGGCGAGCGCACCATCGCCATCGATCGAAAGGATCGAATCATGAAGTTTGTTTGCCCCGTTTGCGGTTATGTGGAAGAGTTCGACGGCGACCAGCTGCCCGAGGACTTCAAGTGCCCCCAGTGCGGCGTTCCCGGTTCTCGTTTCCTGAAGCAGGAGGAGGGCCAGCTCGAGTGGGCTGCCGAGCACGTCGTGGGCGTCGCCAAGATGGAGGGCGTCTCCGAGGACATCGTTGCCGACCTGCGCGCCAACTTTGAGGGCGAGTGCTCCGAGGTCGGTATGTACCTGGCCATGGCTCGCGTCGCTCATCGCGAGGGCTATCCCGAGATCGGCCTGTACTGGGAGAAGGCTGCCCACGAGGAGGCAGAGCATGCCGCCAAGTTCGCCGAGCTCCTGGGCGAGGTCGTGACCGACTCCACCAAGAAGAACCTCGAGATGCGCGTTGAGGCCGAGAACGGCGCCACCGCCGGCAAGACCGATCTCGCCAAGCGCGCCAAGGCCGCTGGTCTCGATGCCATCCACGACACCGTGCACGAGATGGCTCGCGACGAGGCTCGCCACGGCAAGGCTTTCGCCGGCCTGCTCAAGCGCTACTTTGGCTAAGCCAACCGCCTGAGACATAACCTCTAGCTCGATGAGGCCCGGACCGTATTGGTTCGGGCCTTTTTGTGTCTCGAGGACTCGTTAACGCCCTGAAATAGGGTTATCTTCGGCATCGGTTTCTCGTCAAAAACTAAGTGAGTAGGCTTTTTGGAACTTGCCGAGCAGACCATCCATATTGCTTTATAAAGTCGCAGGTAAATGGCTTGTTGCGAAAACGGCCTGGTCGCCATCAAGCCAAAAGTCTACTCACTTAGTTCCGCAGCCGCCCACGATCGAGCAGTTTTGTGTCCAACGGGCATCTTTCCGTCGATGACTCCCAATTTTGTCCAGTCAACAAATAGTTCAGACCGGAGTAATGCCTCGGCCCTTTGCTCATCCGAGCTTTTATCACGATATTCAGCCTCGAGCATCCTGTATACGGCCTTAACGATCGCGCGGAATCTATCCTCATCGGATATCTGTCTGTGTGTCAGGAGAAGCACATCGTAGCCCATGGCCTGAAGGGCCGTCATACGGTCTGCGTCACGCAAGCCATCCCCCGCGCGCCCGTGCGAGGCCTTTCCCTGACATTCAATGGCCACCTGTCGCCTCCCGTCCGGCGAAGACAGAAGCAGGTCGATATATACGTGGGACTTTCCCACAATCGCTCGAGCACTTGTGCTTAGTATCACTTCGACATTGAGCTCTATGCCGCAAAACCCTTCGCCTCCCAGGGCTCGCGGCAGTCCAAGCAACAAATACGCCTCGACCTCAAAAGGCGACGCGGCACCCAATGGAACGAGTTGCGAGACCGCCATAAATCTATTGCCGTAACGCATCCCGCAAACATCTGAACAAAAGCGGTCAAGGTCCCCACCCAAAACCAAAGCGTCTCGACGCCATAGATTTGAGGCGGTGCCGTCCTCGGACGGGCAGCGCATCCAACCGAACGTTGTCGAAATCGCGCCCGAATCAATTGCACGCGAAAGCTCCGCCTCGAGTGCCGCCGGCAGAGCACACACCGCAAACAAGCCACACATCTCCGCCAATACCAAAAGAAGCTGAAGATCCGTCAGATGCCGCGACATGATAAATGCCGTCAGTAGAGGAGACGTGACCAAAAATCCATGCTCCGTTTCCAGCACAGATTCCCTGGGGAACTCACCAAGAAACAGCCGCTGCTTAATGCTGGCAGGGCAAGTCCGTTTGTTTCTCGTCCGAACCAATGTATACAACGGAAAACCGAGCGCAACCGCAGCCGTCGGGTTGCGGGCGAGATCATATCGCTGCCGGTCTTCTTCCGGTCGTGGAAGCGGCGGGCACAAAGCGCGGACTTGAGGAGGCAAACGCCAGTACCTAAAAGCCGATATGTCACAAAGTAGATCCTTCATAGGCACAGGAAAACACGGATTTCAACCCAGTCGGTCTCGCATTGGCGCGAACGCACCAAAAATGGCGCCGAACGGACTGCTAAGTTTTCAACAACCCTCTCCAACTGGCCAGAAGCTTGCCGAGAGCTGGACGAAGTTCTGTTGAAAACCCCATTTTTTTCGCATGCAGAAGCTTTGCGCGACAAGTGAGTAGACTTTTTTGAACATCCCGAGCAGGCCGGTCATCCTGCTTTTCAAAACCGCAGGTAGATAGCTTGTTACAAAACTGCCTGGTCGCCAAAGTGCCAAAAGTCTACTCACTTAGATTGCAGAATGCCCCCGTTAGCTGCAATTCCAAGGTGTTAAGCACTTTTGGACTCAGATCGTCATACTGGACAAGAATTTTAGTTGAGTCTTCAGGAACAGACGCGCCATCGGCACACCAATAACAGTCATTGATATCGACAAAAGGGGTGCTCGAGCGCGTGAGGGCCCGCACAAAAGAGCTTCCGCCCGCTTCGCACTCCGCAACCACGGTACAGTAAAGGCCCGCGTCTGCATGCTCGATCGAAACCTCCCCTGCCGAAAATGCTTTCCGTACAAGCGCCGCCAGGTCATCACGCGCCTCGCGAGCACGAACGCGCACGCGGTTCACATGCCGCTCGTAATCACCCGATTCCAGCAAACGAGCCAAAGCGACCTGGTCAACAGAACTCACCGACGAGGCGTAAAAACCAAGGTTGCGCCTAAACCGTTCCATCAGCTCATCGGGCAGCACCATGTACGCTAGACGCAACGCCGACGACAGGCTCTTTGAAAACGTGTTGGTGTAGATGACCGATTGTGCGGTATCGATCGAAGCAAGCGCGGGAATCGGCTTGCCGGCAAGGCGAAACTCACAATCAAAGTCATCTTCGATGAGATACCGACCCGGTCGCTCGGCGGCCCAGCTCAGCAGAGCATAGCGACGCGCAATGCTCGTCACAAGGCCGGTCGGATACTGATGGGACGGCATCAGGTGAAGGACATCGGTCCCGGTTTTCTGCAGAGCGCTCAAGTCCACGCCCTCATCATCCAACGGGATATGTCGAACTTTGCAGCCCATAGCCTGATAGATGCGTGTCAGGCGCAAATAGCCCGGATCCTCAACGGCATACACCTTGTCCGCGCCAAGCAACTGAACCAACATGGTATCGAGCAGCTGGGCGCCCGCACCGATAACGATGTTATTAGGATCGACATTCATGCCCCTCGTCCCACGCAGATGGTGAGCGATTGCGCGTCGTAGCCGAGCGGTGCCCTGTGCCGGTGCGGGCGAAAAGATTTCGCGTTCGTCTTCGGACGTCAGCGTCGCCCGTAGCGCGCTTTGCCAAAGCCGCGCCGCCTCCAAAGCGGAAGGAGAAAGTGCATCGAATCGCTCGACCTGTCCGTTGACATCATGCGCGCTGGGGCCCACAGAGACGGCATCTCGCTCGACACCCTCCGCAGCCAAAGGCAAAACCGGTGCATCCGGAAGCTCACAAGCGTAGTAACCGCGACGCGGCATTGAGCAAATATAGCCCTCGGCAAGCAACTGGCTATATGCATTCTCGATGGTAATGACACTGATTCCCAGATGACTGGCAAAGGCGCGCTTAGACGGAAGATGCTCCCCCGCCGCAATGCGCCCAGCAACAATATCGTCTCGAATTTGCTGGTAAACATACTCATAGAGCGATGCTTCGCCGCGTTGTTCCAAATTGTAGTCAAGCATGAGCCTATCACCTGACCTTATTAAGTCATTCAATCTGGTATTAGTCTGACCTTATTATTATCTCGAAAACTGAGTATTTCGCCATACCCAGCTCCCCGATAGGATGTTCCGCCAAGCAATACACATACCAACCAAGGGAGCAACCATGGCAGAACAGACCAGCAGGGCCGATCGAGTCAAACTCAATCGCGAGCTCGCGCAGATGCTCAAGGGCGGCGTCATCATGGACGTCACCACACCCGAGCAGGCACGCATCGCCGAGGAGGCAGGCGCCTGCGCCGTCATGGCACTCGAGCGCATCCCGGCCGACATCCGTGCCGCAGGCGGCGTCTCGCGCATGAGCGACCCCAAGATGATCAAGAGCATCCAAGAGGCCGTCTCCATTCCCGTCATGGCCAAGTGCCGCATCGGTCACATTGTCGAGGCGCAGGTCCTGCAGGCCATCGAGATCGATTACATCGACGAGTCCGAGGTTCTCTCCCCCGCCGATGACGTCTATCACATCGACAAGACCCAGTTTGACGTGCCGTTTGTCTGCGGCGCCCGCGATCTGGGCGAGGCGCTGCGCCGTGTTGCCGAAGGCGCCACGATGATTCGCACCAAGGGCGAGCCGGGCACGGGCGACGTCGTTCAGGCCGTGCGCCACATGCGCAAGATCCAAAAGCAGATCCGCGACGTTGTTGCTCTGCGCGATGATGAGCTCTTTGAGGCAGCCAAGCAACTGCAGGTTCCGGTCGAACTGGTCCGCGATGTCCATGCCACGGGTAAGCTTCCCGTCGTGAACTTTGCCGCCGGCGGCGTAGCGACTCCCGCCGACGCCGCGCTGATGATGCAGCTGGGTGCCGAGGGCGTCTTTGTGGGCTCGGGCATCTTTAAGAGCGGCGAGCCGGCCAAACGCGCCGCCGCCATCGTCAAGGCCGTGGCAAACTTCAACGATGCCAAGCTCATCGCCGAGCTTTCGGAGGACCTGGGCGAGGCCATGGTGGGCATCAACGCCGACGAAATCGAGATCATCATGGAAGAGCGCGGGCGCTAGTCCAGCAGAAAGGATCGCACATGAGCGATTATGCAGACCAGACGGTCGCCGTGCTGGCGGTCCAAGGCGCTTTTGCCGAGCACGAGACAAGACTATCCGAGCTGGGCGCACGCTGTATTGAGCTGAGGCAGGCGGCTGATTTGAAGCAGGTCTTTGACCGTCTGGTACTTCCCGGCGGCGAGTCTACCGTTCAGGGCAAGCTGCTTGAGGAACTGGGGATGCTCGAGGGGCTTCGCGCCCGTATCGCTGAAGGCATGCCCGTCCTGGGCACCTGCGCCGGCTTGATTCTGCTGGCGCGCGACCTTGCCGCCCACGACGATAAGGGGACGCCGCGCCTGGCAACCATGGATGTACTTGTCGAGCGCAATGCCTACGGCAGGCAGCTCGGCAGCTTTCGAGCCAAGGGGCAGGTAGCCGGCATCGACGGTGAGGTGCCGCTGACGTTTATCCGCGCGCCCCGCATCGTCGAGGTCCACGGCGACGCCAAGGCCCTGGCCGAAGTCGATGGCCGCATCGTCGCCGCACGTCAAGACAATCAGCTCGGTGTCACCTTCCACCCCGAACTCGACGACGACGCCCGCCTCCACGAACTGTTCCTACAAATGTAGGCATCGAAATCAACAAACGAAACGAGAGTGGATAATCTCCCACTTAGAGCTTGAATGCAGGCTCAAACCGGGAGATTATCCAATCTCGTTCTATATAGTCGTTGGGGACGTTCTTAAACGACTAGTCAAACAAGAACGTCCCCAACGACTAGTCATTTAAGAACGTCCCCAATGACTACCTTTTGGCAGGTTTGAATCAAGGCAACGCCGATGTTTTGGCACCGACAGCGAGCGCCCACCAGAGCGAACAAATTGGCATGAAAAGAGGACGGCATAGACCTTCTGGTCATGCCGTCCTCTTTGAATGACAAGTTGTCGCTCTGGTGGGCGCGCAGCGTCAACTAGTTACGCGGTTCGTAGAACCGCGTAACCCAACTAGAAGCGGTTGCCGCGGAAGCCGCCGCCATTGCGGCCGCCACGATCGCCACCGCGACCGCCGCGGTCGTTACCACGGTTACCGCCGAAGCCACCGCGGTTGCCGCCGCGATCGCCATAGCCACCACGGTTGCCGCCAAAGCCGCCGCGGCTGCCACGGTCACCGCCACGGTCACCAAAGCCGCCACGGCCACCGCGATCTCCACCGCGACCGCCGCGGTCACCGCCACGGCCACCGCGATCGCCAAAGCCGCCGCGGCCGCCACGGTCACCGCCACGACCACCGCGATCGTCACGGCCGCCGCGAGGACCGCGGTCCTCGTCCAGGCCCATGGCGACGAGCGGAGCGATAACCTTATCGAGAGCGGCCATCAGCTCGGTGGCCTCCTCGTAAGAAAGCTCGGGCAGGAGCTTCTCCTTCTTATTGGCAAGCTCGACCAGGCCCTCAGCGGCATCCTCGGCAGCGAAGACGACGATCTTGCGCATATCGCCCTCGGCGTCGTCGATGCGGCCGACCAGATCGGCAGCCTCGGCCTCGGCCATCAGGCCATCGAGCTCACGAAGGCGCATGCCCAGCAGGTCGGACATTTCCTTCTGCTCCATCTTGGGCTTGAGGTCAAGGAGCTTGATGGCGCGCTCGATGTTCGCCATGCGCTCGGCCTTGGCCTCCTCCTCCTTGGAAATAGCAAAGCGACGGCTACGCAGCAGGCGGGCGGCCTTCTGCATCTTGTCCATCAGCTCTTCGTCATCGTAATCAACGGCGGCCTCGACAACCTCGGCCTCCTCCTCAGCGGAAACCTCGTCAGCAGCCTCAACCTCAGCAGCTTCGGTCTCCACGGTCTCGACTGCCTCAACCTCGGCAGCCATGGTCTCGTTCTCGGTCTCGTTCATGATCTCTTCGTTCTCAGACATGAGACTCCTTCTTGGCCCTCTCGGGCATCATCGCCCCATTCGCGGGGCCCGTCGCGCACTCTTTGCGCTTTATACATTCATGCCTCTCGGCAAAACGTCCATTAGTTTATGGTGTCGCCCGCCAATCTAGCTGCAGAATCTATGTACACACATTAATGCGACATGTCGCGGTATCATGGCCTGAACCAAACCTATCCACCTTAAGGAGCCCGCCATGATTAAGCCCATCATGAAATCCGAGTTCTTTTTGCGCCTGCCTTCCGAAGACGCGGGACCCGACGATGCCGCGACCGGGCAGGACCTCCTGGATACACTCCACGAGCATGAGCACGAGTGCGTGGGCCTCGCCGCCAACATGATTGGCGTGCGCAAACGCATCATCTGCGTAAAGGACGGCAACAGGACACTCCTGATGTACAACCCTCAAATTCTTGAGCAGGTCAATGCCTATCAGACGAGCGAAGGATGTCTCTCGCTGATCGGCGAGCGTCCCTGTACCCGCTATCGCCGCATTAAGGTGGAGTATTTGGACGAGAACTTCGTCCACCGCATCAAAAACTTCTCGGGCTACACCGCCGAGATCATCCAGCACGAAATCGACCACTGCAACGGGATTGTTATTTAGTTCCGCCGATTCAAGAAAGCTCCCTGCAGCAAAACAACTGCAGGGAGCTTTTCATAGTGCGGAGTTTCTATCCCCTACGACTGGCGGTAATGGTCAAAGAAGTCGGCGAGGTCTTCGAGGGACTCTTTGAGTACTTCCATGCGCGGCAGGTACACGATGCGGAAGTGGTCGGGCTCAGCCCAGTTGAAGCCGCCGCCGCGCGTGATCAGAATCTTCTTCTCGTGCAGCAGGTCGAGGGCAAACTGCTCGTCATCGGTGATGTTGAACTTCTTAACATCCATCTTGGGGAAGATGTAGAACGCCGCGCGCGGCTTGACCACCGAGATGCCGTCAATCTTGTTGAGCGCCTCATACACAAAGTTGCGCTGCTCGTAGACACGGCCGCCGGGACGGATGTAGTCGTTAACGGACTGATGGCCGCCGAGCGCCGTCTGAACGATCGACTGAGCCGGCACGTTGGAGCACAGGCGCATGTTGGAGAGCATGTTGATGCCCATGATGAAGTCGCTCATGCAGCGCTGGTTGCCCGAAAGCACCATCCAGCCAATGCGATAGCCCGCGATCATGTGCGACTTGGAAAGGCCGCTAAAGGTGACACAGGGCAGATCGGGGGCGAGCGAGGCAATCGAGACGTGCTCGTAGCCGTCCATGCACAGGCGGTCGTAGATCTCATCGGCAAAGATCATCAGCTGATGCCTGCGTGCAATCTCGACGATGCCCTCGAGCACCTCGCGCGGATAGACAGAACCCGTGGGGTTGTTGGGGTTGATGATGACGAGGGCTTTGGTCGCGCTCGTGATCTTGGACTCCATATCCTCCAGGTCGGGATACCAATCCGCCTGCTCATCGCACAGATAATGTACGGGATGACCGCCGGCAAGGGTTGCGCACGCCGTCCAGAGCGGATAGTCGGGGCTGGGGATCAGAATCTCGTCGCCATTGTCGAGCAGCGCGTTCATCGAAAGCTGAATGAGCTCGGACACGCCGTTGCCCGTGTAGATATGCTCCATCTGAACGTTGGGCAGGCCCTTGATCTGCGAATACTGCATGATCGCCTTGCGCGCGGAGAACAGGCCACGCGAGTTGGAATAGCCTTCGCAGTCGGGCAGCTGCTGGCGCATGTCCTTGATGACCTCATCGGGCGTGCGGAAACCGAAGGGCGCCGGGTTGCCGATATTGAGCTTGAGGATGCGCTCGCCCTCGTCCTCCATACGGGCGGCCTCGTCGACGACGGGACCGCGCACGTCATACAGGACGTTGTCGAGTTTGGTGGATTTAGAAAAAGTACGCATGGTGGTGCTCCTTGCAATTTGAGCTGAGGGATGGGGTTCGGGCTTGGAATCGTTGCGGGGTGATGATGCCTCGCCTTGATCGGCGTCGCCGGCGAGCAGCCAGGTAACATCGACCTCCAAAATACGGGCGAGCAGCTCAGCCACATCGCGCCGCGGAATCGTCTTGCCGCTCACATATTGGCTCATCTGACTCTTGCCGAGTTTTTTGCCGAGCATCTCCGATGCGCGGATTACGTCCGACTGGCGAACGTCGCGATTGGACATAGTCTGTCGCAGGCGATCGCTAAACGTCTCTTGGGCCACTAGAACCTCCTTGCTGGCAAAGTTCAATTTATAGAACACGAATTGAACCTGGGTTCAATTTAGGCAGCAGTATAGCGCGGCGCATTATCGGGAAGTTCAATTTCATAAGAAAATGCGCCGGACTCTGAGATTTGCCCAAAGCGGACAATGACACGCACACGTTTAGAGGTATTCGAGGAAACGGGCGGCAGCAAGCGAAACATCGGCCGTTCGATATATGGCGTTGATCTGCCGATGGGGATGCCCCTCGAGTGGGCGCACGGCAACATCGAACTGGCAGCGGCGCAAGATGAGCGCCGGAAGAATGCTCACGCCCAGACCGTCCTCGACCATGGCCATAATCGCATAATCATCCCAGGTCGACAGCTTAGAGCGTACCGCCAGGCCCGCGCGGCGAAACAGCGGCGTAATCTCGTCGTCGCTACCGCGTTCCAGCAGAATAAACTGCTCGTTGGCCAAATCGGCAAGGGAAACGACCTCCGCGGTAGCAAGCGAGGAGTCCGCTGGCACCACGGCCATCAACTCATCTTGCACCAACGGCCGCGACGCCATGCCGGCGCCGCGTGGTTCGCGCGGAATAAAGCCCAGGTCGCAGCGACCTTCCGCCACCCATTGCTCAATCTCGGAGTAATCACCCATCAGCAGCTCGTAATCGACGTCCGGGTGATCGGCGCGAAAGTGCGCAATCACCGGCGGCAGCACGTGGGTCGCCACGCTCGAAAACGTACCGATGCAGATTTTGCCGCGCATGAGCCCACGCATCTCATCCACCCGTCGCTGCAAACGAACAAATTCCTCGCACAACGCCTCGACCGCCGGCATGATCTGCCGCCCATCGGCAGAAAGCACTACGCCCTCGCGGCTTCTATCAAGCACTTTAAAGCCCCAGTCGGCCTCAAGATCGGCCACCATACGGCTCACGCCCGACTGCGAATAGCTCAGCCGCTCGGCGGCGCGCGTAAAACTGCCGGCGCGCACGGTCTCGAGTAGGACCTGCATCTTTTGAACATTCGTTTCCACGGCACCCCTCCACATATGCATGAGCTTTTGTCATGTTATCTATGAATTATATTCGCTTTTCTTCTATAGCCAGTTCACCCATAGTGAACATGCTCGGATATAGAGGGGATTTCAGCGCATGAACAACGGACTGTTTACATACTTAGCAGCATTACTGTTGTTTGGCTCTAACGGCATCATCGCCGCAGCTATCGCACTGCCAAGCTCCGATATCGTGCTGCTGCGCACGTTTCTGGGAGCCCTCTCGCTTGCAACCATCCTCGCCACTACCCAACACCATAAGTTGCAGGCGCCATCTCGTCCCCGCGAAGCCGCGGCCCTCCTCCTCTCGGGAGCTGCGCTGGGCGCCAGCTGGATTTTCCTGTTCCGCGCCTATCAGACGATCGGCGTTGGTATCTCCTCGCTGTTGTATTACTGTGGCCCCATCATCGTTATGGCCCTCTCCCCGCTCATTTTTGGCGAAAAGCTGACCGGCGGCAAAATCGCCGGCTTTGTCGCCGTTGCTTGTGGTGCTTTTCTCATTGCAGCGCAAGGTCTAGGCGGCAATATGCCCATTGCGGGCATCGTCTGTGGAATCGCCTCGGCCTTCTGCTATGCATTGATGGTCATCGCCAGCAAGGGTGCGCCGCACATCGAGGGCCTCGAGAACTCCGCACTCCAAGTGAGCGCCGCCTTTGTGACCGAACTGGCCCTCACGCTCATCACGCAGGGCGCTCCCTCGTTCCTGTCCGCCGGCGTCGCCGCCAGCATTGATTGGCGCGCCGTCGCTATGCTCGGCGTCGTCAACACCGGCATTGGTTGCCTGCTCTACTTTAGCGCCGTCGCCAAGCTGCCCGTCCAGACCGTCGCCGTCGTCGGCTACCTCGAGCCGCTTTCGGCGGTCGTGTTCTCGGCCGCCCTTTTGGGTGAAGCCATAACACCGGTCCGCCTGATGGGCGCCGCGCTTATCATCGGCGGCGCGCTCTTTTGCGAACTCGCCGGCAAACGCGCAAACGCCAAGGCTGGCATCGCCCAGACAGCACGTGCTTAAAAGCCCCTGCTTTGAAATGCTACCTGCGTAGATAAATAATCCCCAGCTGAGGATTATTGTCTAAAATAACCCGATGTGCCAAACTGCTCTTGTATGTATAAAGACGGCATAAAGTTTTTTGTCCTAGACAGATAACCGGATGTCTAAGGGAGTCCTCGTGGCACACAACAAACTGGAGGCAAACCTCCAAGACCAGCGCGGGCAAGGCGGGCACGGAGCCATCCCCCTCTCCGCTGGCATGCTGCTCGTAACGCTCGGCGTCGTCTATGGCGACATCGGCACGAGCCCTATGTACACCATGAAATCAATCGTCGCCAACAACGGCGGCATCGGTACCGTCAGCGAGGACATGATCCTGGGCGCGCTTTCGCTCGTCATCTGGACCATGACGCTCGTAACCACGGTCAAGTACGTGCTAATCGCCATGAGGGCCGACAACCACAACGAGGGCGGTATCTTCGCCCTGTTCAGTCTCGTGCGCAAAGTGGCGCCGTGGCTGATCCTTCCCGCCATGATCGGCGGTGCGGCGCTGCTTGCCGACGGCATCCTCACCCCCGCCGTCACGGTCACCACAGCCATCGAGGGTCTGCGCACCATCGAGTGGGGCCACGCGCTATTGGGCGACGGCCAGACCAACGTCATCATCATCACCATCATCATTATCTGCGGCCTATTTGCCATGCAGCGCGCCGGCACCTCGTCAATCGGCAAGCTCTTCGGCCCGCTCATGACGCTATGGTTCCTGTTCCTGGCGGGCGCCGGCCTGTTCAACATGCTCGGCAACCTGTCCATCTTGCGCGCACTCAACCCCATCCGCGGCATCATGTTCCTGTTCTCGCCCATCAACCACTCGGGCATCATGGTGCTCGGCTTCGTCTTCCTGTCGACGACCGGCGCCGAGGCGCTCTATTCGGACATGGGTCACGTGGGCAAGGCTAACATTTACGCATCCTGGCCGTTCGTAAAGGCGGCCCTCATCCTTAACTATCTGGGTCAGGGCGCTTGGCTGCTCGCCAACAACTCCAATCCCCAGATGCTCGCGATGGACATCGTCAACCCGTTCTACATGATGCTTCCCGAGCCCCTGCGCCCCTTTGCCATCGTGCTATCGGCCGTAGCGGCCATCATCGCCTCGCAGGCGCTTATCACCGGCTCGTTCTCGCTGGTATCCGAGGCCACGCGTCTCAACCTTATGCCGCATCTGCGCATCCACTACCCCAGCGACACCAAGGGTCAACTCTATATTCCGCTCGTCAACAACATCATGTGGGTCGGCTGTATCTTCATCGTGCTGCTGTTCCAAAACTCCGAGCGCATGGAGAGCGCCTACGGCCTCGCCATCACCGTGACTATGCTCATGACCACGACGCTTTTGACGAGCTATATCGCCGGCATCCTCAAGCACAAGCTGGGCGCCTGCGTCTTTGCCCTGCTTTTTGGCGCCATCGAGCTCTGCTTCTTTGCCTCGTGCCTCACCATGTTCTTTGACGGCGGCTATGTGATGATCTTCCTGGCCTCGCTGCTGTTTGGCCTTATGTACGTGTGGCGCCGCGGCACCGCCATCGAGCGCACGCAGACGATCCTGCTGCCCGTCTCCAAGTACATCGATCAGCTCAACCGCCTGCGCAACGACGAGACCTACCCCGTGCTCGCCGACAATCTGGTGTTCCTCACCAACAGCCCCGACCCGCTCACGCTCGACCGCGACGTGCTCTATTCCATCCTGGACAAGCACCCCAAGCGCGCCAAGGCATATTGGTTCATCAACGTGCACGTTACCGACGAGCCCTATACGCACGAGTATTCCGTCGAGACCTTTGGCACGGACTTTTTGTTCCGCGTGCGCCTGGACCTGGGCTTTAAGGTCAACCAGCGCATCAACGCCTATCTGCGTCAGATCGTTGGCGACTTGATGACATCGGGTGAGCTGCCACCGCAGCATCACACCTACTCCATCTACGAGACACGCGGCAACGTGGGCGACTTCCGTTTTTGCATGCTGCGCAAGATGCTTGCCCCCGAAACGGACATCAACCGCAACGACCACCGCGTGATGGCCATCAAGTACGCCGTCCGCCGCGCCTGCGGAAGCCCGGCACGCTGGTACGGTCTTGAGAACTCGGCGATCATCATCGAGTACGTGCCTCTCTTTGCCCGCATGCGTCCGGCGGTCAAACTCGTACGCACCCATGTGCCGCTCGAGGTCCAGATCGAGGAAGCCGAGGAAATGGAAGTCGATATCTTCTCGGACGACCTGGTCAACGGCAACGAGGCCGGTAGGGACATGAACGTCGATCCCACCGAATTGCTCGAGAGCGTCGCCGATACGCCCGAACAGCAACTCGACGGACTCGAGAGCACCCAGTTCAACGACGCCAACTTCTAACACGCCACCAGCCATTGACGACAACGGCCTCGCATCTCATAAGAGGTGCGAGGCCGTTTTATGTCGCAACGGACCAGTGAGCTACGAACGGCGCGGCTCGGGAACCACGAGCCTATCGGGGCTCGCGCCCTCGGCATCCATCAGGCTCACGTAGCGAATCGACGGATCCTCATACATCGCGTAGTAATAATTGCCCGTGCGCGCGCTAAAGCATCCGGTATAGATAGTCTTCTCGAACTTGCCATCGCCCATCCTGGACGCCCCCTCAATCATCACCACGCCCTCGAGTGAACGGAACATGCGGACGACGTTTTCGGTCTCGCTGTCTTTTTGCGGGTAATTGGCGTTGAGGTACGCTGCCTTTACAAAACGGCTCGGCGAATAGCAGTCGCCGGGAATGCCGCGCATGCCGGCACCGGCTCCATAGGGCTTAAGCTCGGCGCCACGCCACGTCGCCGTCTGCGGAAAATCGCTTGTGGCGGTGATATAAGTGCGTAGGTTTTCCATATGCCACGGGAAGGTGGGCTGATTGGCAAGGGTGTCGACCGGATCGTCGTATACATGCAGGCCGTCAGCCATCATCTCGACCACGATGCTACGCTGGCTGTCGCCGATAATCCAATGGAGCAGCGACACGCCCAGCCCCTCTCCGGCAGATTTGGCGACAATCACCGTGTCGCGCAGCGCGGCCTCGACCTCATCGACCGTCGAGAACGTCGCTGCCACCCACAGGGGAAACTCATAGGCCGCGATATTGGTCTTGCCGTCGACAGGGTCCTCGGCATACTCGGCATAACCCGGGAAATTGAGACCCGCCACGGCGAGGCCCGCATCGTTGCCGCAGTCGAAGAACATAGGGTAGTTCTTGTAATCGATGCACATACCGATCACCGCGTGTGCCGCTGTCGTGTCGTCGATAAACGAATACGGAATGTGAAACCCGCGCGGCATCACGCGAACCTGTTGGCCGTAGTCAAAGCTCCAGTCGAGGTTGCGGCCCAGATACATGTTGCCGGAATTATCGGTAAATCGAATGCTCGTACACATAGCGCCTCCTAGCTTTACGTTCTTGCTAAGTTCATTGTCACCAAACAAAAAGGCGCTAAACACAAAAGCCCGGACATGACAACAATGTCACGCCCGGACCAAAAACGACGAAGTGCGGTGCTGTGGTCGCCCTAGACAAGCTTGCCAAGACAGTGATCGATCATATGCTGGATCATCTGCGCCTCGAAGCCCACAAAGTCCTGCTTGCGCTCGCGCATCTTGCCGTCGACGATCTGGTCAAAGGCAACCTTGCACTTGATATAGCGCGTGGACTTGGTGACCTCCTCGTGCGTCAGGCAGCTCTCCTCCATCTTGCTGGCGCCCAGGCCAAACACCAGACGGGGGTTGTAGAGCACGTGGGGCTCGCCGGCGTCGTCCAGGTAGACGCAGACCTTCTTGGTAACGCCAATCTGGTTAGCGGCAAGGCAGCCGGCATCGTCGAGCGACTTGATGGTATCGATCAGGTCCTGAGCAACCGACTCGTCCTCGACGGTCGCAACCTCGCAACGCTGGGACAGGATAGCCTCGTCGTGGCAAAGCTCTTTAATCATACGTTCCTCCATAGGGGTCGTTGTAACCGCTTAAGTATACGGTACCCACACATTTTCATGCGATAAATACCGTCCGTCTGTTACAAAGCGCCGAACATCAACATGCGAGGAACAGCAAGGTTGTAAAGACGATATAGTAAGTGAGTTCGTGTCAATCGGCCTAAACTCGGGGCCGAACAAGGAAAGGGTATGCATGGACGAACTTTTTCACGTCAGTGAGCGCAAGTCCACAATCGGGACCGAACTTCGCGCTGGACTGACAACATTCCTGGCGATGGCCTACATCATCGCCGTCAACCCCGCAGTGCTCTCGGGCGCTGGCATCGATGCGGGAGCGCTCGCCTGCGCCACCTGCCTGGGCGCCGGCATCATGACCATCTGCATGGGCATCTTCGCCAACCGCCCGCTCGCCTGCGCGTCGGGTCTGGGCATCAACGCCATGATCGCGGGCATCGCCACCACCATGTGCGGCGGCGACTGGCACGTGGCCATGAGCGTTATCTTCCTCGAGGGTATCGTCATCTTGCTGCTCGTCCTGTGCGGCCTGCGCGAGGCCATCATGGACGCCATCCCCGTGGTCCTGCGCCACGCCATCTCGGTGGGTCTGGGCCTGTTTATCGCCATGATCGGCCTGTGCGACGCCGGCATCATCACCGCTGGCGCCGGTACGCTCGTCGGCCTGGGCGACATCGCCTCCCCCACCTTTATCGTCGGCATCATCTCCATCGTCGTGACGGTTGCCCTGGCTTCCCGCAATGTGCCGGGCTCGCTGCTCATCGGCATCATCGTCGCCGTTATCGCCGGAATCCCGCTGGGCGTCACCCATGCGCCCGAGGGCCTCATCGCACCACTCGACTTCTCGACCTTTGGCGCCCCGTTTGCCAGCACCGCCGACGGCAACATGGCCATCGTGAAGGTTCTGACCGACCCGATGCTGCTCGTCGTTGCCTTCTCGCTGCTCATGAGCGACTTTTTTGACACCATGGGCACCGCGATGGCCGTCGCCAAGCAGGGAGAGTTCCTGACCGAGGACGGCAATGTCGAGGACATCCGTCCCATCCTGGTCGTCGACTCCGTGGCCGCTGCTGCCGGTGGCTTTATGGGCGTCTCCTCCATCACTACCTTCGTCGAGTCCACCTCTGGCGCTGCCGACGGTGGTCGCACGGGCCTCACCTCCGTCACCACCGGCGTGCTGTTCATTCTCGCCGCGTTCTTCTCCCCCATCGTCACCATCGTTTCCAGTGCCGCCACCTGCGGTGCCCTGGTCTACGTCGGCTACCTCATGATGAGCGAGGCCTCCGAGATCGACTGGTCCGACGTGTCGCAGGGCTTCCCGGCGTTCATGATTGTCGCCGGCGTGCCCTTCACCTACTCCATCTCCGCCGGCATCGGTCTGGGCTTTATCGCCTACGTGATCGTCGCGCTCTTTAAGGGCGAGGCCTCCAAGATCAAGCCGCTCATGTGGATCGCAGCCCTTGCCTTCCTCGTCTACTTCTTTGTAGCGTAACGGCAAAGCTGCCAAAGCAGAACACCAAAGCGCGGAGTCGCATCGAGCGGCTCCGCGCTTTTCTTTTAAAGCCAGGCACCGCACGGACGCGCGATGTATTGCCTCCCAAGTTTTGGACATTTTGCCCTCCAAACGGCACTACCGCCGGCTACATCCTGCAGATATGCTGGGCGTAATCGCATAGGCCCTATGAGGATGGGAGTAACCATGGCCGCCTTGTTCACGACCCCCAAGCGCAATGATAAAACCTCAGGAGCCCATTTTGTCGAGCCCGACGTGCACCGTCGCACGCTGCTCGCGCACGGCAGCTGGCGCCGCGTGACGCGCCGCATCGTCTGCGGCCTGGCCTGCGCGCTCACGGTAAGTTCGCTGCTCATGCCGAGCGTCTCGCTCGCGGCGGAGTGGGTGGACGTTGGCGGCGTCCGCCACGAAGCGGCCGCGGGGCCCACGGGAGACGCCGCCGGCACCTGGAGCTGGGACGGCGCCGACGATATGAAGCTCAACGGCTATGACGGCGGTGCGATCCAGGCTGCGGGCAAGCTCAACATTGCCTACGAGGGCAAGAACACCGTGAAAACCGAGCCCGATTACACCGGAGCCGCCATCAAGGCGCAGGATGGCACTAGCCAGAAAGCAGAGTTGAACATAACGAGCTCGAATAGCACGGATGAGCTCAATGTGACAGCTGAGGCCGATGCAATTAAATCCACAGGCGACCTCTCCATTTCTGGCCCAGGCACTGTGAACACCACAAGCACTACTTCCGACGGAATTGAGGCAAAGGGCGATCTCTCTATCACGGGCTCGGGCACCGTGAATGCAACGGGCGGTACCGAAGGCATCCAATCCAAGGGCAAGACCACCATCGATTCCTCTGGCACAGTGATCGCTAAAGGAAGCGAAGGTTACGGCATCGCCGCGGGCAGTGACCTGATCATCAAAGGCGGTGGCAAGGTAGAAGCAAGCTCGATAGAAGAAGCGGCGATTTGGGCTGACGGCAACATCGACATCTCGGGCGGCAGCCAGGTCGAGGCAAGCTCCCAGGGAGATCTTGCCGTCGACGCTGAGGGTAGTCTCGCGGTCACGAACGCCTCCCTTGACGCAAGCGGTGTTGAATATGGTGTCTATGCCTACAAGGGCGTTACGCTCGATCACGCGACCGTGACGGTCCGCACAAGCGCGAGCGGCGGCCAGGCCATCGCCCTCATCACTGACGGGGACGACATCGTCATCAAGAATGGTTCCATCGTGGACGCGTTCGCAGAAGGCAAATTCTCGGTTGCAATCTCTACCAGAAACCACCAGCCAAACGTCGCTGGCGGCCACATCTACATCAGCGACTCCGTTGTTAAGGCTATAGCCCGCTATGTCGAGACCGGTGGCGATGGCCCCGATCACTACAGCAACGACCAAAGCGGCGAGGTCATCCCTGAGCCTAGGGGTCTGAACATCGGTATCTTCGCCCAGACCTACGAGGGCATCACGCCCGCGAGTATCTCGATCGTCCGCAGCAAGCTCACGGCCGAGGGAGACACGGCGGCAATCTTCGCTCTTGCCATAAGCGAGGATGGCAAGGCGATCGGCACCATCGAGATCGAAGGCGCTCCCATCCAGACGCCCGCAGGCGGCAAGATCATTAACTATCGCTACGAAGAAGAGTACGGCCCCAGCATCTCCTACGAGGCAGGTCAAACCATCGGCACGGGCGACGCCACGATCGACTCCCCCTATGACGCCGCTGTCGCCAAGCGCACGGTCACCGTGCCTCCCGAGGAGATCAAACCCGAGGAGAAGCCAGGCGAGACCAAGCCCGAGGGTTCCAAGTCCGAGGGCACGAAGACAACCAAGACCGTTGCAGTTGCAGTCACGGGAGCCAAGACCACCGGCAAGCTCGCGGCAACCGGCGACGCCTCGAGCGCAGCCATCATAGCGACCGCCCTTGTAGGAACGGCCGCTATCGTCACAGGCGCCCTGGCGAGTCGCAAACGCTCGTAAACACTTTTTCGCACAGGACGGGTGGATCGCGGCCCTTGCCTTCCTCGTCTACTTCTTCGTAGCGTAAGGGCAAGGCTGCAAAAGCTGAACAATAAAGCGCGGAGTCGCCATGCGGCCCCGCGCTTTTCTTTTAGCGTCGGTCCCTGCGCCGGCGTGCGGCCTATTTCTCCCCCATTTTGGCCATTTTGCCCTCCAAACGGCACTACCGCCGGCAACATCCAGCAGATACGCTGAACCTAGCCGTATAGGCCCTATGAGAACGGGAGCAACCATGGCAGCCTTGTTCACGACCCCCAAACGCAATGACACTACCGCCGGAACCCATGTTGCCGAACCCGACGTTCGCCGTCGCATAGGACTCGCGCACGGCAGCTGGCGCCGCGTGACGCGCCGCATCGTCGCGGGCGCCGTGTGCGCGCTCACGGTGAGCTCGCTGCTCATGCCGAGCGTCTCGCTCGCAGCGGAATGGGTCAAGGTCGGCGGCAACAAGTACAACACCGCGGCGAGCGACGAGGCCGGTACCTGGTCGTGGGACGGCGCCGACGACTTGAAGCTCAACAACTATAACGGCGGCGAGATCCAGGCCGCAGGCAAGCTCAACGTGAATTACTCGGGGACCAACATCGTCACTGCCGAATGGATCGAAGGCATCAACGTTTCTCATGGCACTAACGAGAACGCCGAGCTCAATATCCAAGGCGACGCGGGCAGCACGCTCAGCGTGACATCTACTGAGGACGCTATCCTCTCCACGGGTAATATCAACATCAACGGAGCCGGATCCGTCAACGCCACGAGCACTGGGTTTGACGCCATCAATGCCGGGGGTGATCTCGCTATCAAAGGTTCGGGCAACGTCAACGCCACGGGTGCATCGGATGGCATCAGGGCAAACGGTAATATCACGATTGACGACAGCGGAGCCGTCACCGCCAGGGCTACCGAGGACAAGGGTATTGGAACCGACAAGAACCTCACCATCAAGGGTGGCGGGACGGTCGAGGCAAGCTCCGAGAAAGACGCTGCCGTCGAGGCCAAGGGCAGCCTCGCAGCCACAAACGCCTCCCTCAACGTAAACGGTGTTGAATATGGCGTCTATGCCCACAAGGGCATCACCCTCGATCATGCAAACGTGACGGTCCGTGCAGGTAAAGGCAGATACGGTGGCGCCATCGCCCTCTTCACCTACCAGGACGACATCGTCGTCAAGAACGGCTCCACCGTGGACGCGTTTGCGGAAGGTGAGGTTTCGGCTGCATTCTCCACCAGAAACGATCGACCCAACGAGAAGGGTGGCCACATCTACATCAGCGACTCCGTTGTCAAGGCCATAGCCCGCTATGTCGAGAACGGCGACGGCCCCATCCCCTACAGCGAAAACCAAGATGGCGAGACGAGCCCCGAGCCCCAAGGCGAGAACATCGGCATCATCGCCCAGACCAGCGAGGGCGTCACACCCGCAGTCATCTCGATCATCCGCAGCAAGGTAACGGCCGAAGGAGATACAGCGGCAATCTTTGCCCGTGCCATGAGCGCTGACGGCAAGACAATCGGCACCATCAAGATTGAGAACGCCGCCATCCAGACGCCCGAAGGCGGCAAGGTCATTGACTATCGCAAGCTCCGTAACGGCATCTACGAGGCAGGCCAAGCCATCGGCACGGGCGACGCTGTGATCGACTCTCCCTATAACGAAGCTGTCGCCAAGAGCATGGTCATCGCACCTCCCGAGGTAGCCAAGCCGGAAGACCCCAAGCCCGACGAGACCAAGCCCGCGGAGTCCAAGCAGGACCCCAAGCCCGAGGGCGCAAAGACGACCAAGACCGTTGCGGTTGCAACCACGAAGGCCAAGGCCACCGGCGTGCTCGCGGCAACCGGCGACACCTCGGGTGCGGCCATCGTGGCAACCGTCCTTGCGGGAACAGCCGCTATCGCCGCAGGCACCATGGCGAGCCGCAAACGCTCGTAGACGCCTCTGCGCACATGGCAGCTCCCGCGAAGGCCCCGAGTCCCAGCACCGTTTAACAACGCCACCGCCGAGCTCCCCTCCGGCGGTGGCGTTTTCCATATGCGTCCGCAGGGTATGCACGAGATTGTCTTTTGTCTAGCCCAACCTGCATGAACCGGCGTGCGACAATGGGGGCCGTCGATATCACAACGCCGAGAGAAGCCCGTCATGGAAGCGCATCAAAAGCAGATAACCGTTCATGCACAGCATGCCGAAAGCGCACCAGTCATCTATCTTCCCGTGGTCATGGGCGACGGCGCGGAGGTTTATGAACGCTGCCGAGAGCTCAACTGCCCGCCCTTCACGCTTGTCGGCATTGGCAGCCTCAACTGGAATCGCGAGCTGAGCCCCTGGGGATGCGACGGAACCGTGCGCGATGCCGAGCCCTTTGGCGGTCAGGCTTCCGGATTTCTCGATGAGCTGTTGAACTGGATAATCCCAGAGGCCGAGTCGTCGCTTCCTCAGCCGCCCACCTGGCGCGGCATTGCCGGCTACTCGCTCGCGGGCCTCTTCGCGCTCTGGTCCCTCTGGCAAACCGACGCCTTTAGCCGCGCCGCAAGCGCATCGGGGTCGTTGTGGTTTCCCGACTTTGTCGATCGCGCCAGCACGGCCCCTTTTGCCGGCAACCCGCAGGCCGTCTATCTGTCACTCGGCAAAAAGGAGACCAAGACACCCAACCGCATGATGCGGCATGTACTCGACGACACACGCGCGATGGAAGCGTTGCTCGTCGCGCGCGGCATTCCAACAACGCTGGAGCTCAACCCCGGCAATCACTTTGCCCAAACCGATCTGCGCATGGCACGTGGCATCCACTGGATATTGACGCATTAAAAATGACGCCCGCGCGTACGCATGGGCGCCATTTTTTGATTCAGCTGGACGCAGTTGTTACTCAGCAGCCTCCTCAAGCTCGGAGACATCAAACTCAAAGTCGTTACCCGGTAGGATGGCATTGAGCACAATGCCCACCAGCGAACCCACGGCAAGACCCGAAAGCGAAATGGTCACGCCGCCCAGCTCCAACACGATAGCACCGGCAGTGCTGTAAGCAATGCCGAGTGAAAGCACCAGCACCAGAGCGGCCACCAGCACGTTGCGGTTGTTCTGGAAATCGACCTGGTTCTCGATGAGGTTACGCACACCTACCGCACTGATCATGCCATAGAGCACGAGTGACACGCCGCCGATCACACACGCCGGCATGGCCGCAATGACAGCCGCGAACTTGGGGCAGAACGAGAGCACAATGGCGCAACACGCGGCAATGCGAATCACGCGCGGGTCAAACACACGCGTCAGGGCAAGCACACCGGTGTTCTCGCCATAGGTGGTGTTAGCCGGAGCGCCAAAGAGCGATGCGAGAATGGTCGCCAGGCCATCGCCAAGCAGGGTGCGATGCAGGCCGGGATCGGCAATGTAGTTGCGCTCGCAAGTCGAGCCGATAGCGGAGATATCACCAATATGCTCGATCATAGTCGCAAAGGCCAGCGGCATGATGGTGATGATGGCAGTCGTGGCAAGGCCGCTATCGAACTGAGGCCCAAAGAGCGCAAACACGGTGTTGCCCCACACGATGGGCAAGCCAACCCAGGGAGCGGCTGCGACGCCAGAGAAGTCGACCTCGCCCAGCGCAGCCGCAACGGCATAGCTCACCACAACGCCCAGCAGAATCGGCACGATCTTGACCATGCCGCGGCCCCAGATGTTGCAGATGACGATCACAGCCACAGCGACAACGGCAACAAGCCAATTGGTCTGGCAGTTAGCGATGGCAGAGCTTGCCAAGATTAGGCCGATCGAAATGACGATGGGGCCGGTCACCACCGGCGGAAAGAAGCGCATGACGCGCTTGGCGCCAAACGCGCGGAACAGGGCCGCCAGCACCGGATAGAGCAGGCCGGCGCAGGCTACACCCAGGCAGGCGTAGGGCAAAAGCTCGGCCTCGCCGTTGGGCGCGATTGCGGCATAACCGGCAATAAAGGCAAACGACGAGCCCAAGAAGGCCGGTACCTTGCCGCGCGACAGGAAGTGGAACAGCAGCGTGCCCAAGCCGGCAAACAAAAGCGTTGCCGACACCGAGAGACCGGTGAGCACGGGCACCAACACCGTGGCGCCAAACATCGCGAATAGATGCTGCAGACCGAGTAGGAACATGCGCGGGCGGCCGAGCGATGACGCATCGTAGATGGCATCGGCGACGGCGGGCGTCGAAGACTGGGACATGGATGTCCTTTCGAATGGAAGGGCGATCGGGCATATTGGATAACCTGCCCGAACGATACGATCCGAACCATTGTACGCGATACGCAGTGCCTCGCACGCGCCGCCACCTGCAAACGCTAGCGCTATTTCCAAACGCGTTCGGCGATGCGCCTGACCAGCGCGATCTTCGCCCACTGCTCGTCCTCGGTCAGCTTGTTGCCAATCTCGCAGCTGGCAAAGCCACACTGCGGAGACAGATACAGGTTCTCGAGCGGAACATACTTTGCAGCCTCGTGAATACGCTCAACGATGGCATCCTCATCCTCAAGCTCAGCGGCCTTGGTGGTCACTAGGCCCAACACGACCTTCTTGCCGGGGGCAACATACTTCAGCGGCTCAAAGCCACCGGCGCGCGGTGTATCGAACTCAAGGTAGAACGCATCGACGTTCTCGTGTGCGAACAGATACGGCGCGATGGGGTCGTAGCCGCCCTCGAAGGCATAGGTAGAGTGGTAATTACCACGGCACACATGCGTGTTGATGACCAGGTCGTCGGGCTTGCCCGCGATGGCGGCGTTGTTGAGCGCCACGCCCAGCTCGGACACCTTTTGCAGGTCGACCGGGCTCATACCAGTCTTTGCCACAAAGTCGGTATCGCAATAGATCCCCCAGGTGCAGTCATCAAATTGGATGTTGCGACAGCCCGCGGCATACAGGTCGGCAATCACGGTGCGATATGCTGCGGCAATGGCATCGACGAGCTCTTCGTCGGTCTTGTAGACAGCGTGCAGACTCTCCTGCTGGCCATCACAGCGGTCGAGCGTGACTTCGGAGAACGTCTGAATCGGCGCCGGGATGGTCTGGCGTGCAACGTGGCCCTCGCCCTCAAGTGCCTTGACAAACTTAAAGTGCTCGACAAACGGATGGTTCTCGCCGCTAATGGGACCGGTTACCACGGCGGTATCGGCCGTGGTCTCCTCATCGTGGAACATATAGCCCGTACGCGAGGTGCGACGCTCGACGCCGTTCAGCCCCCACATAAAATCGAGGTGCCAGTAGCTGCGGCGAAACTCGCCATCGGTGATGACCTGCAGGCCGGCGGCCTTTTGCTTTGCCACCAAATCGCGAATGGCATCGTCCTCGACGGCCTTAAGCCCCTCGGCATCGAGCGTGCCCGCGGCATAGGCGGCGCGGGCGTCCTTTACGGCCTGCGGACGAAGAAAGCTGCCGACGATATCGGCACGAAACGGCGCTTTGAGCTGGACGG
Organism: Collinsella sp. CLA-ER-H9; assembly: GCF_040092295.1. Lineage (NCBI taxonomy): Bacteria > Bacillati > Actinomycetota > Coriobacteriia > Coriobacteriales > Coriobacteriaceae > Collinsella > Collinsella sp. CLA-ER-H9. The sequence continues at coordinate 86,979 of NZ_JBBNLV010000003.1, forward strand.
AATTAGTCATACTGATCTCCTTTTTGCGTGGATGCTTTAACGAGACAAAGTATGAGGGCTCAAATAGCCATCGTAAAATATGAGTTATTTTCTGTTTGCCATAGGGAATGACTATACCAATACGCACCGCTAAGCATCATGCGTACGGCAGACATAACAAACTAGATGTGCTGACGAATCGCTTCGATATAGGCCTGCCCGTAGCGCGTAAGTGTCGTGTTCTTGCGCGTGATGATGCCGATCTCCATGTATTCGTCCACATCGAGCGGAATCGAAATGATACCGGGACCATTGAGCTCGTGGCTGATCACGCCCGAACACACCGTATAGCCGTTGAGTCCCATGACAAGGTTGAACAGCGTCGCACGATCGCGCACGCGGATGTTCTTGCGGCGCTCAAACGTCGAGGTCAGTTCCTCGGAATAGTAAAACGAGTTGTAGCTGCCCTGCTCGTAGGACAGGAACGGGTAGTCTTCCAGGTCCTCGAGCGTCACGCTGGAGCGGGCCGCCAGCGGATGGTCGGCGCATACAAAAACGTGCGGCGTGGCGCAAAAGAGTCCCTCAAACACCAGCTCATTGGCAGTGAGCATACGCTCGATGACCTCACGGTTGTGCTCGGATAGGTACAGGATGCCCAACTCGCTTTTCATGTGCGCGACGTCCTCGATAATCTCGTGGGTCTGCTCCTCGCGCAGGGTAAAGTCATAGCGCGCGGCATCGAACTCGCGGATCACATCGACAAACGCGTTGACGGCAAAGGAATAGTGCTGGCAGCTCACACTAAAGTGCGGCACCTGCTCGGATGCGCCCTTGTACTTGCCCTCGAGCAGGTCAGCCTGGTCGAGCACCTGGCGCGCGTAGCCCAAGAAGGTCTCGCCCTCCTCGGACACAATGACACCCTTGTTGGTGCGCTCAAAGATATGCACACCCATCTCGTTTTCGAGATCGCGAATCGACGCGGTAATCGAAGGCTGCGACACAAAGAGTCGGCGCGAGGCCTCGGTGATGCTACCGCATTCGGCAACTTTGACGACATATCTGAGCTGCTGAAGCTTCATAGCGCCCCCCTAGACGTTCGTGACGTCGAAACCCGTCGCATCCATCTGACGCATAAACGACGGCATCTCCCCCGTCGCGGCGCAGGCGGCAATCTGATGCAGAGCCCCAGCAACCGCATCGTCTGCCGCGGCTCCGATATGCCAGCGCGCGGCAGCCGTAACGGCCTCGTTGGCATTGGCGACGGCAACGGAATTGGAAACGGCATCGATCATGGGCAGATCGTTATCAGAATCGCCAAATACGGCCACCTCGTCGGGCGTCAGGCCCAAAGCGCGCGCCAACTCCAGTGCAGCGCGGCCCTTGTCCCAACCAGCCGGAAGGATGTCGAACAGGCGCACACGGTTGTTGGGAAACACAAGCGAGAGCTCCGGCACCTCGGCGGCGACGCGCTCGCGTAGCTCCGCAAGCTCCTCACGCGAACGGGCACTCCAGATATTCGCCTTGAACACCGGCGCGTCATCGACGACGGGACGGCACGGGGCCTCTTCGCCTTTAAGCCACGCATTGCCGCCCGACTCCATGGCGCGGCGTACGCGCTCGGAATCGCTCGTCACGCAATAGGCATCGTTATCCCAAAAGTCATCGCCTAAGCTGTAGACCTTCAGATAGGTATCGTCGGTTTCCTCTTCCAGATAGGCGGCAAGACGCATCAGGGCATCGTTGTCGGTCGCGCGCGAAGCGACCGCCTGACCGTCGACAAACATGACCTGACCGTTGCAGAACGCACCGGTCGAAAAGCACTCGGAACGATTTTTGAACATCCAGCCCATCGCGGACGGCTGGCGACCCGAAACCGGGCCAAAGTGCAGACCCGCCGCCTGCATGGCATGAATGCCCTCGATGGCGTAGTCACTGGCACCGTCATGCCCGGCTGGAATCAGCGTATCGTCCATATCGGTCAGCACAAGTTTGATCATAAGGCCCCCATTCGTATCGGTCCTACCTATTGTAACGACCTGCCAAAATAAACCTGTCCCTTTTTGGCAGGTGCGCTAGTATAGGGAACAACAGATTCGATGCGGGAGTGCCGGCGGTGCAAACCACAAGGCTGAGAGGGCATGGGGCCCAATCCTTTGAACCTGTCAGTTAATGCTGGCGTAGGGAGCATGCCGCCTTTTGAGGGGCGCTGTCTATGCACAGCGCCCCTTTTCTATGCCAAGGAGGCATGTGCAGTGATCGATTCGGAACAGCTTAAGCAACAAGTGGTCAAGGCCGTGGACGAGATTCGCGCCACCAACCCGATGGCAGGCTCCATCACCAACACGGTGACGATTGACTTTGTCGCCAACGCACAGCTCGCCGTGGGCGGTTCGGCCGCTATGGTCTATCTGCCCGACGAGGGCGAGGCACTTGTTGCCGGCGGCGGTGCCATCTATCTGAACATGGGAACGCTCTTCCCCATCTACGAGCAGACGATTCCCCGCGCGGCCAAGGCGGCACACGATGCCGGCAAGCCCTGGGTGCTCGACCCGGTGGGCCTGGGCATCGGCAGTCTGCGCACCCAACTGGTAAGCGAACTCAAGCAGTACAAGCCCGCCATCGTACGCGGAAACGCCTCCGAGATTATCGCGCTCGCCGGCCTGTGGGGCCTTGAGGGCGAGACGGCCGACCTGAGCCGCGTACGTGGCGTCGATACCACCGACACGGTCGACGCCGCTCGCGGCGCCGCCGTGGCGCTCGCCCGCTACACCGGTGGCGCCGTGGTAGTCTCGGGCGAGGTCGACCTGATCACCGACGGCACGACCGTGGCCAAGTCCCACGGCGGCAGCCCGCTCATGTCCAAGATCACCGGCTGCGGCTGCTCGCAGGGCGGCGTGCTGGCCGTGTACGCCTGCGCCGCCGACCCGTTTACGGCAGCCATCTGCGGCACCGCCGTCTACAACGTTGCCGGCACGCGTGCCGCCGCCGTCGCCGACGCCCCGGCAAGCTTTAAGGTCGCCTTTATCGACGAGCTCTACCGCGCGACCGCCCAAGACATCGCCAACAACCAGCTCGAGCTCGAGGAGGCATAAGCCATGTCCGAGCCTGCAACCAATGCCGGCATGAACACGCTCGTCGCCGTGGCCATCGCCCCATGCGGCACCGGCGACGAGCTGTCCGCCGAGGTCGCCGAGGTCGTGCGCGTCATTCGCGAGAGTGGCCTTCCCAACCGCACCACCTCGATGTTCACCGAGATCGAGGGCGACTGGGACGAGGTCATGCAGGTCGTGCGCGACGCAACCTTTGTGTTGGCGAGCAAGGGCATCCGCACCGAAGTCGTGCTCAAAGCCGATATTCGACCCGGATTTACCGACACCATGACCGGCAAGCTCGAGCGCATGGAAGCACAGATCAAAAAGCAGGAGGAAGCACGATGAGCATCCGCGACAACCTTGATATCTCGGCCTATCTGGTACTCGGCCCCGAAAACACGCTCGGGCGTCCCGTGGGCGATGTGGTGGCCCAGGCGCTCGACGCAGGCTTTACCTGCATCCAGGTGCGCTCCAAGGTGGCAAGTGCCCGCGAGATCATCGCGCTGACGGGCGACGCCGCGCAGGCAATCGCACAGGCCGGCAAGACCGGTCAGGTCGCCCTGCTGATCGACGACCGCCTGGACTGCGTACTCGCCGCGCGCGAGCAGGGCATCGCTGTCGACGGCGTGCACGTTGGCCAGAGCGATATTCCCGTCGAGGTCTGCCGCAAACTTTTGGGCCCCGATGCCATTGTGGGCCTTTCGGCCCGTTGCGAGGAGATGCTCGAGTACGTCAAGACCGCCGACATGAGCCTGGTCGACTACCTGGGCATCGGCCCGCTCCACGAGACCGAGACCAAGCGCGACTGCGGACGCGCGGCCGACGGCTCTATCATCACCAAGAGCTTTGAGGACTTGGCCGCACTCCACGCGGCAAGCCCCGTGCCCATCGTGGTGGGCGGCGGCGTCAAGACGGCCGACTTGCCGCAGCTTAAGGCAACCGGCGTCGATGGCTTCTTTGTGGTGAGCGCCGTCTGCAGTGCCGACGACCCCCACGCCGCAGCCAAGGAGCTCGTCGACACCTGGCAGCAGGCATAGGCTCAAGCCGAGCAGCTGATCCGCAGCCTCACATCTTTAGCAATGGAAAGCGCATCCCAGTTTGGACCTCCATTCCGGGATGCGCTTTCCGCCGAGTCCACGGCAGTTTGCCCTACTCTGCCAGATACGCTTCCAGCGCCGGCAAGGTCGCCTCCGCATCGTGGCGACCGACCTGGTAGATGCGCTCGAGCTCATCGGGCTCACGGCATAGCGACGGCACCTTCACCGATTCGCTCGGCCGCACCACAATGATTTCGCCGGCAGCCTCGCGACGTGCCAGGTCATCGAGCGTGGCATTGTAGACCTCATGCCGATGCTCAAGCGCTGCGACAAACTCCGGGTAGTGACGGAACACGCGCCGCAGCATGGGCATCATGCTGTTGGACTGCTTCACAAAGCCCGCCGGCTGCGTGAGCACCACGATATTGCGGTCATACCCCTGCGCAAACAGCCATGCACTGGGAATGGAATCAGCCACGCCACCATCCAGATACTTATGCCCGTCAATAGCAACGGGACGCGTCGCCACGGGAATCGCCGACGATGCCCGGATCCACTCGATATCCCGCTCGTCGCCATAGGGCAGGTCATGGTAGACGGCCTTGCCCGTCTCGATATCGGTACACACGCACGTAAATCGCATGGGGCAGGCGCGATACGCCTCCAAGTCGATGGGATCGCGCTCGATAGGCACCTCGTGATAGGCAAAATCGGCATTGAACATATCGCCAGTTCGCAGCCAGCTTACTACACCTGCATAGCGTTTATCGGCGCAATAGGCCTTGTTATAGCGAATGGCGCGGCCGATCTGACGCGATTTAAAGTTGTAGCCAAACGCCGCGCCCGCCGAGACACCCACCATATGGTCGCAGGTCAAACCGTGCTCCATCCAAACGTCGAGCACGCCCGCCGTATACATACCGCGGTAGCCGCCTCCCTCGAGTGCCAGCCCCACCGTGCGCGTCATAGTTGGCTGTGCCATGCGACCATCTCCGTCCCCGCAAATTTAAACGGAACAAGTATACCCATCAACATATACCGCCCCAGTCGCATTTTTATCGAACATCGCATCATCGCGCTGCCGTTTGTCGAATAATAGCCACCCACAGCATGTGCACCCCTATATAATTTTGCACTGTTGTTTATACTACTCAGCAGTTATCAACAGCGAACATTAGCCGGCAAAGTAACCCAACAACGCAGCAAGGCGGGGGCCTGGATACACGCAAAACGCTGAGCAACGATGCGTGTACACAACGAGCTCGCCCGACGCAATCCGCTCCGACTTCAGAAAGCCGCTTAGAACATGGATACTGTCAGCAATTACACCGAAACGCTCGAAAAGACCGTCCGTGACCTTCTCGAGCGTCAGGAGGATCTGATCAGGACCGCCTTTACCGACCAGCTTACCGGGCTTGGCAACCGTGGCGGCTTTGCCCGTTCCCTCGAGGAGCTCTGGGAGCAGGACACCCCCGTTACCATGGCGTTCATCGACATCGACAATCTCAAGCACTGCAACGACGTCTTTGGGCATGACGAGGGCAACCGCTATATCTTGCAGGTAAGCCTCTATCTCAAACTGTATATGAAAGTGGACGAGGCGGCGTTTCGCATAGGCGGCGACGAGTTTGCCATCCTATCTACGATTGCGACCGAGGACGACCTCGCCGAGCGTCTGGAACACTGCCGAACGATCCTGCTCAAAAACAACGATTCCGAGATGCCCCACTCGTTTAGCTACGGAGTGGCACACGCCGACCCCGCCCTGGGCGAAGCCTCCAATCGCATGACACTCGATGCCGACCATCGCATGTACGACTACAAGCTACGTCATGCCATGCACCTCGATCGGCGCAATATCACGCAAGTCCACGCCGACGACTTCGAAATAAGCAATCGCATTTTTGACGCCTTTTCGATGCTCAACGAGGGCCGTTATTTCTTTATCGAGAACTTGGACAAGGACCGCACCCTTTGGTCGCAAGGTGCCTTGCGCGATCTCGGTCTTCCTTCGGAGCACATAGACAGCTGCCGCGATTTCTGGAAGACGCGCGTCCATCCCGATGACCTCGAGGCCTACGCCAACGACATCAACCAGATCTTTAACGGCTCCAAACACCGCCGCGTCATGCAGTACCGCATGCGCAATGCCGCGGGTGACTACGTTCTCTGCCGTGCTCGCGGGTTTCGCATCGACGGCGACGGAAATGCCCCCTCGCTCTATGTCGGCGAACTTGTCAACCACTCACTCGCCGAAACCGTCGACGCCGCTACGGGCCTCGGAACGCAGCGTATGCTGATCAACGCTATCGATGCCTGCCGCCGCGATCGTTGCGAGACGGGGCTTATAGCGGTGCGCGTTCGTGGCACGACAAAGCTCAACGAGCTCTACGGGGCCGAGGCTGTCGACAACATGCTTGCCGAATACGCAGGCCGTATGCTGTCGATCACCCGCGGCAGGAGCCGGGTCTACCGTTCACGAAGCGTCCAGTTCGTCGTGCTCAGCAACGATTTGGACCACGAGGCATTCGAGCAACTGACCCGCCACCTTAAAGAGGCCGTTTTCGCTCCTGTTCAAATCGCAGGCGACGCCATTACTCCCGTCTGTCTTGTCGTACCGGCCTTTTACGAGCACTTAACCCATCAAGCGACCGCCGTTTTAGGCGAACTCGACCGTCGCCTTCGCACGGCTGGCGGGCTTGTTCCCAACGACAGCCTCCCCATACCCGAGGCGGAGCGCAAAAGCGCCATCGCCGAACGTATCGACTCGCTCACGGGACTCTATCGACCCAGCGAGTTTATGCGGCGCGCCAACGCATTTCTCGAGGCAAGGCGCGACGGCACCTGGTGCATCGCCACGGTCGACATGGGCCACATGCGCCTGTTTAATGAATGGCACGGCCAGGCCGAGGGCGACCGCGTACTCGCCGATGTGGGCACGGTCCTCAAGGACATCGAGAATGCCGATATGGGCGTCGCAGGGTACTGGGGCCAAGATGACTTTTGCGCACTCATCCCCTTTAAGCGCATCACCGTCCATCAAATCTACAACCGCGTTCGCGAGGTCGTAGCCAGGCATGATGACGGCGTAGGTTTTTGGCCGTCCATGGGCATTTACCCCATCGACTCCAATGAGGAGATCACCATCGATGCGCAGGCAAAGGCCATGTTTACCAATCGACGCGCCAAAAACGACTTCAAGGAGCGCATTGCCATTTTCCGCCCCGAAGAATATGAACACGAGATTGCGTTCCACCGCACGCTGACCGAGTTCCAGTACGCGCTCTCAAACGGCCGCATCACGTACTACCTGCAGCCCCAGGTCGATATGGAAACCGGCGAGATCATTGGCGCCGAGGCACTCACCCGCTGGATTGACAAGGACGGCTCTCTCATTTCACCCGCAACGTTTATCCCCGCACTCGAGGAAAGCGGCTTTGTGGTGACGCTCGACAAGTACATTTGGCAGGGTGTCGCCTCGTGGCTGCGCGTGCGTCTCGATCGCGGCCTTCGTGTGGTTCCGGTCTCGCTTAATGTGTCGCGCGTGGATATCCTTGCCTGCGACGTTGCCGAGCATATGGGGGCGCTTGCCGCCCAATACAACCTACCGCCCGAGCTCATGCGTATCGAGATCACCGAGACGGCTTATACGGGAGAGTCCGAAGCCGTGGACAAACTGACAGCCGACTTGCACACCCGCGGCTTCTCGACCTATATGGACGATTTTGGCACCGGTCAGTCCACGCTCGCGATGCTCAAGAACGTCAACGTCGACGTCATCAAGCTCGATCGCACGTTTGTGCCCGATAACGGCGATGAGGGCCGCAGCGTGCAAATCGTCTCATCAATGCTCGAGATGGCGCAGTCACTCCATCTGCCCGTTGTGATCGAAGGCGTCGAGACGGACAAGCAGGCAAACATGCTGCGCCACATGGGCGCCCGCTACGCTCAGGGATTCCTCTACTACCGCCCCATGCAGGCGGAGGATTTTGAGGCATTGCTCGATGGTGGCGACAACAACTAATACGCTCGCACGCAAACGCCACCGCCGAAGAGGACGTTTGTTCCCATGGGCTAACTAATACCCCAATCTAAACCGAATTGGGAGTAAGATACAAACCATTGTTCCATCCAAGGAGGTCATCCATCATGAACGAGTCGTATCGTCTGGGCGAGCAATCAATCATCGCTCATCTTCAGCGACTTGCGAACAGGGCCTCAACCACCGAGCTCGATGTTGCCGCGCTGCCCCCGGAGTTGCGTGCCATCGGTGAGCAACTGCAGAAAACGCTCGCCATCCTGCAACAAGAACGCGAGCTGCTTGAGCACGGCGCCTATATCGACTCGCTCACCAATCTTGGCAACCGTGGCGGACTCGACCGCCATGTCGATCAGCTCTGGCGCAAAGGCACCCCCTTCACCTGCGCCTATATCGATATCGACCGCCTTAAGCATTGCAACGATAAGTTTGGCCACGCCGAGGGCAATCGCTACATTCTGAGCATCTGCCGCGCACTCACCGAGACAATGGAGCACGATGAGTTGCTGTTCCGTATCGGTGGAGACGAATTTGTACTTATATCCCCCACGACAGACGAAGCCGAGCTCGAGCAGCGCCTGGAGCGGACGCGTGCCAATCTTATCGAGGCAACATCGGACGGCAAGGCGCCCATGATCGCCAGCTTTAGCTTTGGCTGCTCGCGCGTCGACCCACTTGCAGGCGATACGCGTCGCCAGATGACAAAGGACGCCGACCGCAAAATGTATCGCTACAAGCTCATGCACCGTGTACAACAGCCAGAAGAAGACAACGTGCCGCAACACCCGGTCACAGATCAGCCTCTCTGCAACGACCGAGTGTTCCAAGCGATCTCCATGAGCTCCGAGACACGCTATCCGTTCATCATTAACCTCGACACCGGCGAATCGCAATGGTCGGTTAATGCCGTGCGCGATTTTGACCTACCCTCCCAGCATCCCTACAACTCGCTCGATATATGGCTTGCCCGTGTTCACCCCGAGGACCGCGACAACGTACGTGCCGAGCTCGATATGGTGGTAAACGGCACGTGGCACTTCCACTGCATGCAGTATCGCGTCATGAATACCGCCGGAAAATACGCGCTTTGCGACTGCACGGGTTACCGCCTGGACGGCACCGATACCGAGCCCAACATGTATGTGGGCATTGTCACCAACCGAAGCTTGGCAGATACGACCGATTCCGTGACCGGTCTGGGCGATATCCACGCCCTGGTCAACGCCATTGGCGAGATGCGTCGCGTGGCACGAAACGCGGGCTTGATCGCCATTAAAATCGACGAAATCGCACAGGTCAATGCCCGCTTTGGCTTTGATGCAGGCGACCGCGTTTTGGCAGAAAGCGCCGCCTGCCTCATGGATTGCTCGCGCGGCAAGGGTCGTCTGTTCCGCTCGACCGGACCGATGTTCGTGGCGCTCTTTGACGAGCTTGATCCCGAAGAGACCGACGCGGTTGCAGACGAAATCGAACGGTTCTTGGGATCGCCCGTGCTCCTTGGCTCATTTGAATATCAGCCGCCCCTTCGCGTGGCGACGCTTCATCTGGACGCCGTCGACCGACAGCCCGTTTCCATTTTGAACGAACTCAATGCGCTGATTAAAGAGGCGCCGCAGGTACCGGGCACCAAGCTGGACTAGCGTTATGGGGCGCATGATGGTTAATTTCCGATCTCAACCGAACACATTGGGCAAATAGGTCGTACCCGCAGTTAGCCGAACGTCCCCGCAGTCCCTCCCGGGGCCCGGGGGCACCGTTTCGATACTCTTGGTTTACTTTGCCTGATGCAAATAAGTGCTCAACAAGATAGAACCTATCCCCCGCCACGGATATGCCCTCGAGTAAATCTGTTAAGCCAAGCCTATCAAATTCTATTGACAATTGGCTGCATTGGTCCATTTTGTCGTCCAGCCACTTCCGCTGGCTATCGCCTCATAAACACAAACCTAACGAGCCGCACGAACGACAAAGAGGCCAAGCTGAACAGAAGTAGAACCAAAACTTCAAAAACGCTGGTATTCCAATCGCGTACCCAGCCCTCTACCGCCCACAAGAAAAACAGCAGCCCCATCCATAACGTCACAGAAGAAATCAGCTTTGCGTAAGGGCGTATATCAATCTCGCTCTCCCTTTTTGTGACATCATATCCAGCAATTGAGCAGAGCCATCTTCCTCTTCGGTATTGGATTGAAAGGACAATCAAGGCAATCGAAGTCATCAAGCAAACAGCATCCTCTGTTTCCATAGAGTTTCCTTTGCTTTCCATCCTAGTTACGCATTCACAATCGAATCAAACCAAGTATGAATTACTCGATAGCAACCGCCTTAGTATAAACCATAGCCGCCGCAGCAGCCCGCCTTCCAAGGCCTCAAAGCTCGCCATCGAGGGCGACCCGCCCAGACCCCTTACAATCTGCTCGCACGAGGCCCCGCACTCCAACATCCTCTGGACCGTATCCCGCTCGTACCTGGTGAGCGTGCCTGCCGTGGGCCCTCGGGGCCGGCATCGTGCCCCACGCCATCTGCCCGCTCGTGCGATAATCCTCTGCAGAAGTCACCGACAGCAGAGGGAGTTTGTGATGAAGGTTCTTTTGGTCAATGGCAGCCCCAAGGCAAACGGCAACACGGCCCGCGCACTCGCCGAGGTCGCCGAGCAGCTTAACGCCGAAGGCATCGATACCGAGATGTTTCAGCTGGGCGCCAAGCCTATTCGCGATTGCATCGGTTGCGGCCAGTGCGGCAAACTCGATTGCCGCTGCACCTTTGACGACGACATGGTCAACGAGTTGATTGCCGCCGCCGAGCAGGCAGACGGCTTTGTCTTTGGTTCGCCCGTCTACTACGCGCACCCCAGCGGACGTATCCTCTCTGCCCTCGACCGTGCATTCTATGCTGGCAGCAAGGCCTTTACGCACAAGCCGGGCGTCGCTGTCGCCGTTGCCCGTCGCGGTGGCACGTCGACCACCTTCGACGTGCTCAACAAGTACTTCACCATCAACCAGATGCCCGTGGTAGCGTCCACGTACTGGAACAACGTCTTCGGTGCCATGCCGGGCGAGGCCGCCCAGGACGCCGAGGGCCTTGCCACCATGCGAAACATCGGTAAAAACATGGCCTGGCTGCTGCGTTGCATCGAGGCGGGAAAGGCCGCCGGCATCGAAGCCCCCGAGGCCGATCGCGAGCGAACCAACTTTATTCGGTAGAACGGCGGAACCAAACAATGAATATTCAAATCTTTGGCACCAAAAAGTCCTTCGACACCAAGAAGGCCCAGCGCTATTTTAAGGAGCGCCGCATTAAGGTGCAGTTTATTGACCTTAAGGAAAAGGAGATGAGCAAGGGCGAGCTCACGAGCGTGATGCAGGCGGTTGGCGGCATCGACAAGCTGCTCAACCCCAAAGCCAAGGACGAGGAGACGCTCGCGCTCATCCAACACCTCACCCCCAGCCAGCGCTTCGACAAGTTACTCGAAAACCAGCAGGTTCTGGCCGAGCCTATCGTGCGTAACGGCAAGAAGGCCACCGTCGGCTATTGTCCCGATGTGTGGGGAGCCTGGGAGTAGCCTGTGTTATTTGTCGGCGCGTGGGTATAAGAGCAGGCGTTTGGCATAAGATTCAACTGTAAGCCATGTCTAACAAAGGAGGGCACATGCCCAACAAGCCCGTGAAGATCATCATGCTTACCGGATACCTCGGTGCCGGCAAGACCACGCTGCTCAACCACATCCTCGCTAACGACGGCGGCATCCGCGCCGCCGTGATCGTCAACGATATCGGCGAGATCAACGTCGACGCCAGCCTTATCGCCGACGGCGGCCTTTCCGAGACCGACGACCTCATCCCGCTCACCAACGGCTGCATCTGCTGCACGCTTTCGGACGACCTGGCCAACCAGCTGCAGGGCATCGCCGATTCGGGCAAGTTCGACTACATCATCATCGAGGCCTCGGGCATTTGCGAGCCTATCCCCATCGCCTACACCATCTCGAGCTTCTGCGACGAGGCCAAGGTTGGCGGCGAGCCCAAGCTTGCGCTCGACAACATCGTGGCCGTGGTCGACTGCGCCCGCATGTACGACGAGTTCAACGGCGGTCGCGACCTGCTGGCCGAGGACATTGACGAGGACGACATCGAGAGCCTGCTCATCCAGCAGATCGAGTTTTGCTCCACGCTGATCCTCAACAAGACCGATACCGTCACGCCTGAGCAGATTGCCGAGCTCAAGGCCATCGTGCGCAGTCTGCAGAAGGACGCCGTAATTGTCGAGGCCCAAAACGGCGAGGTCCCCATGGAGGAGCTGCTCGACACCGACCGCTTCGACTTTATGCGCGCCTACAACTCCGCCGCCTGGATCGAGGCCATGGAGCATCCCGAGGAGCACGACGACCCCGAGGTGCTCGAGTACGACATCGAGACCTTTGTGTACTCGCGCCGCAAACCGTTTGACCTGCAGAAGTTCACCGATTTTGTTGAGCAGGAGTGGCCTGACGAGGTCATCCGCGTCAAGGGTCCGCTGTGGCAGACCGGCGATCCGGACATGTGCTACATGTTCGAGCAGGCTGGCCACCAGATGCGCCTGATGGAGAACGGTCTGTTCGTTGACTCCGCGCCCGAGGGCGAGAAGCAGAAGATCATCGACGAGAACCCCGAGATCATGCAGATTTGGGACGATGAGACGGGCGACCGCATGACGAGCCTGTGCATCATCGGCCGTCACATGGACAAGGATGCGCTCATCGCCGACCTCGATGCCTGCCTGACCGACTGGCACCGCGCCTAGGTTTATCGAAGCGGGCATTTTTTCCGCCCACGTAACCGCCAAAACCACCACGAAGGTGCCTGTCCCCTTCGTGGTGGTTTTTCGTTCTATGCCAAGGAGATTCATGTTCAATATCGTGCTGTACGCGCCCGAGATTCCGGCCAATACGGGCAACATCGGCCGTACCTGCGTGGTCACCGGCGCCCGCCTGCATCTGGTGGAGCCGTTGGGCTTTTCGCTCGACGACAAGACGGTGCGCCGCGCCGGCCTGGGCTACTGGCAAAACTTGGACGTGACAACGTATGCCGGCTGGGAGGATTTCCTGGCGCGCAACGATCTCTCCCCCGCCGACGAGCGCCTGCATCTGCTGACCAAAAAGGCGCGCCGCACCTATGCACAAAGCACCTACCGCGATGGCGACTTTTTGGTCTTTGGCAGCGAGAGCTCGGGGATTCCCGAAGAGCTGCTCGCTGCGGCGCCTGAGCGCTGCGAGCGCATTCCCATGCTGCGCGATTGCGACTCGCTCGACAACGCCGAGGCCTGGGAAGCCCACGAGGAATCGCTCGGGCATATCGAGGGCAGCCACGAGGCCATCCTTCAGCAGGATATCTGCGGCAACTTCGTCGATCCGAACGACTACCGCATCAGCGCCCTCAACCTCTCCAACAGCGCCGCCATCGTCCTCTACGAGGCTCTGCGCCAAACAGGCTTTCCGGGAATGTGACAAAGAGACGGTCCCTTTGTCACATTCGGTTATAGGTAGCGGCCAGTGACGCTTGCGGAGCAGGCCGCGATGTCGCCCGGCGTGCCGGCGCAGACGACCTGTCCGCCGGCATCGCCGCCGCCCGGACCCATGTCGATCACGTAATCGGCGTTACGGATGAGGTCGAGGTCGTGTTCGATCACGATAACCGTGGCGCCCTTGGCAACGAGGCCATCAAACACACTCAGCAGCACCTGAACGTCGAGCGGATGCAGGCCGATTGTGGGTTCGTCGAACACGAATACGGCATCGTCCTGCACGCGGCCCATCTCGCTCGCAAGCTTGAGTCGCTGCGCCTCGCCGCCCGAAAGCGCCGGCGTGGGCTCGCCAAGTGTCAGGTATCCCAGCCCCAGGTCGCGCAAGGTCTGCAGGCGCGCCTGGACTTTCTTGAGTCCTACCGTGGCATCGAGTGCCTCGTCCACGCTCATATCCATAAGTTGCGGCAACGTAAGCAGGCTGCCGTCCTTGCCCTCGCGATGGATACGCGAGGCCGCGTCTGCATAACGCGAGCCGCGACATGCAGGACAGACGATCTCGACATCGGGCAAAAACTGCACGTCGAGCGATATCGAGCCCGTGCCATCGCACGTGGGGCAGCGCAAGGCGCCGGTGTTGTAGCTAAAGGCACCCGCCTTATACCCTGCCGCCTTGGCCTCGGGCGTACGGGCGAAGGCGCGGCGCAGCTCATCATGGATGTCGGCATAGGTCGCCACCGTCGAGCGCACGTTGGCGCCAATGGGCGTGGCATCAATCAGGTTGGCGCGCGCGATGCCCTCGGCATCGACCCAACGCACGTGCCTCGGCAGGCGCTCACCGGCCGCTTGCGCCTTGAGCGCCGGGATGAGCGTCTCGAGCACCAATGTCGTCTTGCCCGAACCTGAAACACCCGTTACCGCGACAAGGCGGCCGCGCGGGATATCGACTTCGAGCGGTTTGACGGTATGGATGGCATCGGTCGCCATGCGGATATGGCCCCGGTCGAACATTTCGTCGTCAGGCACCTGCGGACGCAAGCGCTCAGGCTCCGAGCGCAAAAATGGGGCGATGCGGCTGCCCTGCGATTCTTCGACCTCGCCTACCGCGCCCGCGGCGATCACATTGCCGCCGCCTGCTCCGGCAACGGGGCCCATCTCGACCAGATAGTCGGCTTCCGCCAGTACGCGCGTGTCGTGGTCGACAACGACCACGGTGTTGCCGTCATCCACCAAATCGCGCATCACGCCTACCAGGCCGTCGACATTGGCAGGATGCAAGCCAATCGAGGGCTCGTCCAGCACATAGAGCACGCCCGTCGATCGGTTACGCACCACGCGGGCGAGCTGCACGCGCTGACGCTCGCCCGTGGAGAGCGTGGCACCGGCGCGGTCGAGCGAAAGGTAATCGAGGCCCAGATCGACCAGTCGACGGGCCGTGCTCAAAAACGAATCGCAGATATCCGTCGCCATGGGCTGCATCTCGGCCGGCAAGGATGCGGGCACCCCGCGCACCCACTCAATCGCCTCACCCAGCGTCATAGCCGCGGCCTGCGCCAGATTGATACCGCGCACCTGGGGATGGCGTGCGGCCTCGGAGAGACGCGTGCCGCCACAGTCACGGCATGGCCCCTCGCGCAAAAAGCGCGCCACGCGCTTGAGGCCCTTGTCGTCCTTAACCTTGGCGAGCGCATTCTCGACGGTATAGGCAGCGTTGTAATAGGTAAAATCGAGCGGCGTGGCGCCCTCGCCGTTTTTGGGAACGTAGAGAATGTGCTTTTTAACCGCCGGACCGTGGAACACGATGTCGCGCTCTTGAGGCGTGAGCTGGTTAAACGGCACGTCGGTGCGCACACCCATCTCGCCAGCCACCTGCTTCATCAGATCCCACATGAGTGTGCCCCAAGGAAGCACCGCGCCCTCGTTGATGGTCTTTGACTCGTCGGGCACCAGGCTCGCTTCGTCCACCTCGCGCATGACACCGGTGCCGCCGCAGGTAGGGCACGCACCGCCGCTGTTAAAGGCAAGGTCCTCGGCACTCGGCGCGTAGAACTCGCGGCCGCATGCGGGGCACGTGAGCGACAGGCCCGCAGCCACGTTAAGGCTCGGCTCCACACGCGCCCCGCAATGTGGGCACACGTGATGGGCACAGCGGCTAAAGAGCAAACGCAGACTGTTGTTGAGCTCGGACATGGTACCAAAGGTCGAGCGCACGCCTGGCACACTGGGACGCTGATGCAACGCGAGTGCCGCCGGTACGTGCAATACCTCGTCCACCTGGGCGTGCTCGGCCTGCGTCAGGCGACGTCGAGTATAGGTGCTGAGCGCCTCCAGGTAACGGCGCGAGCCCTCGGCATAAAGAACTCCCAGCGCCAGCGAGCTCTTGCCCGAGCCCGACACGCCGGCAATGCCCACGAGCCTCCCCAGCGGAATATCGATATCGATGTCCTTGAGATTGTGGACACGTGCACCGCGCACCTCGATAGCCTGCGGGCTCATCTTCTGTTCCGTCACCTTTATCACCCTACTCATGCCATAAAACGCGGTCGCGGATATACTCGCCCAGCATGGGCACGGTAAACCGCACAAGGCCGTATCCGGCGGCCTCGATGGCGCGCTCGCGAATCAGGCTTGCGCGATATTTACTCGCCCAGCTCTGGGTACGGTCGCAGCGCTCAATGATATCCGCCGTGCGCGTCGGCTTGTCCTCGTCAACCGCCATAGCCTCGATAAAGAGGCGCTGAGGGCTGCGCAGACCGTAATACAGAGGTGCGTCAACCGCTTCGTAGAACTCGGAGACGGCATCCGCATGGCCATTCTCGACATCGCGCCTTTCGATGACCTGCGAGCCACGCCGGACAGCAGACCGCCACATGTAATAGCCCACCAGCTGAACCATATAGGGATGCCCCATGCTCTTGCGCGCCGCAAGGTCCGCCGTCTCCGCGTCAACGTAAAGACCAGCGTCTTTGACCGTCTGGATATACGAATCGCGCACTTTGGGCAAAGATATTGCCCCCAACGTACGCTGCTGGGCACGCCGCAAAAACGTCACGCTCGGCTCTTCGAGCAGATCGTCAACCATACTGGGCAAGCCGGCGAACGCCAGCGCAAGACCGCGCTGGTCGCTATCGGGCAAGCCCGTGGCATCCTGGTCTCCGAGCACCTGCTGATAGAGGACGGCAAGAGCCGCCAGTTCCTCGATAGACACCGATTGTGCCTCGTCAATCGCAAACAAGACGCCCTTGCCCGGACCGAGCTTCTTGAGACGCTCGTTGACCAGCCCTCGCAATGTCTCGCCTTTTGCCCGCGCCGCCTCGACCGACATCCGGCCAAACGACGGCCCAAACTCCATTGACGTCACAACGGGTTTATTCGAGCGAAGCGCGTCGGCCAAGCGGTCGCACAAACCAAGCGAAGCGGAATCGGAGACAACCGCCCATCCGCGCTCGCTGGCTAGACGTTGCAGCTCCCGCAGGAGAACCGTTTTGCCATAGCCGCGGTTTCCCGTAATGAGCATGAGCCTGCCCGGCGCTCCGGCGCCGTTGTCGAGCCCTTCCTCAAAATCTTCGATGACCGACTCGCGACCGATGAGTATCGGAGGCCGCTTACCAGCTGTGGGCTTAAAGGGATTTGGATTCATATCGGCCTCCTCGGATTGGCAAACCCTGGTAACAGTTATACCAACTTATACCGAGTTATACCAATAGCATGTGACAAAGGGGCTGTCCCTTTGTCACATGTGGCCGAAAAACTCGGCGTCCGCCGCTCGCCAGGGGCGGAAGGAGGCGGGATCGATCTTTACGTGCGCCGCGGCGGGCACGTCGTACCATTTGACCGTGTAACCGGCGCCGTGAGAGCAAAAGACCGAGTCGGGCGTGTTGGGCAGATCGGCCTCGGGCTCATAGGCGGCCGTCTCGATGACGCGCTCGGCATCATGGCAAGCCGCATAACCGGCGAACTCCAGATACAGATGACCGCGACCGCTCGTGTAGGCAGCTACCTCCAGCGCATAATCCTGCACCTCGGATGCCGGCACGCGACCCACAAGCTTCGCCCTCTCGCCCGCCATTGCCGGCGGCTCGTACTCGGCACCCATGCGCGTGGCATCCGAGAGCGCCCGGCCCACGCACTCCCCCGGCACCTCGAGCTCAAAGTGGTACCACGGCTCCAGCAACACGTCTGCGCCGGCCTCGCGCGCCCGCATCAAACCCTGGCGAATCGCGCGGTACGTGGCCTGGCGAAAATCGCCGCCCTCGGTGTGTTTGGCATGCGCGCGGCCGCCCGTGAGCGTAATGCGCACATCGGTGATGGGCGAGCCGGTCAGTGCGCCCAGGTGATCGCGCTCCATGGCGTTAGTGAGTGCCAGACGTTGCCAGTTAAGATCGAGCTCGTCGGTCGAGGTCACGGTGCCAAACTGCACGCCCGAACCCGCTAGCAACGGCTCCAGACGCAGATGCACCTCGGCATAGTGGCGCAGTGGCTCAAAGTGGCCCACGCCCTCGACCGGCTGCGAAATAGTCTCCTTATAGAGAATGCCGCCGGGCTCAAACTCGACCGCAAGGCCAAAACGATCGGCCAGCACGCGCTGCACGACCTCGAGCTGCACGGCGCCCATCAACTGCAGGTGAATCTGCTCAAGATGCGTATTCCAGCTTACGCCGAGCATGGGATCTTCGTCCGCCAACTCAGTCAATGCTTTGAACACCGTATGGGCGTCGTGTTCGCCCGGCAGCACCGTATAGGTGAGGACTGGCGCAATGACGGGCGCATCGCCCGCGGACTCCGCGCCCAGGGCGTCCCCTGGGCGAACGTGCGCAAGACCCGTCACGGCGCAAATACCGCCAGCAGCAACTTCTTGGGCAAGCTCATACTTCTCGCCGTTATAGATGCGTACCTGATCGACCTTCTGTTCCCACGCCTCGGCACTAGAATGCCCGCTGATCATCTGTTTTGCGCGCAGCGTGCCGCCGGTCACTTTAACCCAAGCCAAGCGCTCGCCACGATCCCCGCGGCTGACACGATAGACGCGCGCGGCAAACTCCGGGAGCCACGCCTGCTCACGCATCAGCGCGCATATACCATCCAGTAGCTCGTCAACGCCCTGATCCTTAAGCGCCGAGCCGGCAAAGCAGGGAAAGAGCTTGCGCTCGGCAACCATGCGCGACAGCGTTGCGACAGAAAGCTCACCCGCTTCAAGAAACTCCTCGAGCGCCGCTTCGTCCAACGCAGCAGCGTCCTCCTGAACGGCGCCGCCCGCAAGCAGTTCGTTGGCATCCAGGCAGCCCTCGGAAAGACGCTGCCCGAGTTGTGCCAGCAAAACATCGCGGCCGGGATTCTCCAAATCGATCTTGTTGATGAAGATGAACGTCGGGATGTCATAGCGTGCAAGCAGGCGCCACAGGGTTTCGGTGTGCCCTTGCACGCCGTCGTTGGCGCCCACAACCAAAATCGCGTAGTCGAGTGCGCGCAGCGTGCGCTCCGCCTCGGCAGAAAAATCGACATGCCCCGGCGCATCCACGAGCATGACGTGGGTATCGCCATGGTCGAGCACGGCCTGCGACGAGAAGATCGTAATGCCACGCTCGCGCTCGATCGCGTTGGTGTCTAGGTGCGAATCGCCATCGTCAACGCGGCCGCGCTTGCGAATGCGACCCGCGTTGAACAACATGGCCTCGGCCAACGTGGTCTTGCCGGCATCGACATGCGCCAAGATTCCAACGACCGCTTGCTTCGACATGGCTCTCCTCTTATTGCAAACCCATCGCACGCGGCAACGGGCGTTCTCATTCCACACTGGATGATACAATTTACGGGCCGGCGGGCGAAGCGGGCCCTATCCCCCGACCGAGCTCATCGCCCCGCGTTGCCGCGCGGCGATTTTCGTAGGTTCGCGCCTTGCGAAAGCCGGCACCTCCCCTTTTTGTCTGCCCTGGTTCATCTGGGACAGTAACAACGCGAGCCTCACAACAACGCGTTTTACCAAAAATGGCCCCACTCGGGGCCATTTTCATTTCGATGAAACGCTGGTATATGACTCGGCCCTTATGCCTCGCGCAGCCAGTCGAACGCAACACGCGGCGTGCCGTCGGACACATACACGACGCCGGCGCGCCCGAACCCCGCCTTCATGCTCGCGCCCTGCATGGGCAGGTTGTCCGCGTGCGTATCGATACGCAGATGGTCGACACGTTCCTTGGCAAAGGCAAACATCGCAGCCGCGATACCGTGCACGGTGCCGTCGGACGCCACGCGGTGCAGTACGGCGTACGGAGTGTTGCTACGCCACTGACCGTCCTCGATGACGTCATAGCACTCGTCCGGGCCCGGTAAAAAGGCAAACGTCGCCACCACGCGACCGTCGACTTCGAACACATAGCTGCCACCGGCGGCGATATCGGCAGCCAGCTGCTCGGCCGAAGGCGTGCCCTCGGGCCACTGCGTGGCGTTGCCATGCGCGCGCATAAAGGCGCGGGCGGCGTCATAGATGGCCATGACGGCAGGAATGTCGGTATCGAGGGTTTTTCTGATCATCACGCGGCGACCTCACGTTTATTGGTATCACTTTGATTGAGCAATGATACCAACGTTTGAAGAAGGGCGTGAAGCAGATGGGGAGCAAAAAGCGAGCCGCCTGGTCAAAGGCCAAAAGCGAGTTTTTAGGCGCTGCCACCGGCGGCGATATGAGCGACCTGTTTGCGCATGAGGACGAGCGCCGCGACGCCCTGGACGCCGAGCGCGATGAAGCCTGGCGCTACAAATCGTGCGAGCGCAAAAACCGCTACGACACACGCGCCGAGGCCGAGGCCGTTATGGCCGACTGCGAAAACCGCGGACGGCGCGGTTTAGCCTGCTACAAATGCGAGTACTGCGGCGGCTGGCACCTGACGTCGCACCCTTGGAAATAGACCCCGCATCGGCGCGGCGCTCACGCAGCGGCACGGCACCGACACATCGCCGGCCACCGCGCGCAGGCTACGGGCGCGGTGGCACCAAAACATCGTAGCGGACGGCCTTGCCCGCAAGTTGATAGCTCGGCTTAACGCCGGCAAGCAATGGGCCCTTCACCGGCCGCTTGATAACGACCTTGCGCGGGTGCACCGCGAGCGCAGCTTCGACCAGCGTCTCCTCATCGGCGCACGGCTGTTCCAGATGATGCAAAAGTTGGAACTTCTTTTTAACCGCCGCGCTCTTGGTGCGCTCGGGAAACATGGGGTCCAGATACACCACATCGGGAGCCGCGAGCTCACCGCGCTCGACCAGCTCAGCCGTATGGCGAAGGCCGGCAATGCTGTCCTCGCCCGCATGTAAGCGCATGCGCGCCACGGCAGCCGCAAGCGCCGGATCATCTGCCGCGCGATCCAGAGCATCCTTGAGGAGCACCGCGATCACGCAATCCTGTTCATACAAATCGACGGTAAAGCCCGCGGCGGCCAGCAGCAGCGAATCCTCGCCAAAGCCTGCCGTGGCGTCAATCGCCCATGGGTTCTCGGTGCCTTTTGTGCGCGCAGCCTTAACCAGCAGCTCTTGCTGTAAACGGCCCTGTTTGAGCCGTGGGCGCATGCGGGCAAAATCGGCACGCAACTCCATCGTGCCGTCGGTGAGCGTAAGGCCCTCGAGCTTCCCGGTCAGCTCAAGCCCCGCGGCCCGAGCAACAGAAAAGGGATCGACGACGCCCATGGGCACTCCTTAGCAAGCAAAACGAATACGTGAGCGCCACCCCTGTCGGCACTCAACCGTCCGCTATTGTCCCACATGCGACATGGCCCACAGCATCCCAATGCAAAGCACCGCCATCAATCCCGTGCACACGGCAGCGATCACAGAATCACCCATGCGCCTTCCCAACGACCGCGGCTCGCGCACTTGCCCTGTTCCGTACATCATGGCTCCTCCTTAGACCAGCTCCTTGTTACATCCTCATCATCGCAGCGCCGCACATGAGCTGCCATCGATTTGGCTTACAGCTGGCTTTCCTTTTTGAAAGATTGCCCTGCACAGGCGAGAAGCGCTTTCTAACACACACGCCGTCACGTTGAACTACAATGTGCTTCACGATATGTGCAGCATATGGGACGCGCCAGACTGGCAGCGCCCGAATCGAAAGGACTACCTATGAGCGCCGCGCGCAAGACACTCAAAATCCTTGCCCTCATCTATTTTGTTTTGGGCATCGCCAGCCTCGTCATCGGTATCACCGGCATCGCAACCGGCAAATTTGAATCCGTCTACGGATCGAACGCCATGCTCGCCGCGGTCGTGCTTGTCGCCAAGGGCGTTATCGACCTTGCCGCAGGTGTTGCGGGCATCAAGGGCGCCAACAAGCCTTCGCAGGTGGATGGCGCGTTTAAGCTCGGCATCGTTGCCGCAATCGCCACGATTGCGCAGGCTGTGCTCACCCTTCCCGCGCTCGGCGGCAGCGCCGTCAATATTGGAGCCTTTGTCATCGTGGTCTACGACCTGTTCTTTGTTCAGCAGGCACACGCCGTCAAGGCCGAGAACAAGGACCGCCTGTAAGCGCTCACTTCTCATAGCCTCTGCAGCCAAGTAACTAAAAGGGCCGATCGCGCATATCCGCGGTCGGCCCTTTACGTTTGCCCAGATAACACCTGCCAAAATAAACCTGTCCCTTTTTGGCAGGTTGTTAGCTGTGACGGTACTCGGCGATGATGAAGTCGATGTCGGTTTGAAGGGTGTCCAGGTTTGCCAGGCGCTCTTTATCGGCAGGGCGCGTGCGGTAGTAGTACGGCGTCATTTGGAACACCGCCTCGATGTCAGCCTGGGTCTGGAGCGTAATGTTCGCAAACACCCGCTGCGTTCCGACCAACTCGAGTTCGGTGGTCTTCGGCAGCTTCTCGTCATTGAGATATGGCGTGTCGTAGAGCACCTCTTTGAGGCCAAACAGATGCCGAGCACCCGGCACCACGGTATAGAGCGAGCCCTCTGGCGCCAGCACGCGGGCAAATTCGCGCTCGTTAAAGGGGGCAAAGAGCTCGGTCACCATATCGAAGGCGCCATCGGCCACGGGGATAGCCTTCATGTTGGCCACGAAGTAGGTCGCATCGCCGCGCTTGGCGGCCAGGCGAACCATCTCTTTGCCCAGGTCGAAACCGTAAGCATCTACGCCCGGCACCGCACCCATGGCGCTGGTGTAGTAGCCCTCGCCACAGCAAATATCGAGCAACGTCATGGGGCAGTTCGTTGACGCGGCACGCTCAGACGCCTGCTCGCGCACCAGCTCGACCATCGCATCGCGCAACGGCGCATAGTAACCGCGGTTCAGAAAGTCGCGACGGCTGCGTGCCTGCGACTTGGGATCGCCCATGGAGTCACCGCTCTTGGACGAGCGCAGCAGATAGAGATAGCCCTCGCGCGCACGGTCAAACCGGTGTCCGCCCGCGCACACAGCACCGCGCTCATCGTCCACCAACGGCTCATGGCAAACGGGACACAACAACATGGCAACTCCTTAGCGCGAACAACACAACGCCCACCATTGTCGCACGCCTTCCCCATCTAGTCATAGAAGAGACAAGGAGTGTCCCCCAGCTGCCGGCAGAAAAGGAACGTCCCTAAGTGCCGGCTGGATGCATTAGGAGTATCATCGTCTGCGCAAATATCTAGCGAATCGCATAGTAGAGATTGAGAGCGTATGACTGATACCGCGTCCAAGCACATTGACATGACCACCGGCTCGCTGTGGCGCAATATTCCCCTGTTCGCCTTTCCCGTCGCCGCCACGAGCATCCTTGAGCAGCTGTCGAACCTCATCGCCACGGTCATCATCGGTAACTTCTCGGGCGACCAGGGAACCCTCGCCATGGCGGCGGTCGGCTCCAATGTTCCGCTTACCAGTCTTATGATCAACCTGTTTATTGGGCTGTCGCTTGGCTCCAACGTGGTCATCGCCAACGCCATCGGCCGCAACGATCAGAACATGGTCAAGCGCGCCGTCCACACCTCGATTCTGATGGCACTCGTGGGCTTTGTCGTCATCGCACTGGGCGAGATCTTTGCCGAGCCCATGCTCGCCGCGCTCAACGTCCCTGACGAAACCATGCCGCTCGCATCGCTCTACCTGCGCGTCTTTTTGCTCAGCATGCCCTCGATCTTGCTCTACAACTTTGAGGCCGCAATCTTCCGCTCCGTCGGCATCACCCGCATGCCGCTACAGGCGCTTGCCGTGTCCACCGTCCTCAACATTGGCCTGGACCTCATCTTTGTCCCCGTGCTCCACTGGGGCGTCGCGGGTGTCGCCATCGCCACCGCCATCGCCTATACCGTCAGCGCAGTCACGCTCTTTATCCGTCTGCTCAAGACCGATTCCGTCGTCCGCGTCACCCTGCGCGATCTGGCTATCGACCCCGTCGCCCTCAAGCGCATCGTCAAGATCGGCCTGCCCGCCGGCATCCAAAGCGCCGTCTTTGCCGTCGCCAACATCATCATCCAGTCCGCCATCAACAGCCTGGGCACCGAGGTCATGGCGGCATCCAGCGCTGCCATGAGCCTGGAGTACGTGTGCTACAACCTGCTCAACAGCTTTAGCCAGGCTTGCACCACCTTTGTGGGACAAAACCACGGTGCCCGCCAGATCGACCGCTGCACCAAAACGCTCAAGGTCTGCCTGGTCGAAGGCGGCATCGTTGCACTCACCACGATTATCGTCATCGTCGGTCTGGGGCGCGAGATCCTGGCGCTCTTTAACAGCGATCCCAACATCGTCTCGATCGGCTATATCCGTGTGTGCTCGATCTTCCCGGCATACGCCTTTAGCATGTTCTACGAAAATATGTCCGGCTACCTGCGCGGCTTTGGCATCTCGCTCATGCCCGCCCTCATCACCATGATCTGTGTCTGCGGCATCCGCTTCTACTGGGTATTCTGCGTGTTCCCGCACTTCCGCACCTTTGCGAACATCATGATGGTCTACCCCATCAGCCTGGGCACCACAGCGTTCTTTATGGTCGTGGCGGTATTGCTCTGCCATCCGGCACGCACCTACCGTCTGGCGCAAGCCAAAGCGACAGCCCGCTAATCACCACACTCAACGCCACGCCAGTCATTAATTGACAATATGCGAGCTCATATAGTCGATAAAGCGCCTCGTGGCGATAGGCATGGTGTCCCAGCTGCGCCAAGCCGCCACGACGTCGCGCGAGGGAGCATGCACGATGGGGCGCACACAAATATCGGCCCGCATGCCCTCGACGGTACGGCGGTAGAGCATGCTCACACCGAGGCCCTCCTCCACCATCGCCATAATGGTGTAGTCATCGGTGACCTCACTCGTCACATGCGGCGATAGCCCGTGCGCGGCAAACGCATCGAGCACCAGGCTCTGTTCGCCCTCATCCAGCAGCACAAACGGTTCGGACGCCAGGTCGGCAAGCGTCACCTTTTCCTTTGCCGCCAGTGGATGGACGGCTGGCAACAGCGCCACCAGCTCGTCGTGATAGACCACGCGTTTCTCGAGCCCCTCGGTAAATCCACGCGCTGTAAAGCAAAAGTCGACTATGCCATCGTGCACCCACTGGGCGTTGCGCGTGTAATCGCCCTGCTTGAGGGTAAAGCGCACGCCCGGATGCAGGGCCCCAAAGTCGCGGATCACACGCGGCAACACAGTACGACTCACGTTGGTAAACGTCGCAATGCGAATGTCGGTCGACGAAAGCCCCAGCAACTCCTGGCGCTTGCCCTCAAGCTCGGCCTCGGCCGTAACGATCTGGCGCAGATACGGCAGATACTGTTTGCCGTCGCGCGTAAGCGAGACGCCCTGCTTGCCACGCTCGATAATCGTGGTGCCCAGCTCGCGCTCGAGCGCCTTGACGGCCTGGCTCACCGCGCTTTGCGTATAGCCCAGCTCGTCGGCGGCACGTTTCAGGCTGCCGCAATCGACCACCATACATACAATCTGATACCGCGATGCCATCGTGCCTCCACATCGATGTAGCCGTAAAACGTTTTGCCAGGGCTTTTTCTTCCAACATTAGTACTTCTTAATCATACTGAAGATACATTCGCTTTACTACATCCATATCTGGGAGCAGAATCCTTTTTGCGAAACCGTTCTGTAACAAAAGGAGTCCCATGGATCGCAAAAAAGCAATCGCGCTCTCATTTTCCGTTCCCGTCGCATGGGGCTTTTCGTACCCCCTCATGAAGATCGGCATGGACAGCATGAATGCCACGAGCATCGTCGCGCTGCGCTGCATCATCGCCTTTGCGGCCTGCCTGCTGCTCTTCCACAAGCACGCGGTGCGCATCAACCGTGACCTGATGGTCCGCGCCGCCATCATCGGCGCCATCATGGCAACCGAGATCACCTGCATGTGCCTGGGCTCCAGCCTCACCTCCGCCTCCACCGCCGGCTTTTTGCAGAGCCTGACGGTCGTGATCGTGCCGTTTGCCAACGCGGCCCTGCTGCGTCGCGCCCCCGAGCGCAAGGTGCTCATCGGCACCGCCATCGTCACCTGCGGCATGTTGCTGCTCTCGGGCGCCGACTTTACCAGCCTGAATCCCGGCGCGATCATCATGCTGCTCTCGGCCTTTATCTATGCCGGCCACATTATCATCGCCAAGCGCTTTGTCGAAGAAGTCGATCCGCTGGCTCTGGGCGTTTGGCAGCTGGGCTTCGGCGGCTTGTTCTCGGGTATCGCCGCATTTACCTTTGGCGGCTTCACGCTTCCCAGCACGCCGAGCGAGATCGTCGTTATCGTTGCGCTCGCACTCATCTGCTCTGCCTACGGCTTTATCACCCAGACGCTCGTGCAGCCCCACGTACCCGCCGAAACCACTGGCTTTGCCTTCTCGCTCGAGCCGGTCTGCTCTGCCGTCTTCTCGTTCTTCTTGGTCGGCGAAGTGCTGAGCCCCATCGCCTTCTTTGGCGCCGCCCTCATCCTCACCGGCGTCATGGTGGCAACCATCGAGCTTCCTCGTCTTCGCGCACATGAACACGCTCGCATGGCAGGAGCGCCCGAGCGCGTCTCGTAGACCCCACTCTTCATACAGCCGTGGCATAAAGGCAACCGGTGCGCCTTTACAATAGATGCCAACATAGCATCTGCCATAAAGGAGCCCCATGGACACCGCAACCCGCGACCGCAACATAGCAACTTGGTTGGGCGATGCGCCGCAGCCGGTACGTGACACGACGAACCAGCTGCTCGAGCGCATCGCCCTTTTACGTGCCGAGCAGACTATCTACCCGGCACAAGACGACATCCTCAATGCCCTCGCCTACACGCCGGCAGACCAAGCCAAAGTTGTCATCTTGGGTCAAGACCCCTATCACGGACCCAACCAGGCCATGGGGTTATCGTTCTCGGTTCCCGCGACGCAAACCAAGTTGCCGCCGAGCCTGCGCAACATCTACAAGGAGCTCAAAGCCGATCTGGGTTGCCCCATTCCCGCCACGGGAGATCTGACGCCATGGGCACAACAGGGCGTCCTGCTCCTTAACACCACGCTCACCGTGCGCGAGCATGCCGCGAACTCACACGCCAAACTGGGCTGGAGCACGCTCACCGACTACGTTATCGAACGCTGCTGTCAGCTGCCCCAGCCGGTAGTCTTTTTGGCATGGGGTCGCTTTGCCCAGCAGATGGTCGAAGGCAAGCTCGCCGCGACCGGCGCAGGCAAGGCAGCCGGTAAGTTCTGCCTGGCCTCCACACACCCCTCGCCGCTTTCGGCCAACCGTGCCACGGCAGAACTCCCCGCTTTTATGGGGTCGCGCCCCTTCTCGGCATCCAATCGTCTACTCGAACAGCACGGCTCGATCCCCGTCAACTGGACTTGCCTCGGCTAAAAATCGATACATCAAAAACGCGCCCGACGGCTTCCATCGGGCGCGTTTTTTACTCGGGCCAGATAAACTGGGTGCGGCCGGCCTCGCCGCCATCGATCAGCAGGCTCTGCCCGGTCATAAACCGGTTGGTCACGCCCACAAAGTAGATCCACTCGGCGATCTCTTGGGCGGTGGCCCAGCGCTTAAGCGGCGTGAGCTCCATAATCTGGCTCCACAGGTGCTCGTCTTCCATCACGCAACGGTTGAGCGGCGTGATAACGCCGCCCGGGTCCACACTGTTGGCGATGGCCTGCGGTGCTAGGCGGTTTGCAAGATTCTTGGTGTAGGCGATAACGCCGCCCTTGCTGGCGGCATAGGCGGGAAACTCCGATCCCGTATGTCCGCTCGCCGACCCCACATTGACCACGGATTTGATAGCGGGCGCCGGCTTGGCGGCAAGCCCCTCCCCCTCAAAGGCGTAGCACTCGGTCACGTTGATGGTGCCACACAGGTTGGCGGCAATATCGTCGGCCGAGTCCTGCGTGCCGGCAACGTTCACGATTACCTGGGGTTCAAGGTCAACTGGAAACGAGTCCGGCTCGCGGACATCAACGATCAGATGGCGGTAGCGCTCGTGTTCGATCGCCGCCGGCAGCAGATCAAAGCCCACGACCTCGTGGCCCTCGTCCAAAAAGCGCTGCACGCACGCGGCTCCGATACCGCCCGAAGTGCCCGTGATCAATACCTGCATATTGGCTCCTTAGGCAGCCGCGTGACGCTCGAGGTACTCGGCGCCCACGTTCTCGCGCTCCCAGCCGCGCACGACCTTGTAGCCCACGGGGCTCAGGAAGACCTCGCACAGCAGCTCGGCAACAGCGCCGGTCAGCGAGCACATAAGGACCTGCACCCAGGTCCAACCAAAGAACGTATGGCTCACCACAATGGCAAAGACCAGATTGTCGATAAACTGGCCAACACCCGTGGACACATAGGAGCGGAAGGCAAAGCTCGCAAAGTTATTCTTTTTGAGCATACGGCCAAGCGACTGGTTGAGCGTGGAGTTGACCACGGCAGAAACGAGCATTGCCAGCGAAGAGCCGAGCACCACGTACCAAGTGCCGCCGATGGTGGCATTAAGGGCAGTGTTGACCTCGATCATGCCCGTGTCATAGTAGGCGCCCCACATGCCAGGCGTGAGCGAGCATGCCCAAAAGCACAGGCTCACGGCCAGGTTAACCAGCAGCGCGAGGATAGAGATTTTGATGGATGCCTTGGCGCCAAAGCGCTTGCAGATCATGTCCTGGCACAAAAACGAAACCCAGCTCACCACAAAGCCGCAATCGAGTGCCAGATACGGCAGGCTGATAAGCTCTTTGTTGGCCAGCAGGTTCATCATGATGACGCTCACGAAAAACAGCGAAACCGTTGCCGCGGGAATGCTCCGCAACAGGACCTTGTAGTCCTCCATGACCTTCTTGATCATTATGTACTCCTTTGGTTTTAGGTTTAACGAGCAGGATATCGGACCCGAACTGCTCGGACGCCCCGGTCTTGAGACGACGGTGGGTATGATAGCCGCTCACACGGCATCAGGCAAGCAAACGGCGCGGCAGCCCCGCAGGGCCACCGCGCCGATGCGTTAAAAGGCTACGTTGCCAAACTCAGACAGGATAAGGTCGGGGTTGTGGTCGGTTGCCCAATCCACGTTCCACGGACTCGTGAACAGCAGCAGCTTACCGCCGCGCATATCCTCGACGCGAAGGGTGTCGCGCGTGAGCGAAAGGCCCGGGATATCGATGGTGTCGGGGTCGTTCTGGATCCAGCGGATGTCCGTATAGGGCAGTGGCTGGCGACGAACCTCAACACGGTACTCGGCCTTGAGGCGGCGCTCGAGCACCTCAAACTGCAGCACGCCGACCACGCCCACAATGACGCTTTCCATGCCGGCGCCCAGCTCGCGGAAGATCTGGATGGCGCCCTCCTGGGCAAGCTCCTCCATGCCCTTTACGAACTGCTTGCGCTTGAGCGTGTCGACCTGCGTAATGCGGGCAAACATCTCGGGGGCAAACGTCGGGATCTGCGGATACTGCACGTGACGCTTGCCGGAGCATACAGTGTCGCCGATGCTAAAGATACCCGGATCGAACAGGCCCACGATATCGCCCGCGTACGCCTCGTCCACGATGGCGCGGTCGTCGGCCATCATCGACGTGCCCGTGGCAAGCTTGAGCTTGCGGTTACCCTGCACGTGGAAGGCGTCCATGCCACGCTCGAACTTGCCCGAGCAAATGCGCACAAAGGCGATACGGTCTCGGTGGTTCTTGTCCATATTGGCCTGGATCTTAAACACAAAGCCGCTAAAGTCGTCGCGGCAGGGATCGACCGGCTCACTGGTGAGCGTATCGGTATAGGCGCGCGGCGTCGGGGCCAGGCGCAGGAACTCCTTGAGGAAGGGCTCCACACCAAAGTTGGTGAGCGCCGAGCCAAAGAACGCCGGGCTCAGCTTGCCGCAGGCCACAGCATCCAAGTCGAGCTCGTCGCCGGCG
Organism: Collinsella sp. CLA-ER-H9; assembly: GCF_040092295.1. Lineage (NCBI taxonomy): Bacteria > Bacillati > Actinomycetota > Coriobacteriia > Coriobacteriales > Coriobacteriaceae > Collinsella > Collinsella sp. CLA-ER-H9. The sequence continues at coordinate 116,948 of NZ_JBBNLV010000003.1, forward strand.
CCATCGAGCAGCTCGATGTCGTCCATCAGGTTCTTGTGGTTCTCCTCGCCGATGAGCTCGTCCATGGAAGGATCGCCCAGCTCGGCCTCGACCTCGGCGACCTTCTTGGTGGCGTTGGCGTGACCGTCGCCCTCAAAGGCAATGACGCGACGGGTCTGACGGTCGAACACGCCGCGGAAGTTGCGACCACTGCCGATCGGCCAGTTCATGGGATACGTATTGATACCCAGGACGTTCTCGATCTCTTCCATGAGCTCAAACGGATCGCGAGCCTCGTGGTCGAGCTTATTCACAAAGGTGAAGATGGGAATATGGCGCAGCGTACAGACCTTAAAGAGCTTTTTGGTCTGGGCCTCGACGCCCTTGGCGCCGTCGATGACCATGACCGCGGCGTCGGCCGCCATAAGGGTACGGTAGGTATCCTCCGAGAAGTCCTGGTGGCCGGGGGTATCGAGGATGTTGACGCAGGCGCCGTTATAGGTGAACTGCAGAACCGAGGAGGTAACGGAAATGCCGCGCTCCTTCTCGATGTCCATCCAGTCCGAGACGGCGTGCTTGGCCGAGCTCTTGCCCTTGACCGAGCCGGCGGTCTGGATGCTGCCGGTATAGAGCAGCAGCTTCTCGGTAAGCGTGGTCTTACCGGCGTCCGGGTGGCTGATGATCGCGAATGTGCGGCGCGACGAGATTTCATCCGACAGGCTTGCCATGCGGATCCTTTCTTGCATTGAGTGCATTACGTCGATGTAACCGCACTATTGTAGCCGCGAAATCCCGCCATAGGGCACCTATCAGGACAAATTCATCAGTTGGGGCCTGGGTAGCAGTCGATGGCGGCACTCCGCAGCAGTTCGTCTCGATCTGTAACATCTAGACGGTTTTTGAACCTCTACCTGTTACAGATTTAGACAAACAGGCGGGCGTCCCAGAAAGATCTCGATCTGTAACATCTAGCCACTCAAAACGGGTCCATCTGTTACAGATTGAGATATAAGGATAGACGGGTGGCCAATGTCTCGATCTATAACATCTAGCAGCCAAAATCTTCTCCAGTTGCTACAGATTGAAACAACCAGGTGGGGCCCGCCAGCAAAATCTCAATCTGTAACAGGTAGCCGTCCAAATCGGTTCCAGATGTTACAGATTGAGATGAATGAACGAGCGAACAATCCCTATTTACCTCTTGCGTAACTGTGCATAGTGTATATATACTGTGCTTACCGGTTATATACACGTGTAGCCCAACAGCTAAGGAGCCGCTGTGGACATTATCCTATCCAATTCGAGCGACAAGCCCATCTACGAGCAGATATCCTCGCAGGTCAAAGCTCAGATCCTTTCGGGCACACTCGCTGCGGGAGCCAAACTCCCCAGCATCCGTGCACTCGCGAGCGACCTGGGTGTGAGCGTCATCACCACCAAGCGCGCCTATGCCGACCTGGAACAGCTCGGCTTTATCTGCACCGTGCAGGGCAAGGGCTGCTTTGTCGCCGAGGGAAACCAGGAACTCTTGCGCGAAAACCAGCTCTGCCATATCGAAGAGTTGCTTGCGCAGGCCGCTACGCAGGCCGAAACCCTGGGCGTCACGCGCGACAAATTGCACGAGATGCTCGACCTTGTGGCCCCCGAAACCATGCAGTAGCCATCTGCAAGAAAGGCTATACCATGCAAAACTTGCTAGAACTCAAAGGCGCCTCACGCCGCGTAAGCGACCGCTTTTCCCTACGCGATGTCACGCTCACCGTGGAGCCTGGCCAGATCGTTGGCTTTGTTGGTGCCAACGGTGCTGGCAAAACAACGACGATTCGTGCCGCGCTCGGGCTTATAAAGCTCGATGCCGGCGAGGTGCATCTGTTTGGACAGCGCTGCGACACCAACGCGCCCGACGAGACGCAGCGCCACCTGCGCTCCCGCGTAGGCCTTGTCCTGGACACGTGCCCCTTCCCCTCCACGCTCAAGGTGGGCCAAATCGAGGCGCTCGTAGGCCCTGCGTACCCCACGTGGGACCGCAAAACGTTCGCCGGATTCATCGACCGATTTGGCCTCGACCCCAAGACAAAGGTCAAGGACCTCTCCCGCGGCATGGGCATGAAACTGCAGCTTGCCTGTGCACTCAGCCACAATGCCAAGCTGCTCGTTTTGGACGAAGCCACCGCGGGCCTCGATCCCATGGCACGCGAGGAGCTGCTTGATGAACTGCTTGCCTTTGTCGCCGACGGTCAGCACAGCGTGCTGCTCTCGAGCCACATTACGTCCGACCTCGATCGCGCCGCCGACCGCGTCATCTGCATCGATAACGGCTCGATTGTGTTTGACCTGCCGCGCGAGGACATTACTGACCGCGCCGGCATCGCCCACTGCACCCAGGCACAGGCCGCCGAGCTTATGGCTTGCGTCGAAGGCGCCCGCGCCGCCCACCACGCCTATAGCGTGGACGTGCTCGTGCCCAACCGTCGCGAAGCGCTCGAGGCCTTTCCCGAGATTCCCTGCGATCGGGCAACCATTGATGACTACCTGCGCCTCACGCTGAAAGGGGCTTCGAAATGAAACGTGCCATTATGTCCGAGCTCGCCATCGTTCGCACGCTTATCCCGAGTATTGCGGGCGTCGGCTTATTTATATTCATCGTGATGACCCTCGCCAACACGTCGGGTGGCGACTCCGGCATGAGCGCCGGCGCCTGCGCCGTCAGTGCCATGTCGCCCATCCTATTCATGAACTCACTGGCCGGTTACGACAATCAAAACGGTTGGGAGCGTTATCGGGCAACGCTGCCCTTCTCGCGCAAAGACATCATCTGCGCACGCTACCTGAGCGTTATTGTCTTCTCCGCCGTCATGGCATGTGCAGCTACGCTATTGAGTATCGTCGCCATCCCGCTCTTCAACAGCGCGGGCATTCCTTCGACGGGACAGACGGTCTTTGAAATCGCAATCGCCTCGGCAGCATCGATGCTTATCTCCCTCATGATGGTGTTTTTGGCACAGCCGCTGTTCTTTCGATTTGGACACATGGAGGCGTTGCGCCTATCCGTTGGCCTGTTTGCCCTGCTTGGTTGCGGCACCATGGCCACGCTGAGCTCCTCCAACCCCATCAGCAACTGGCTCATGTCGATTGCCGGGGCAAATCCCGATCCTGCCGTTCTGGGCTGTCTGTGCGCAGGAATTGCCGTGCTGGCCCTCGCGCTATGCGCAATCAGCTGCACCGTCAGCACCAAGGTTTATCGAGTACACGACCTGTAGGCACGCGAGTCTCAATCCACGAAGGACGCGATCGCCCCCCCCGCAAATCCGTGACAAATGGCATATCCCCGGCACGCGCTATCGTGCTACTTGCGCAGCGGCTTGGGCAGCGGAATGCCTGCCGCGATGACGGCGGCGATGATCATGCAGACAATGCCCTTGAGCGGGAAGCACATGAGCAGCAGGCCCACGACCATGACGGGCTGACGCATGACGGCACCCATCGTCGAGGCGGTACAGACGGCGACGCAAAAGACCGGATCGGCGCCCGTAAGGACGGCAAGGCCGTAGCCCAGGCTCACGCCCGAGAAGATAACGGGGAAGAAGTGACCGCCGCGCCAGCCCAGGTTGATGAGGGCGGGCGTCAGCATGGCCTTGATAAGACCAGTTGCAATGAGCACACCGGCGGGAATGGTCATATAGGTCTCCATGAGCACGTCGGCCTGCGTCTCGCCAGCAAACATGGTGTAGGGCAGGACCGTGCCGCAGATAGCGAGCGCCAAACCGGCCAGCATGGCCTTGACGACAGGGCGCTCCCCTATGGCGTGGGCCAACGCCTCGCTCGCGTGCCCCGAGACAAAGTACAGCCAGCCACAGGCCGTGCCGACGAGCGCCAGGGGAATAAGCCAAGCAAGCTCGAGGTTGCCCACCTGCGCGGCCTCGAACCTCGGCATACCCATGCCGCCGCCCACAAGCTGGCCAAGCAGCAGGTAGGTGCCCAAACCGCCAGCGATCGCGATACCGTAGACCACGGTCTTTTGCGCCTTGGGAAGCTTTATGGTGATCTCGTCAGACGCGGACTCATCGTCATTGGCACCCTGACCGTCAGCACTTCCGGCGAGCGGCGCCACAAAGCCAAACACGGGCGCGGTAAAGAGCGCCGTCAGGACAGCCTGGGTGCCCAGCAGCGTGAGCTCCCTAAACTCAGCTCCAAAGCGACGCATGCGGTCGCCGACCCAGCTGCACAGACCCGCGATAACTCCGGTCAGGCCGGCCTCCGGTCCAATACTTCCGCCAAACAGCAGCGGCAGCAATGCCGCAAGCGAAAGCTTGCCGAGGTTGTCGTACGGGTAGCGACCGTCTTGTTTAACCTTGGCCATCACCTGGTTGAGGTCATCGGTCTTGGTGCCCGTAATCTTTTCGTACAGACCGATCAGCAGGCCGCCCAGCAAGCAGACAAAAAACGGGTACGGCAGAAAACCGAACGGGCCGCTCGCGAGCTCAGGCGAAGCGACGCCCAGCGCGTGCGGAATCTCGGTCCATAGATAGTCGACACCGTGCTCCATCGCAAAAAAGAACAGCCAGACCGCGGCGCCTGCGAACGCACCGGTCACGGCAACGCTAACTAAAAACAGCGCACGGTTTTTGGGTTTTGCAAGACTATCCATCGGGACCTCCCGTGGTCAAATTCGGCAAAGATACGTTTTATTGTAGAGCGAGCGTTACCCGAACGAGCCAACCGTCTGCGCCGCAAACGGCACCATTGGGAGTCATAGTGGGGCAGGCTCAAGACTTATCCGTTGATAATCGAGGCAATCTCGCGCAAATCGTCGGCAAAGTAGATGCCGTGCTGGCGCCTCGGGCTCGAAAGCCCTTTATCAATCATGCGTCCGAGCAGCGCCTTGAGATCGTTGTAGTAACCGTCCAGGTTATACAGGATGCACGGCGCGCTCAGATGCCCCAGCGACACGGCCGACATGACCTCGGCAATCTCCTCGAGCGTACCCGTCCCGCCGGGAAAGGCAATGAAGGCATCACCAAGCTCGATCATCTTGGCCTTGCGCTCGGCCATGTCGCTCGTCACGATGAGGTCGTCGATGCCATCGTGCTGAAACTCGGCCTCGATAAAAAAGCTCGGCTCCACGCCCGTCACGTGTCCACCGGCATCGAGCACGCTATCGGCGAGCGCGCCCATCAAGCCCGACTTGGACCCGCCGTATACCAACGCGTGTCCGTTAGCGCCAATCCAGTTGCCCAGCTCCTGCACCGCGGGCAGAAACGCCGGGTCATTACCGACGCTGGCACCCAGATACACGGTGATATTCATATTCAGTCCCCCTCATCGTGACGCACGGCGCCCGTTCTAGCGCTGGCGTCGACGATACTCGCGCACGCGACGCGAAAGATCGGCGAGCTCGTCACGATCGAGCTCTTCCAAATGCTCAAGATCGTCCATAAAGCGCGCCATGGTGTCCTTTTGGCGCATCTTGATGAGCGTATTGCAGTAGTTCACCGCCACGCCCGTAAGCATGGCGATGTAGAAGATGCTGATGACGCTCAAGACGACGGTAATCGCGCGGGCAACCGGTGTCTCGGCCGGAATGTCACCAAAGCCGATGGTCGAGACCGTCTCAAAGCTAAACCAAAGTCCATCGCCAAAGGTGAGGGTCGTGGGCTCGGACAGCCAGACGGCCGTCGAGCACAGCAGATAGAACACAAGAAACAGGCCCGTGATGCGCGCAAAGCCAGCCTGGCGCAACACGTCGGCAAGCGTCCTCAACTTGTTCATCGCGACCCCTTTTCCCAAGCGCCCAATCATGTTCGTTCGGTATTGTCCCACACTCGACACTCGAGGACGCTCCTTTTGTGCTGGCAGAAAGGGACTGTCCCCAACTGCCGGCACATAAGGAACGTCCCTAAGTGCCAACTCCGGCAAAGAGTGTCCCCGGCGACTAGTCGTTTAAGAACGTCCCCAATGACTACTACAACTGCCGGACAGATTGGGAACGTCCCTAAGTGCCGGATGTTAGGCAAGCTGAGCTGGTATCCTTATGCGGTATTATCTCGACTCGATAGGATTGCCTGTGAAACCTTCCGCCGTCCTTCGCTTAGCTCTATATCGCACCCTAGCTGTCGCGCTTGCTGCGCTCACACTACTGAGCGCCGTCATGCCCACCCCAGCCTTTGCCGCCGACTCCGACCAGCAGGTCAAGACGGTTCGCGTTGGCTGGCTCGTCAACAACAAAGGCTTCCAGGAAGGCACGCCGGGCGAGCGCCTCTCGGGATGGGGCTACGAGTACCTCCAGACCCTCTCGTATTACACAAAGGGCTGGCAATACGAATACGTTAGCGGCACCTTCTCCGAGCTTATGGACATGCTCGAGGCAGGCGAAATCGACCTCATGCCCAACATCTCGTATTCGGCAGAACGCGAGCAGAAGCTGCTCTTTTCCTCGAACCCCGAGGGCACCGAGCGCTACTACATCTACGCCAGGCCCGACCGCGACGACCTGGCCAAGGGTGACCCCCAGGCGCTCCAAGGCCTCACCATCGGCTGCAACTCTGGCGTTATGCAAACTATCGTCGGCCAGCAGTGGCTCGCCGACGAAGGCGTTACCTGCACCTATAAAGAAATCGACACCGGCAGTGCCCTCTTTGAGGCGCTTGCAGACGGCGAGGTCGACGCCGTCATCATGAACGACACCATTTCGTCGCCCGATGCGTCACCCATGTTCTACGTAGGCTCGAGCGACTACTATTTTGCCGTTCCCAAAAGCCGCCCTGATCTGATGAACGACATCAACGCCGCCATGACGACCATCGCCCGCGATAACCCGCGCTATAACGAGGAAGTCAAATCGAGTTACTCGACCCAAAACAGTGGCTCGTCATCGCTCACCGGCCCCGAGACCACCTGGCTCAAAGAAAACGGCAATACCATCACGATCGGCTATCTTAAAAACCAACTTCCCTACTGTACGCAAAATGACGACGGCGAGATGGAAGGGTCGCTCGCCTCGCTTGCAACGACGTTGCACGACAAGTTTGGCATTACGGTCAAAACAATCGCACTCTCGAGCAACAAACAAATGATCAAAGCCCTTTCCAACGGGACCATCGATGTCGCCCTGCCGTTGTTTCGCGACTACTGGCTCGCCGAGCAGACAGGGGTCATCCAGTCAAACTCGATGGGAACGGTTTCGCTGACCGCCATTCACAGTGGCAAAAACCTGAACAGCGACCTTAAGAACATCGCTTGTACAAAGAGCACAATCGTTAACCGTTTTGAGCTCGAAAGTCTCTTTCCGAACGCAACGGTAACCGAGTATTCGAATGACGGCGAGGTGCTCAAAGCCCTCGATGAGGGGAAGGCACGTTGCATCATTGTCCCCAGCACGCGCCTGGAAACTCTCCGCGACATCTACGACATCGAGGATTTCGAAACACAGGAACTCACCAACACGGCACAACTATCGTGTTTAATTTCGCGCGGCAAGCCCGAGCTGCTGGGAATCATCAATAAGGGCATCGTCAATGCAGGTGAATCGCTCTCTGCAAACAGCTATTTCCCCACATCGTACTCGGCGCAAGAATCGGATGCGTTCCGACTTCTCTACCGCAACCGCATCGTCATTGCGGCAGTCGTCATCTGCATTTTGCTCACCGGCATCGTCATCCTTGTCTGGTCGCTTTACCGCGCACAGGAGGAACGGCAGAAAGCCGATGCCGCCAACGCCGCCAAAACCGCTTTCCTCACGCGCATGAGCCACGACATCCGCACGCCGCTCAACGGCATCCTGGGCCTTATCGAAATTGAGGAATTGAGAGAAGGCGACATGCAGGTCGCCCGCGAAAGCCGCGCCAAGGCGCGCGTTGCCGCCAATCACCTGCTGTCACTGATTAACGACATCCTCGAGATGGGCAGGATCGAGGAGCGCAAAGTGACGCTCGAGCACGAATCATTCAACCTTAAAGAGCTGTGCGACAATGCGCTCGTACTGTGCAAGCTCCGCGCATCGGACCGCGGCATAACCATGCTCGACACCAGCGAGCCCTACGCTGTCGACCAATATATGATCGGCAGCCCCACCCATATTCGGCAGATCCTTGTCAACCTGCTCGACAACAGCATCAAGTACAACAAGCACGGAGGCACCGTCACGTTCTCATCGACCATCAAACCGGTCGACGACGAGCACGCCGTGTTTTGCTTTAGCGTCTCGGACACCGGCATCGGCATGTCGCCCGAGTTTCTAAAGCACATCTACGAACCGTTTGCCCAAGAGGGCAACGATGCCCGCAGTAAATTTCAGGGAACTGGCATGGGCATGCCGATCGTCAAATCGCTCATAGACATGATGGGCGGCACGATTGAGATTTCGAGCGAGGTCGGCATGGGAAGTACGTTCAACGTCCAGATTCCGCTCGATATCGACAAGAACCCTCAGGCAAGAGAAGGTGCGGACGAGCAGGCGATCAGCTGCTCGCTTGCCGGCATGAACGTTCTTTTGGCCGAAGACAACGAGCTCAATGCCGAAATTGCCCAGGCCCTGCTCGAAAGCGAAGGCATCGTCGTAACTCGCGCCGCCGACGGCAAAGAAGCGGTCGAACTATACACTAGTCGTCCCGCCGGCAGCTTCGATGCGATCCTGATGGACATCATGATGCCGGGCATGGATGGCTACGAGGCAACTCGCGCGATTCGTCTGAGCGAGAAGGCCGATGCAGCCGACATCCCCATCATCGCGCTCACCGCCAATGCCTTTGCCGAGGACGCCAAGGCGGCACACGATGCCGGCATGAACGCCCATCTGCCCAAACCGCTCGACTTTAACAAGCTCAAAAACATCCTCGCCCGCATCAAGAAAAACGGAACTGTTTCGCTATAGTTTGTGCCCACCCACCATGCACAGTTAGAAAGGAAGCCAACGATGTTTAGGCCCTTACGTCGAAAGAAACGCGCCATCACTGACGAGGAAGCGCGCGAGTTGCTCGCTATCTGCAAGCGCGGTGTCTTTGCCGTCAACGGCGATGGTGGCTACCCGTATGCCATTCCCGTCAACTACTTCTTTGACGCCGAGCACGACAAGATTTATTTCCATGGTGCCAAGGCTGGCCACAAGGTCGATTCACTCAGGCGTGATGATAAAGTCTGCTTTACCGTTTACGGCAACGAGTGGTACAAGGACGATGACTGGGCTCCCTATGTTATGAGCACCGTGGTCTTTGGTCGTTGCCGTCTGGTAGATGAGACACCTGCGTTTATCGAGGACAAAGTCCGCCAGCTCGCGCTTAAGTACTACCCCTCTGCCGAAGAAGTTGAAGAGGAAATCGCCAAAGACATCAAGGGCGTCCAACTCTACGAGATTTCGATTGAGCATCTTTGCGGCAAGCAGATCCATGAAAAGTAAGCCCAAAAACAGGTCCTGCAAATAGCAAAATGGCTCGGTTCCAACCAGTATTGGAACCGAGCTATTTGTTTATGAAGCGTCGGCGGCTATGTGCGCAAGCGCCTCAACGAGATCCTGAGAACTCACGGGTTTGCTCAGATGCGCGTTCATGCCCGCCTCGCGCGAAAGCCTACGGTCGTCGGCAAAGGCATTGGCGCTCACGGCGATAATCGGCGTGGTCGCGGCGTCCTCGCGATCGAGCGCTCGAATCTGACGCGTGGCCTCAAGGCCATCGATGCCGGGCATCATGATGTCCATCAATACCACGTCGTACTCGTGCGGCGCGCTCGCGGCAAACGTCTCGACGGCAGACTCGCCATCTTTAACATGTGTCACGACGGCACCGGCGCGGTCGAGCGTAAACTGTGCGATCTCGGCATTCAGGTCGTTATCCTCTACGAGCAAAACACGCAGGCCCTGGATCACGTCGCTGTCGCCTGCATCCACGCGAACTGCCTGGGGAATCTCGGAACTCTTGCACTTCTCAAACGGCAGGCAAATGGTAAACGTCGTCCCCCGCCCCAAGGCGCTCGTAAAGCTCATGGTTCCGCCCATAAGCTCGACCAACTGTTTGGCAATAGACGCGCCCAGGCCAGTTCCCGATGAAGCGCCTTCCACCTGCTGTTCCTCGCGGCTGAACGGCTCGTAGAGGTGCTGTTGAAACTCCTCGCTCATGCCAATGCCGTTATCGGCGATCGTGTATTCATAGACGGGGACACCGTCCACCGGCTCCACCTCGCGGCATGTCAGGCGAACATAGCCGCCCTGGCGGTTGTACTTGACGGCATTACCGGCAATATTGAGCAACAGACGCTTGAGGTGCGTCACGCTCACCCGGGCATAGGGATGATCAAGAGTCCGTTGGTCGCAGATAATTGTCACCAGGCGCTCCTCGGCTTGGCGCTCCAGAATATCGCACACCTCACGGTTGAGGGCCACCATATCTGTAGGCACGAGATTCAGGTCGACCTGCCCGCTCTCCAAGCGGCTCATATCGAGTGCCTCGTTCGCAAGGTCGAGCAACAGTCCCGACGCCGTCCAGATCTTTGAGCGGCACTCAGTCTGCTTTTGCAAGTCGTCCGCGTTGGCATTGCCCACCTCGACCATACCGCGAATGCCGTTGATGGGCGTGCGCAGGTCGTGACTCATGCGACGCAGGAACTCCGTCTTTGCAGAGTTGGCAGACGAAGCTTCGCGCGCCGCTTTTGCCAGTTTGTCGCCATAGTCGCGCTCCTGCAGCAACAGGTCGGCAAAGCGTTGGCTCTCGGCGCGGCGGCGCACCAACACAACAGTGGCTATAACACCGCCGTAGAGTGCCAACACGCTGGCAACAACAGCGGCAACAACCTCAAAGTAACGCTGCGCGGGAGCATAGGTGTACACGTAAAAATCGCGCGCTTTACCAAATGTGCCCAGATACCACTCACCGCTGTCGTTAACCAATCTGACCTTACCAGCCAGGCAACGCTCCTTAATGCCGTTGACAACGATGGCATCCGTCGCAGGCAAATCGAACACGCCTGACACGGCGGGCTCAACAGCGTTGGTCGCAACGACCTTACCGTCGTTTTCGATCACGATATTGCCGCTATCGATGGTCTCATAACCATCGAGCAAGCTCTGCAACTTGAGCGTATTGCTCGCGACCGCCTTGGCGCTCTGGTGCCTCACCGCGACAACGATGCCCTCACCGTCCCGCCGGGCCACGCAGCCAATGTCTGCGACCGAATCGTCCGCAAGCGTAATGCGAGCGGTATAGGACTTAAGCGGATGGGCTGCCACCTCCAGCACAGGCGCCTCTTTGAGATTCGCGGCGAGCGACTCGTAGCCCACGTCATCCTTCGAGGACTCGGACACCAAGTTGCCCGATGCATCCGTTACGATCAGCGCTGTCACATTAAACTGGTCAGCATATTGCTCCAACGTAGCGTTATCCACCGAGCCGTCGCGCTCCATATCGCGCGCCGCCTCTCCGGCGATCTCCATAACGCGAATCAGGTTTTTGGTCGCATAGGCGCTGTTGAACGCATCGTAGGAAAGGCTCTGTGTCGCCACGTAATCGACAACGTCGGCAAAGCGCTGCTCGGCCTGAGCTGTCGTGTAGGCGTAGCTCGTCACGCCGGCAACAATCGAGAGCGCTATCCCCAACAGGACGACGATGAGCCATTCCCGTGCCGAACGATCGCCCCGCTCCTGAGCGGTGTGGTCGGACGCATCAATCATGACAGGCCCTCCACATTCAAAAAGGGCGAAGGGTCATCAAAATACTTTGACACCAGGCGCTCCATGGTGCCATCGGCAAGCATTTCTTGGTAGGCATGGGTGAGCTTAACGTCGATGCCGCGTGTGTCGTTGATATCGAAAGCGGTGCCCAAACCAACCTCTAGCAGCGGCTCAGACAAAATGCGATACGTCACGCCATAGTCTTTTTCGTAGGTGAGCAGCGAGGACTCATGCGCGGCGATGGCGTCGACTAGGCCCTCGACAAGCGCCGGGTTCAGGTACGAGCGGTCCGAAAAGCTGTAGAGCTCCTTAATCTGCGGAACGTTTTCATTGGTGTGATTGAGCAGAATCGATTCGGGCTTGGTGGTGGACTGGACCGCCACGACCCTACCCTCAAGATCGGCAAGCGTGTAGATATCGCTTTCGGGATCGACAGCAACCACCTGTCGGCTCGCAAGGTACGGCCCCGCCCAGCGATACTCGCCTTCGCGGCCCGTCATACTAAAGCTGCCCATGACGCAATCGAGCTCGCCGCTCGCCAGCAGCTCTTTCTTCTTTTCCCAGTCGATCAGCTGGTACTTTGGCTTGTAGCCAATGCGGCCCAAAGCCTCGGTCAAAATATCGACATCCAGGCCAACAATATCGCCGTACTCGTTGCTATACACAAACGGTGGATAGAGGTCGCTGCCAACGTTGAGCGTCTTAAGGTTGTCGTCTTTGACCTGCGAGGCGGCTGCGCCTTCTGATGCAGACGCCGCGGCCCCATCATTCAACCCGGAACAGCCAGCTATCGCCACGACAAAGGCGCCCACCACTGCAAGCGCAACAAACAACGATATGGCGGCCGAGCGACGAGGTCTTTTCATCGAGCTCCAGACGATCCTGTTTACAGACTCAAGAGCAAAGATATTAGCAGACAAAACCGCGCTTGCGCTCAATGGTTACAGATGCTTTACCATACGGGGCCTTCCAGCCAATCTGGCAGACAGCCCCGCATGCAGCACTCACTTACCGTGCATTAAAAACGTAGCGGTCCAAGCGGTCGCACGCCTCCCTTACACGCGAAAGCGGCAGCGCCAGATTCACGCGAATGTGGCAAGGTCCATGGAATGGACGGCCGTCCTGATAGCCCACGCCCACACGCGCCCCCTCGTCGAGCAGCCACTGAATATCGTGCCCATGCACGCAGCACCACTCCGTGCAGTCCAGGAACACCATATAGGTGCCCTGCGGGCGCGAATAGGACACGCCCTCAAAATGCTCGTCCACGTAATCGCAGAAGTAGTCAATGTTGCCCTCGATAACCTCGTTGAGCTCATCGAGCCACTCGTAGCCCTGCGGCTGGTAGGCGCCGATAAGCGCATGCATCGAAAGGACATTCATCTCGTTGTAGTGGGTCTTATTGGACACGGCGCACACGCGGTCGCGCAGCGTCTCGTTATAGATGATGTGGTAGCTGCCGACCAGGCCCGCCAGGTTAAACGTCTTGCTGGGCGCATAGAGGGCGACCGTGCGCATGCGGGCATCCTCGCTCACCGACTGCGTCGGGATATGCTTGTGACCGGGCAAGATGATGTCGGACCAAATCTCGTCCGAAATCACCACGCAATCGTGCCGGCGATAGATGTCCATGGCGCGCTCGATCTCGTCGCGCTCCCATACGCGGCCACAAGGATTGTGCGGCGAGCAGAACACCGCGGCGTGGATGTGGTTTTGGGTGAGCTTGCGTTCCATGTCCTCAAAGTCCATGCGCCACACGCCCTGGTCGTCGAGCTTAAGCGGGCTGTGGACAATGCGATAGCCCGCGGCTTCGATGGACTTGGTAAAGCCGATGTAGGTAGGGCTGTGGACCAGCACCGCATCGCCCGGCTGGACATACGCCCGCAGGGTCGACACGACACCGCCCAGCACGCCGTTTTCGTAGCCGATATGCTCCGGGAGCAGACCCTCGACGCCATTACGTCGGCTCTGCCATTCGATGATGCGGTCGAAGTACTCGTCGCGCGGATCGAAATAGCCAAACATGGGATGCTGGGCGCGCTGAATGATGTGCTCCTGGACCGTGGGCACCGTGGCAAAATTCATGTCCGCCACCCACATGGGGATGCGGTCGAAGCCCTCGTCGGGCGCGTTCGGAGCCATGCCAGGGATCTCGCCCCAGGAGTCAACGGCGATGGCGTCCATGCCGTGGCGGTCGATAAGCGAAGTAAAGTCGTATTTCATGCTGAGCTCCCGTGCAAAGCGGATTGTTTTGATAGGCGTTATTGTCCACCAGCGTGGGCGATTTTGGCACGGGGTTTGGCGTTGAATTTGGCGAGCGCCATCGAATGGCTGGCTAGTCCCGCGCGTCGTTGACGGCGGTTACCGTCAACTTGGATCCGTCAACCGTAAAGGATATGTCGAGCCCAGCGTAAGCCAAGTGGTAAATGCGGTTTGGCTCGTGCTTGCTACCCGCGCGGCGCGGATCTTGGCGAAGGACCTCGACCAACCCGGGGAGCTTCGTGGGCGGGACCATCTCCTGCAGCGCTTGCGGGAAGTCAACGTCGAGCTCTTGCCACGGCGCATCCTCAATCCAGCCGCCGGTCGCATCCGAGTGGCAGTCCGCAAACGGAATGTAGGGCTTAATGTCGTAGATGGGCGTGCCGTCACGCAGATCGGCCCCTAGCACATGGATGATGGGGCCATCGTCGGTAAGCCCGACATGATCGAGTTTGACGCAGGTAAGCCCAATGGGATTAGGTCGAAACGGGCTGCGCGTGGCAAATACGCCCACGCGCTCGGCTCCACCCAAGCGCGGCGGACGCACGGTCTTCGACCACTTGGCGTTGGTGCCGGACCTATCCTGTGTCTTGGCATCGGCGGCGATGTCTTCGGCCGCGCCGCCGGGTGTTCCGTTTTCAAAGCGCCAGAGCAGCCACAGGTGAGAGAAGGAGTCCAGACCCTCAACTGCCGCGCTGGAGGCAAATTCCGGCTCAAAGACGATGCGTCCCTCAAGATGGGGCGCCAAAAAGCTGTTGCGCGGGATGCCGAACTTTTGCGGCAGGTCGGTATGTATGTGTGCAATAGGTTTCATGCCGGTCATTGTACGGCATGAGGGCATGCGCGATGCGCGTAATCCCTCACCGCGACCGCCCCTTTTGCAACCAACGGTTGCTTGGAAGGGCGTCGGCCGCCGCGTATGCTTAAGCCAACAAGCAGCAGAAAGGAGCCGTTATGGCCTTTGCAGAAAAACTCATCGCCGTCCGTCGCGCCAACAACCTTACCCAAGAGCAGCTTGCCGCCAAGCTCTATGTCACGCGCCAAGCCGTCAGCCGCTGGGAGCGCGGCGAAGTCACCCCGGGCATCGACATGATGAAGCTCATTGCCGCCGTAACCGGAGAACCGCTGTCCCACCTGCTCGAAATGCCCGAGCACTATTGCCAGAGCTGCGGCATGGTGCTCACACCCGACGACTGCGGCACCGATGCTGCGGGCACCGCGACCGATCATTACTGCAAGTGGTGCTACGACCACGGCAAGTACACCTACGACACTACGATGGAGGCAATGATCGAGGATTGTGCCCCGCGCCTGGCACAAAACACCGGTATGTCGCTCGACGAAGCTGTCTCGCTCATGGGCGCCGTGCTGCCGCAACTGGAACGCTGGCGCGCCGTGCAAGAAAACGAGGAGCGCTACGGCGCCGAAGCGCGGGCGCGCTATGGCGATGAGGCTATCGATGCAGCAAACGAAACGTTACTGGATATGGATCCTCAGACATGGAACGACATGAAGGAACTTGAACGCGCTATTCTGGGCCAGCTCTCGATTGCCATGAGCGACGGCGAACCGGATGGAAGCGAGGCTCGCAAGCTTGTCGCGATGCATCGTCGCTGGATTGCTCTCAACTGGGGATGCGAGCCCCAAGACGAGGCGTACTTGGGCCTCGCCCACGGCTATCTTGCCGACCAGCGCTTTGTTGACTACTACGACAAGCCCTGCAGCACCGGCGCCACGGCGTTTCTGGTACAGGCAATCGAGTCGTCGTTGACGCGTGCATAGACCGCGGCGGCTTTGGGTATTTCAATCGAAACCTCAACCGATTGGAGACCTATGGCTACTGATCACGAGCTCGCGCTCTACGTTATGACCGGCTGCCCGTATTGCATAAAGGTCAAGCGTTTCCTGGCCGATAACGGCGTGACCATCCCCGAGCGTAATATCTCGACCGATTCCGATGCCGAGCAGACGCTCATCGCCGTCGGCGGAAAGCGCCAAGTTCCCTGCCTGTTCATTGACGGCACGCCACTCTACGAGTCGGGCGACATCATCGCGTGGATACAGAAGAACCTGCTCTAGCGTTCTATTGCGGTCGGCCGGCCCCAACGCACAAACCCATACGGCACAAACATGTACGTCAGCATCCAAAGTCGATATTTTTCGACATCTTTGGATGCTGACGTACAGCTATTTGTGGGCAGTCGTTGGGGACGTTCTTAAATGACTAGTTACTTGTATTTTTGTCTACAAAATTGTATACAAAAAGAGAAGCCGCCTCATGGAGCTCATCGCTCGATGTTGCCCCGATCGGGATGGTTACATCATTTACCACGCCCTTGTCCCTCCTACGCGCAAGGTGCTCAGGGAAATCGGAATCGATCGATAGGAGGCGCTATGGACGCTAAACAGCTCGAAAAGATGATGGGGTTTGCTCCCGGTGAGCTAGAAAAAGCCGCAGCGGCATACGAAAAAGATGAGTGGCCGAAGGGCCACACCGTCAAGTTGGGAAGGCCGCCGATTTCCGATGAACCAAGCGTTGTTTTATCGGCACGTGTGGGCGAATCGGTTCTTGAAGCATTTGACGCAAAGGCAAAGCGCCATGGGCAAACGCGCACGGAGCGACTCAGGGAACTCATTACACTCGATGCAATGATTGCCTAGTCCCCTGCCGAACCAAACATGTACGTCAGCATCCAAAAACGATATTTTTCGACATCCTTGGATGCTGGCGTACAGTTTTTTGCATGGGTCCGGCACAGGCGATCCGTTCTTCTCCGTCCCCAAGGGATCATTTAGCCACAAAAGCGGGCGATGGGCGCAAGCTGCTGCTCGCGAAAGACACGGTCGACAGCGGCACGGTATTCATCGACCTTTTTGGTCTTGCGTACGAGTTTGTGAACGGTCGCGGGATCGGCGAAGGCGCATTTGGCGTAGAACCACCACTCCTTCATGCGAAAGACCGCGTTGCCCCCAATCTCGTCCGCATAGGCCGCAAACAGCATGTCATGGAAGCGTTGCAGCTCAGCGGCGGTAGCGGCAGGGTCGCCCTTAACCATGCGAGCCAGCGCGGGATTCGCAAGCAAGCCGCGCCCCAACATTACGTGGCGTGTTCCGGGATAGGTCTTCACCAGCGCATCCATGTCCTCAAGATCAAAGATGTCGCCGTTATAGGCCACGGGGAACGGCGCCCGTTCCAGCGTCTCGCCGTAAAACTCTTTGCGCGGTGAGCCCGTATAACGGTCCTTTTGCACGCGCGGATGCACGATCAACTCCGCCAGCGGCATTCGGCAATAGAGGTCGAGCACGCGCTCGTACTCGTCATCGCATTCGAGCCCCAGTCTGGTCTTGACCGACACCGGCAAGGGCGAGCGTTCGCACACGTCGCTCAAGAACACCTCGAGCTCATCCAAATTGCGCAGAAAGCCCGAACCCTTGCCCTTCGCGACCACCGTACCCGAAGGGCAGCCAAGGTTGAGGTTGACCTCGCGGTAACCCATATCGGCAAGCACCTGCGCCGCCCACACAAACTCGTCCGCATTCTTGGACATCAGCTGGGGCACCACGTTAAGTCCCTGGTTGTTGGCAGGATCGACCTCTTTAAACGCCTTGCCGCCAAAGCGATTGCCCACCCGCGGCGGCGGCAAAAACGGCGTGTAATAACAATCGAGCGCGCCGAAGCACTCCGCATGCACGCGACGGAACACATGCCCGGTAATCCCCTCCATAGGAGCCAGCGATAAATACATCAACATCCATTCTCAAATCAATGTGACAAAGGGACTGTCCCTTTGTCACATAATACGCCCACCGAGGGCGGGGGTTCTCTATACTGAGTCACATATGACGGTATCGCGCCAAAGGAGAACGCCGTGACCACGTCGCAGATATCCCTGCTCGCGCTCATCTTGGTTGGGGGCATCGGCATCCTGCTTATCGGAGTGAGCGCGCTCATGAAAGCCGCCGCTCGCAAGAAAGCCAAGGCCTGTACCGCCGTGACCATGGGAACGGTCATCGACCATCGCTTTATGGGCGAAGGCAGGATGTATCCCGTTTTGGAATACGCCGTCGACGGCACGCAATACCGCGCGAAAAAACAATTCCGTGGCATAAAGACCAAAAGCTTGTCGGGACTCCCCATCCGCACGCAAGCCACCGCCTACGAAGACGCCAAGGGCTGGCTGCACGTGCAGACAGGCCCCATCGCCCGCCTAGGCACCCTCGCGGAGCAGCTTTGGCCCCTCGGTAGCCAAATGACCGTGTACTACAACCCCAGCAACCCAGACAAAAGCTATGTCGAACGCCCCATCGTGGGCAACTTTGCCACACTGATGTTTAACATCGCAGGCTTCTTGCTCATCGCGATGAGCATCTTGCTCTATGTTCTTATCCAGCGCTAGCTCAAACTGATGCGCCCCGCACCCCATGCGCCGCAACGACCGCCTCGACACCAAGGAGCAGCTATGGCTACACTTTCCGAACAAGAACGCAAGCGCATCCAGCGATACTGCATCTGTCCCAAGGTTGCCGGCGCGGCGCTTGCCATGGCGTTTGTGCTGCCTTTTTTGATCATTCCCTTCGAAATGATTGACGATATCGTCTTCCATCATGAAAGCTTCCAGGAGACGGGCATGATGACCGCCTTGGCGCTCACCGCCGTCGAGCTCGCCATCTTCTGCTACTGCGCGCTCGCGCCGCGCTTTGGCATGCGCGGCAAGCAGTGGAAAGAAATGCAGCTCCGACTCGTCGTTGAGCAGGCTGAGAAAGACCGCTCGGCACAAATCGCAGGTGTTATCGGTACGCAGGCCGCCGCGCGCCTGCTCAAGAACAGCGACAACGAGACCGCACGCAACCTGGGCGGCGCGGCAGAAGTCGCCGCTGCCGTAGGCGCCGTCGCCACCGCGGCAGACGTGCTTGCCGAAAGCTTTGCCAACGCAAAGGCCATGGCAGAGGCCTGTGGCGTGCCTATCCCCCGTGCAAAAAAGTGGATCGTCGCGCTTGTGGCACTGCCCCTCGCAATCGTGTGCGGTGCCTATATCCCGCAGCTGGCGCAGGGAAACATCGAGATGCAACAGAACGCCGCGGCCGCGGCCGAGCAGATCGCCATCGCCCGCAAAGCATTAGAGCCCGCATGCGAGTACGTGTCCGCCGATGACCCCTACGAGCGATATCAAGATTACGGCTATCATGTCCGCGGCTATCTGCACGAAGGCGACTCCGACGCCCAGAAGACCTATACGTATCTGGACTTTGACAACAAGGGGACGCTCAAGGAAGTGAGCTACGCGGCAGAGGTCGACCCCAGCGCGAGCCTCGAGGATAACCTTGCCCGCATCGAACGCGAGCTTGACGAGCTTTCCTCTGCCGTTCAAACCGTTGACGTCAAGACGGTGAGCCCCGAGCTCTTGGCACCGCAGAAACTCCCCAAAGAGTTTAGGCAGGCATTTTTGAACGGCTCACTCTACGAGAGAATCTCTATCAGGACGAGTGACGACCTCATCAAAACGTATTACTCGTTTGATACGGATCCCGAGGACGAGTTTGACGAGTACACCCATCCAAGCGTCCGTATTACGCTGATGGGCAAAACGAGCTAGGCGCAAATGTGACAAAGGGACTGTCCCTTTGTCACATTCCATGAAAAAGGGCACCGGCGTTAGCCGATGCCCTAAAGCTGCTGCAGATTAACTCCTACAGCGTATGACTAAGACGAATCGAACTATTCGTCCCAAGAGAGGCTCTTACCAGTCTTCTTTGCCAGCAGCAAGAACAGACCGATGATGACGTTGCATGCAATACAGAAGATGAAAACGCCCTGGAAGGAGCCGACAAGCTCGTATACCTTCATCATGACGGGCATGCCAAAGGCGCCGACGATATAGCCCACGGAGCAGATGAGCGCGAAGATGCGACCAAAGTCACGGGAGCCAAAGACGTCCATCACCAAAACGGTCAGAGCGGTGCCGGCGATGACGTACATGACGTCGTTAACACCGGCAGCAAGAATGCTGAGCGTCGAGTTGCCGCTGCTCATCATGAGCATGACAAAGGAGAGAATCGAGACGGCGAGCCAGCTCAGAATGGCCTTGGTGCTGCCAAACTTATCGCAAGTGGTACCGACGATCGGGTTGAGGAACAGGTCGAACAGCGATGCGGCGGAAACCATGAAGCCACCCACCATGGGGCTAAAGCCGACCTCGGCGGCATAGGTGGGGAACAGCTGGTTCATGCAGCAAGTAAGCTGAACGAGGCAGAGGAAGCCGATGCAGAAAAAGAATGCAGGCGACTTAATAGCGCGTGCGTAGCTAACGCCACGTGCACTATCCTCGGTCGTCTCCTCGGTCTCGGCGACCGTCTCGCCTTCGACATAGCCATAGGGCAGCATGCCCTTGTCCCGGGGCTTATAGCGGATGATCAGGATGGAAGCGGGAAGAATGAGCACGGCGGAGACGCCAGCGAGCACCAGATAACCAGTCCTCCAGCCAGCAGCCTCAATGACAGAGGTGATGACGGGACTCATGATGAGCATGTAAATCGAGTTCACTGCCCAAGCGAGACCAATTGCCAGGCCGCCAGATTTTTTGAACCACTGGTCAATAACATCGGACATGGCGACGCCGGTAGTGAAGGCGAAGCAAACGCCAATCAAAGCACCAGCTGCGATGAACATCCAGACTTCGGTGTAGAAGGCCATGCCTGCGCCAGCGGCGAGCAGAATAAGCTCGACGACGGGGAGCCAAAACTTGCCAACAACCTTGGGGATGAGTTTTCCGACAAACGGAAGAGCCGCTGCAAGACCAATGAGCGTTGCAGTGAAGTAATACGAGAAGATGGAGTAGTCAAATCCGAACTCCTCGCACACGGGCGCGACGAAGGAGCCAGCGATTACGCTATAGGATCCGGTCGTACCGGCAGACATGAGGCCGAGCGCGATCACGAGAACCCATGCGTAAACCTTGCTGCTCTTTAACTTTGCATTTTCCATTGATACAGCTCCTAGAGACCCAGAAGGGCGCACATAACGGCCTTAATGGTGTGCTGACGGTTCTCTGCCTCACGGAAGATGACCGACGCGTTGGCCTCAAAGCACTCGTCCGCAATCTCAAAGCCCTCGGTGATGATTTCACGATGCAGGTCGTTCTTGCACTGGTCGAGCAACATCTTGCCAACGCGGTGATTTGCGTTGTGAACAGAGGGGAGCTCGTGCATGCAGAAGATGTCGGGGTTGTTGGTGCGCTTGCACAGCTCACTGGTGACGCGATAGGGGTACAGGGACTCGGCGTCGCCAAGCCAAGAGTTGTAGTCGTCGGGGTCCAGAACCTCGTCGCCGCACTCGGGGTTGATGTAGCGCCACTCCTCGGTAACGATTACGTCGACACCGTCCAGAGCATCAAGGTCAGAGGTGATGGTGAAGGTCCTGTTAGGCGCGTACTTGGCGTAGCAGGCCTCAACCTCCTCGATCATTTCCTTGCACATCTGGTGACGGAGGTCGTCGGGGCCGATGGCGAGGAAGTCCATGTCGAGCATCGCGCACAGACGGCCATACCACACGGGGGCGCCGGCGCAGTTGCCAACGAAGGCCATCTTCTTGCCACGGCTCGTGCGCAGACCACCCCACTGCTCCTCCATCGTGAGAGCGTCAGCGAGCATCTGGGTCGGGTGATCGCCGAGGGTGAGGGCATTGATGACTGGAATATCGACCAAGTCGGCGACATCATAGAGGAACTGCTCGTCCTTTTGTGCACGATAGACAATGAGATCATACATGCCGTTGAAGACGCGCATGGCATCCTCGATGGTCTCGCAATCGCCCATGTGGGAGTTGGTCAGATAGGTGAAGCCCATGCCCAGGTCGTTGCAAGAGGTCTCAAAGGCGCAACGAGTGCGGGTCGAGCCCCACTCAAAGTTGGCGAGAACGTTCTTGCCGGGGAAGTAGCGCTGGTCGACACCGGACTTTTTCTGGGCCTTGAGGTTCCAGGCAAGATCGATGAGGTAACGGAAATCCTCAGAGGAAAGATCGTGGATGTTGAGGTAGTCGCGACCGCGAAGGCTGTTGTTCATGCCTATTTCCTTTCAATTGTTTGATGGTAAGTGTCGAATGCGCCCCCGAGGGAAACACGGATATCCCTCGGGGACTGTAAATGTGGCGCTTGGATCAGGCAGCGCAAGTTTAAGAACTTGCTAGCAGCTGGCGGCCACGTCCTTGGTCCAGCAGTGCACGCCGCCGCCGGACAGGTTAAGCGCGAGAGAGTCGATCATGATGACCTTGCGATCGGGGAAGCAGCTCTCAAGAACCGCCTTGGCCTGCTCGTCCTTCTCCTTCACGACTTCGCTCATGCCTTCGTGGTAATAACGCTGGCCAAGAACGACGCCGTTGCAGATGAGGAAGTTGCAGTAGCTTGCTGCGGCATAAAAGTGAACGGGGCCTTCGGGCCAAGGGGTGCCATCCATGAACTTGCCGCCCATTTCGTCGATGAAGCCCTTATACAGCTCGTAGTCCTCGTCGCCGGGGGCGATGACAACCTCGATCGGCTCGGCAGTGGGCATGCGGACGATTTCGAAGGGCTTGCCCTCCCAGTCCGTCTCGGCGCGTAGAATCTCGTAGGCGGCGTCGATGCGACGACGCGATTCCGCGCCCGCCTTGCTCGAGGCGGCCTCCTCATCGGATACCTCGGCAAGAAGAATCTTGTTCGGGGTGATAAAGCGGCACATCTCATCGATGTGGGCGGCGAAGCTCATGCCGAAGACAGGAGTTCCATCTTCCTTCTCGTCGAGGATGCCCAGTCGATAGTCGTCGTCCTCAAGCATAGGCTGCGGCAGCCAGATAACCTTGTTGAGGTTGTAGATGCGCTTGTACTCGGCCTCCACTTCCTCTTTTGAGAACTCGGGATTGCGCTTGCGGCATTCCGTGTCCTCGATGGCGATCAGGGTGCCGTGACCGTCAAACTCGCGGTCGCCGCCCTCCGAAACCATTTCGGAATTGACGATATCGAAGCACCCGAGCGCAACCGCCATGTGAACAGCTGCCCTGCGTGCGGACTGGCACTCTGGGGAGTTCTTGTCCCACACGCCATAATAGGTCCAAGCGGGGTTGACCATATAGGAATGGCCTTCGTCGTCGACCATGATGCTGGGGCCGTTGTCGCGAACGTAGAAGTTGGAGTCTTCGAACTGCGTAATCTGGATACGGTCGAGATCCACCCCTTCTTCTTTAAGGCGCGAGCAGGCTTCCTCGTAGGAGCCGGGGGTGCCACAGTTGAGGTTGACCGTAACGTCGCCATACTCAAGCAAAGCTTTAATTACGTCAACGCAGGGCTGGCGATTATCGAAGCCCTCTGCGCGAATGTAATCGGGAAGCCATGTCACATAGACGTTGGAGCGTTTCTCAAACTCGCCCGGCATACGATAGTTCTCGTACATGGTTGGTCCTTCCGTCGGGTTTCCCGCAATGCTGTCCGGCCGCGACAATAGCGGGGTTACACCAGCTATAGTACTACTATACCTACCGTTCGGTAGGTGTTTTTGTATAATTGCCATTCGCCTGTCGATACCTACCGTTCACCGTTTATAGTGGTCGTGTTTGGACACGAATTGATGTTCCGTTGCCATTCTTAATAATGTTGGCAATGCGGAAGTGATTTGCAATGGAGAAGTGAAGCGTGAGCACAAAGGGAAAAATATTGGACGCAATGTATGATCTTGTGGCAGAAGTCGGTTACGACAAGGCGTCCATTGGAAAAATCTGCGACCGTGTCGGTATATCCAAGCCATCGGTGTACTACTACTTTCCCTCTAAAGAGGATATTTTCACCACGCTCTTAGATAGTATGTTTCCGACTATCGACTATCAGCGCGACTACTCGCTAATAGTCGATAGGGACGGATTCAAGGCGGCGCTTATCGAGCTCGGCAATTCGGTTATAGGTGGCTATCGTAGTGATGAAAAGCGCCGTCGCGTGCTGGCCGAGGTCAGTATTCAGGCAAATCGAATCCCTGCAGTTCAGGAACGTCAGGCAACGGCGATCAACCGAACTATGGACGCGCTTAAAGACATCCTTCTCCATGGCCTAGAAATTGGCGCGTTTTCCGATGAAACAGACGTCATGCTGTACGTGCAGATTCTTTACACCGTACTTGAGGGAGCGAGCAATACCGTTGCCCAAGATGAAGACATCGATGAAAAGGCTGTTTGGGCAGGGATCGTCGAACTCATGTTTAAATAGGCGCGTAATAACAGAGGCACCTTGGCAAGCGCGATGCGACGACTTGCGAGGTCGCGGAATGGTTCGAAACCCGTGTTCGCGATGATTGCAAAAGTTGTTGAATAGAAATTGGGGCCGATTCCAGCTATGTTGGAATCGGCCCCAATTTCGTTTTAACTTGCGGAGACAAATGACAGGGCTGAAGGGCAGTTCGTTGGTCAGGTTATTTCGCGGTAGTCTTATTGAGGAGACCGGAAACTAAAGCAAATGTCGCAATCAGAAGGTTGCAGATGATACAGAAGACGAATACTCCTTGGAAAGACCCTGCCATACCGTAAACCTTCATCATGACTGGCATTCCGAAAGCTCCGACAACATAGCCCGCTGAGCAAATAATCGAATAGATCCTTCCAAAATCGCGTGATCCGAAGAGCGAGAGGAGAATCATCGGCATTGCAGTTCCAACGATGGCGAACATGACGTCGTTTACGCCAGCTGCAATGATTGAAACAGTCTCATTGCTTCCGCCAATGATGAGAAGCAGGAACGAAAAAATGCTGACACCTGTCCACGCGACCGTTGCTTTAATAGAGCCGAGCTTGTCACATGTTTTGCCTACGAAGGGATTTAGGAAGATGTCGGAGAACGAAGCTGCCGAGACCATTAAGCTTCCTACGATGGGATTGAAGCCGACCTCGCTTGCATAGGTCGGGAACAGCTGGTTCATGCAGCAGGTGAGTTGCGCCACGCAGAGCAGAAGGGCGCAGAGAATAAAAGATGGCGTTTTCGCGGCATCGCGGAGCGCCATGCCCGAAGAGACATCTTCCTTTTCATCGGCGCTGTAGCTCTCATGGGTTTCGGAGGTAGTCTCTCCGTACGGAAGCATATTGCGATCAGAAGGCTTAAGGCGAATGATAAATGCGCTTGTGGGCAATATCATGGCTGCAGAAACGGCCGCAAGTACGATGTAACCCGTACGCCAGCCTTGCTGCTCGATGACCAGTGTAATGACAGGACTCAATAGCAGCGTGCAGAGAGAATTAACGCCCCACGCAAGGCCGATGGCAAGACCAGACGATTTACTGAACCATTGGTCAATGACATCGGACATGCAGACACCCGTTGTGAACGAAAAGCAGATGCCGATCACTGCGGCGGAGACGATGAACATCCAGACCTCGGTGTAGAACGCCATTGCGGCGCCGGCGGCAATAAGGACGAGTTCAACGCAAATATGCCATGGTTTGCCGATTACTTTTGGAATGAAACGACTCAAAAGCGGAAGCCCAAGCGCAAGGCCAAGAAGAATCGCGGTGAAATAGAAAGAGAAAGAAGTGTAGTCAAAGCCCAGGTCTTCACATACAGGAGCGATGAATGAGCCGGCAATGATGCTGTAGGTGCCGGTTGTTCCCGCAGACATTAAACCGAGCGCAATAACGACAATCCAAGCAAATGCGCCGCTCTCACGGGGGCGGTCCTTTTCGGCTGGTGCGATGAGAGTCATGGTTACTCCGTTTCTATCGGCAATGCAACCTATATGCCTACCGATAGGTATATAAAGATGGAGATTCTTCGTCAAGTGTTAAGCGGGGAGCGGGGACCCTTAACGTGCCGAACGGTAATTGGGCCCCCAATGTGACAAAGGGACAGTCCCTTTGTCACATTATTCGGAGCGTAGGGCTTCCACAGGGTCTTTCTTGGATGCGCTGCGGGCCGGCAGCAGGCCGGCAACGACCGTCAGCAACACAGAAATTGCAATGAGCATCAGCGCATCCCGCAGGGGCAGGCTCATCAGATTGGGTACCTGCTTGGCGGCAAGTGCCCAGGCATTAACCGGAAAGCTCACGGTCACTACGACGACAATGGCAAAGACGCCGGCAATGAGGCCTTCGATAAAGGTCTCGGCGTTGAACACGTTGGCCACGTTGCGCTTGGACGCGCCGATCGCGCGCAGGATGCCAATCTCCTTTTTGCGCTCCAGTACGCTGATGTAGGTGATGATGCCGATCATGATGGAGCTCACCACCAAACTGATGCTCACAAATGCGATGAGCACCAAGCTGATGGTGTTCACGATGTCGGTTACCGAGCCCATGATGATGCCCATGTAGTCGGTGTACGAGATTGCCTGCTCATCGTGGCCAGCGGCTTTGACCTGCTTGTTGTACGCGTCGATGTGATCGAGTACGCGCTCCTTGGCCTCAAAGTCGCGCGGGAAAATCTTGACCGAGATGGGGTCTGCCTCGTCCGCATAGCCCAACGTGGTCAGATTGTTGTCGTAGGTGAGCTTCGACGCCTTGGCATAGCCCATCATGAGCGAACTCAGGTCCTCGGCGTCCATGTTGAAATGGATGGCACGCGCAAAGGCGCTCGCATCCACACGCATAGCGCTCGCCAGGTTGGCAAAACTCGATGACATCTGCGTCGCCATCTGGCCCATGAGCCCTGCCGCGCCCGCCTTGAGCTGGGACGATACCGTCGTGGCAATCTGCTCGCTGACCGCCTTCATCACCTGATCCATAGACTGCTGCAAATACGGAGCCAGCTGCTTTTGCACATAGTCGCCCATCACCTGCTGCAGACGCTCGGCCAGGGCATCGCCGCCAAGCGCCCTGAGCTGAGCCAGGTATTGCTGGGCTGCGACATCATTCTCAAGGTACGCTGAGAATGCGGCAGCAAGCTTTGACGCATCCTTAAGATCTTCGGGCGACAGCGCCTTAAACTGATCGGACTGCATAAAGCCCTCAAACAGCTGGTTGGCAAGCGCTCCCACCTGCTGCATTTGCTCGGGCGTGAGCTCAAGACCGTCAAAGATGCCCGAGAAATCTGGGGCCGGCGCTTTGGCCATGATGTCGCTGAAGTCGATGTCCTTCCCAACGCCCGAAAGGTCAAGGTCCAGCCCGGACAAGTCGATACCAGAAAGGTCTATACCGCCGGCCGCGCCCGAGAGCGCAGACGAATCGAGAGAGAACGCGCTCTTCAGCGCCGCCTCGTCCACACTGAACATACTGCCCAGATCCACGCCTTGCTTGGCCTCGCCTTGCAACTCGTCAAAGGTTTTGCCCGTAAAGACATCCGTCTCGGGGTGGGCAAGCTGCTCCTGCACAATCTGCGAATCGGCAGCACGCTCCATAAGCTGGCGAGTCAGCGCATGCGTATAGACAATGCCCGGGGACAATGCGCTCGCGTTTGCCGTCTCGTTGGGTCGCACCACGCCCACAATGCGCACGTCAATACCGTCGGCAACCTTGGCTTTCATAAAGTCGGCGTCGCCAGACATGTCAGTCCACATGCCGGTCTCTTCGTTTTTGCGATAGGCATCGGCCGGCGACAACACCTTAAACGTCGTGGACAGTGCATCGTCGTAGGTAAAGTCGCTGCCGGTCTTGGGCGTCTTGACCTTGCCGTCGGCCGTCATGGCACTGTTAACCAGGTCGTTGAGCTCATCGATATCCAGCGCGCCGATACTGTAGAGCGTGTAGTCGCCCACCGTTCCGCGGCTCGAAAGCACCATCACGGCCTCGTTGGCGGACGTAGGCCAATGGCCGGCAACGACATCGTACTGGCTGTCGAGCAGGCTCTGGTCGTCAATCATCTCGTTAAAGACCGAGGTTCCCATGGAATCCATGCTCACCGTTGCCGCCGAGCTCGCGCCTCCGCTCATGGCCTCGGTCATGGCGTTGGGCACCAGCCGGACAGGCTTCTCATCGCCATTCCCGGCACGATAGACAACCGGCGTCACGCCATAGCCGTACTGGATAGCATTGACCTCTTTATTGATACCGTCGCCACCGGCATCGAGCCATGCCTTAAAGCTCGTCATATCGTTAGATTTAACGCTTGCGAACATGTCTTTTACGGCCGTGACCACAGGGATCTTATCGGTTCCCTTATCTTTGCCACCGGTGGCGTCATCGGACGAGCCCTCGCCCTTGGACGCCTCCTCATCGGTAGCCCCATGCCCGCCCATCATGGATGACAGGTCATAATCTTGTTTGGAAATCGTAAGCGGGTAGCTCGAGAGCGTGTCCTCCTCGACCTTTTTGATGTAGCCGTTTACGCCGTTGGACAGCGCCAGAATCGCTGCGATGCCAATAATGCCAATCGAACCTGCAAAGGCAGTCATGGCCGTACGGCCCTTCTTGGTCATGAGGTTTCGGGCAGAAAGCCCCAGCGCCGTCACAAAGCTCATCGAGGTTTTGCGCGTGGGCTTGGCCTCGCGACGCGCGGCCTCGGCAGCATCAAAGGGATCTGAATCGTCGGTGATCTTGCCGTCCGCCAGGGTGACGATGCGCGTGGCGTACCTGTATGCCAACTCGGGATTGTGCGTGACCATGATGACCAAACGATCGCGCGCAACATCCTTGAGCAAATCCATGACCTGTACGGATGTCGTTGAGTCCAAGGCGCCGGTCGGCTCGTCAGCCAGCACAATCTCGGGATCGTTGATTAAGGCGCGGGCGATGGCCACGCGCTGCATCTGCCCGCCCGAAAGCTGGCTCGGGCGCTTGTTAACGTGCTCGCCCAAGCCGACTTTCTCCAACGCCTCGCGCGCACGCTGGCGGCGCTCGGCATGTCCCACGCCCGTGAGCGTGAGCGCCAGCTCCACGTTTTCCAAAATGGTCTGATGCGGAATGAGGTTATAGCTCTGGAACACAAAGCCAATGCGATTGTTTCTGTAGGCATCCCAATCGCGGTCGCTGAAATCCTTGGTCGAGATGCCATCGATCAGCAGGTCGCCCGAATCGAAATGGTCGAGTCCACCAATGACGTTGAGCATCGTAGTTTTACCCGAACCCGAGGGACCCAGGATGGCTACAAACTCGTTATCGCGAAAAGACAGGCTTACGCTGTCGAGCGCTACCTGCGTAAACGACTGCGTAACGTACCTTTTGCAAATAACTCTGAGATCCAGCATGGACGGCAACCTCTCTCGCGCGGGCGCGCTCGCCCGCTCCCCCGCCGTTCACGTTCGGCGCGTTTGTCCTACTCTATCCTCATTTTTGGCCGATACCAGTGAGGAATGTAACGAACCGCGCCAAAAAACGAACGGGACAGCACGCCGCATGGCGCACCATCCCGCATATAACATCCCCGATGCGACAAAGAGGCTGTCACTTTGTCACATTCCAATGCGCGCTACTTTTCGAGCCCGCACGGCATAACGTTAGCGCTGCCGCGGCGAGCCTCAGTCACGGCTGCAAAGAAGCGATAGCCGCCCGAGAAGTTAAAGCACTCAAAGCCATGCTGCGCCAAAATGCGGCAAGCAATGTAGCTGCGAATGCCGCTCTGGCAAATCACGTAGACCGGCTTGGCCCGGTCGAGCTCGCCCAGGCGATTGCGCAGATCATCGACGGGAATGTTTACGAAACCATCAATATGCCCGCGCTCATACTCCCCTTCCGTACGAACATCGAGCAGCTGCACGCTGCCATCGCGTGGCAAGTTGGGCTCATCCTCCCAATGCCACTGCGCCAGTATGCCGCGATTGAGGTTCTCGATCATAAAGCCCGCCATATTGACGGGATCCTTCGCCGATGAATACGGCGGCGCGTATGCTAGGTCCAAATCCTTAAGCCTATCGCCGCGCATGCCTGCCTGGATGGCAGTCGCCAGAACGTCGATACGCTTGTCCACACCATCGATGCCCACGATTTGCGCACCCAGCAGGCGCAATCCCTGCTTCTCGAAGACAACCTTCATGGTCATGGGCGTTGCACCCGGATAATAACCCGCATGCGAACCGGGCGACAGGACCACGCTGTCGCAGTCAATTCCCGCCGCGCGTGCTGCCTTTTCGGATAGTCCCGTGCTTGCCGCCGTCAAGTCGAATACCTTGATAACCGATGAGCCCAACGATCCGAGGTAGCAGCTGTCCATGCCGGCTATGACATCGGCGACGACACGCCCCTGCTTGTTGGCGGGGCCGGCGAGCGAAATGACCGCGTCCTCGCCGGTCACCTGATGCGTGACCTGCACGGCATCGCCCACGGCATACACGTCGGCAGCAGAGGTCTCCATGCGGTCGTTGACCACAATAGCCCCCTTGATGCCCAGTTCGAGCCCCGCCTCTTGCGCCAGATGGCTCTCAGGTGCCACGCCAATGGCAAGCAGCACCATATCGGCTCCGATAGGGTCATCGCCCGCAACATGGGTGACAACGCGGCCATCAACTTCCTCAAAACCTGTCACATCGGCCTTGAGGCGCAGATCGATACCGTGCTCACGCACCTCGGTATGCAAAAGGGTCGCCATGTCGTAATCCAGGTTGTTCATAAGCTGGACGGGACGCTGCAGAAGGGTCACCTGGAGCCCCAGCTCGCACAGATTCTCCGCCGTCTCGACGCCAATGAAGCCGCCGCCGATCACGACGGCACTGCTCGGTCGCCGCTCTCGAACATAGCTATGAATACGCAGCGTGTCCTCAACGGTGCGTAGGCTAAAGATTTTATCCGAGTCGATGCCCGGCAACGCAGGGCGAATCGGCTTTGCACCCGGCGACAGGATGAGCTTGTCATACGTCTCGACAAATTCCTCGCCCGTCAGCATATTGCGAACCTCGACCGTATGCGAATCGGGATGGATGGCAAACACCTCGTGACTCGTCTTGACCGCAATGCGAAAGCGATCCCAAAAGCCCTTGGGAGACTGCAGCGTCAATGCACTCTCTTCTTCTATCACGCCGCCAATGTAGTACGGAAGCCCACAGTTGGCATACGATACAAAACCCGTGCGCTCAAAGATGACAATTTGGGCCTGCTCGTCGAGTCTGCGCAAACGTGCCGCCGCCGATGCGCCGCCCGCGACGCCTCCAACGATAACCACCTTCATAGCTAACGCACCACCTTTCCCGTGTAGCCGCTTATGCCGCCGATATTCTTGACACTGCCATACCCAGAACGCTTAAGAAAACTCACAGCTTGGTTGCTTCGCGCACCGCTCAGGCAATGCACGAAAAGCTGCGTGCCCTTTCGACGTATACCCATGATGCTACCCCGAAGCAGAAAAAAAGAGTCGCTGTTTCCAGCGACTCCCCTTCAGTTGCCTGTCCCACGAATCTACTGCTCGCTCTTCGCGAGCGCCTGATCGATCAGTTTGTTGAGCGCCTCTCGCTGCTCGGCGGAGTTGATGCCGCCCATGATCGGCTCTCCCACAATGTTACCGTTCTGGTCGATCACGTAGGTGGTCGGGAACGAGTACAGGTTGGAGGTGAACTTTCCGGCCTCGCTGTCCGACTTAAACCAGATGTTCTTATACGTCACGCCCTTCTTGGAAAGCACGTCCTTGGCATCGGCCACCTCGTCTTTGTTGCCATCGAGCGTAAAGGAATTAACGCCCACGACCTGGCCGCCCTTCTCGGCAAGCTCCTTGTTGAGCTTCTCCAGATCGCCCAGCTCTCCCACGCACGGCTTGCAGGTGGTAAACCAGAAGTTCATGACGGTGACCTTGTTCTTGGAGAACAGCTCGTCGCTGTTTACATCGTTGCCGTCCAAGTCCTTGCCCTTAAAGCTGGGGAACTTCGTCTCCCCGCTCTCGCCGTTGGTCATGCCTGCGGTCGAGGCATCGACGCTCTCCCCCTCGCCGGGCGTGCTGCCGCATCCGGGAAACTCCTTCTCCAGCGCCATGAGCTTATCCTCGATCTCCTTGACCTGCTGTGCGCCGGCCTTAAGCGTCTTGAGCTCGTCAGCCGTAAACTGATCCTTGGCGCCCTCGATGGTATCAAGCAAAAAGTCGCCGTAATTGCTACCGTCCTCAATCATTGCCGAGTCTTTATTTGCAGCATTGAATACCTTTTCCCATAGGGCGTTATCGCTCGCAAAGATCTCGTTTTCCTTTTGCAGCAGCTGCTGGTACAGCTCGGCCGCCTCCTCGGCGCTCGACGGCTTTTGTGCCACAAGCTCGGCAATCTGCGCATCGCCGCTCGTGGCATCCTTCGCGTCGCCCTTGGGGGCAGAGCACGCCGCGAGAGTCAGCGCCAGCACGGGCAGCATCAACAGGGCCGCAATTTTCGACAGTTTCATGGTTCCTCCGTTGTATCGAAGCTTAATAGGTACCTATTTGTTTTCGCAGTCCTGCGCGGACTGCGCGGTCTTGTCGCCCGTCACGCCCAGCCCGTAGCGAAAGCTAATGGCATCGACGGGGCACGTACCCACGCATTTGCCGCAACGAATGCACTCGGCATGGTCGGGCGTACGCGTAACGTCCACGTCCATCAGACACACCTTGGCGCACTTGCCGCACGAAACGCATTTGCACTGGTCAACCTGAATCCCCAACAACGACACCTTGTTCATGAGCGCATAAAACGCGCCGAGGGGGCAGATCCATTTGCAGAAGGGGCGGTAGAACAGCACGCTCAGCACCGCAACCACAATGAGGATCGCGAGCTTCCAGGTAAAGAGCTTTCCCAGCGCAGAGCGGATTCCCACGTTCATGATGGACAGCGGAATCGCGCCCTCGAGCACGCCCTGTGGGCAGATGTACTTGCAAAAGAACGGGTCGCCCATGCCCACATCGTTGACCACCAAGACAGGCAGCAGCACCACGGCAAACAGCAGCACGGCATACTTGATGTACGTGAGCGGCTTGAGCTTTTTCGTTGATAGCTTTTTGCCGGGAATCTTGTGTAGAAGTTCCTGCAGCCATCCAAACGGGCACAAAAAGCCGCATACAAAACGCCCCAACAGTACGCCGATCAGAATGAGCGTTCCGGTGACGTAATACGAAAAGCTAAACTTAGACGAGCCCACCACCGACTGAAACGAGCCGATGGGACACGCACCCGAAGCCGCCGGACACGAGTAGCAGTTGAGTCCCGGCACACAGACGGCCTTGCCCGCCCCTTGGTAAATGCCTCCCTTGGCAAAATTGGGCAGATGAATATTGGCCGCAAGCGTCGCCGCCGCCTGAATGAATCCGCGAAATCGGGCCAAAACATGCGACGCAGTGTTTTCTCTTTTATCCAATTCCGATACACTCCAAGCACAGCCTAATCGCTTTGGCCAGCACGGCATCCGCCTCGCCACGCATAACACCAAAGCACACCATGGTAATTCCGACGATCAACAAAGCGACCTGTACCACGGGTTTTACCGCTTTGAACAACACGACCACTCCTTTCGTTACGCGACCATTGGACCATATCGGCTATAAAATCCGTGTTAAGCGCGATATGGAATGTGCAAGGAGACTGTTATGCGTATTTTGATCGTCGAAGACGAGCGAGCACTGTGCGATGCAATCGCGCACAGCTTGCGAAACTTGGCGTACAGCGTCGACTGCTGTCACGATGGACAGGAGGCGCTCGACCTGCTGGGCGTCGAAGTCTTTGACCTCGTGGTGCTCGACCTCAATCTCCCCCGTATCGACGGCATGACCGTGCTCAGGGAACTTAGGAAAACCGACTGCGAGACCAAGGTACTGATTCTGTCCGCACGTGGCGAAGTATCCGATAAAGTTGCCGGACTCGATGCCGGCGCCAACGATTACCTTACCAAGCCGTTTCATCTGGACGAACTTGCGGCAAGGATCCGCAGCCTTACCCTCAGGCGCTTCGCACAAAGCGACATAGTATTAACCTGCGGAAAGCTCAACTTTGACACCAAGGCGCGCATCGCTTCCGTGGACAGTGAGGCTCTATCTCTTACACGCAAGGAAACGGGAATCTTGGAATACCTGATGCTTAATCAGGGGCGACCGGTAAGCCAAGAGGAGCTTATAGAGCACGTTTGGGATAGCACCGTGAACAGCTTTAGCAACGCAACCCGCGTTCACATCTCGTCGCTCCGAAAAAAGTTGCGCGGCGCTTTGGGATACGACCCGATTCGCAATCGGATTGGAGAGGGCTACGTTATGGAGGATGGCGAATGAAAGGGCTTTCGCTGCAATGGCGCATAACGATCATGACGGCACTGCTGACGTGCGCGGCGTGCGTGCTGACGAACTGCCTGGTCGGCTATACGGGTATGCGCTACATGGATGCCATCGGCAGTGACATCTCGGCCTTTAACGCAACCGGTGAAGATTCGCCCCAAGCGTTCGACCCAACGAAAGCGACCCTCGATGAAAAGGTCACGATCGTCGTAAACGACGCACAGGAGTCTTTTGGCACGACAACCTGGTACATCACGGCTGGAGTCACACTCCTTGGCGGCGCGCTGGCATACTTTGTGAGCGGCCGTGCACTCAAACCGCTACGGGCTTTTGCAGCTCAGGTTGAGCGTGTGCAACCTGACAACCTAAGCGAAATCAGACTCAATGAAGATGTGCCCACCGAGCTACAACGATGCAGCGCCTCTTTCAACGACATGATCGCTCGTCTTGGCGAAGGGTTCTCTGCACAGCGTCAGTTTACCGGCAACGCCGCACACGAGCTTCGCACCCCGCTCGCCCTTATGCAAGCACAGATTGAACTATTCATCTCCGAGCACTCCGGTTTGCAACCCGAAACAGCCGAGCTGCTCGGCCTGCTACAAGAACAAACTGAGCGGATGTCGCGGATGACCAAGGTGTTGCTCGAGATGAGTGAGCTCCGCAGCGTTCCTTGCGAGGACGATGTTGAACTTGGTCCCTTGTCCGAAGAGGTCCTCACCGACCTTGCGCCACTTGCCGAAAATAAGGGCATAGCCCTCAATTGTGCTGGAGACGCTTTAGTAATCGGGAGCGACACGCTCCTCTATCGGCTGGTGTTTAACCTGGTCGAAAATGCCATCCGTTACAGCCGCCCCGGCTCGACTGTCAACGTCTCCATCTGCGACAACAACAGCCGCGTGTTCCTGCGAGTCGAGGACCAGGGCCCGGGAATACCCAAGCAGTACCGCGAGAGCATCTTCCAACCGTTCTTTCGCCTGGATAAATCCCGCAGCAGGGCATACGGCGGCGCAGGACTCGGACTCGCGCTCGTTTGGGAGATTGCAGCGCTTCACGGTGGCGCTGTAGAGGTCGAAGCAAGTTCCGAGAACGGGACCACTATGCTCGCAAGCCTTCCAAAACGATCCGCAGCATTAACCGAACAGTAAAACGAAAGGGGTCCCGCACACGTTTGCGCGGGACCCCCTCCCTGTCAATGCAATTCGCCCAAAAGAGTAGAAGCCTACTCCCACTCCACCGTGCCGACGGGCTTCGGCGTGAGGTCGTAGCACACGCGGCAGATGCCGGGAACCTCGGCGGTGACGCGGGCGGTAATGCGCTTGAGCAACGCCCAGTCGAGCTCAGGTACCTCGGCGGTCATGACATCGACGGTGTTGATGCAGCGGATGATACAGGGCCAATCGTAGGCGCGCTTGCCCTCGCGCACGCCGGTTGCGCGGAAGTCGGGCACGACGGCAAAATACTGCCAGATGGTCAGACCGGCCTTGTCGATCTCCTCGCGCACGATGGCGTCGGCTTCGCGCAGCGCCTCAAGACGGTCGCGGGTGATGGCACCAAGGCAGCGGACGCCCAGGCCGGGGCCGGGGAACGGCTGACGCTCGACCATGTTCTCGGGCAGACCGAGCTCGCGGCCAACGACGCGGACCTCGTCCTTGTACAGCAGCTTGACGGGCTCGCAGAGCTCAAACTGCAGGTCCTCGGGCAGACCGCCCACGTTGTGGTGAGCCTTCACGCCGTCTTGGGACTCCAGGATGTCGGGATAGATGGTGCCCTGGGCGAGGAAGCTGACCTCATCGCCAACCTTGCGGGCCTCCTCCTCGAACACGCGAATGAACTCGGCGCCGATAATCTTACGCTTGGCCTCGGGCTCCTCGACGTCCACGAGCTTGTCCAGGAAGCGGTCGGTGGCGTCAACGTAAACCAGGTTGGCATCCATCTGATTTTTGAAGACGTCGACGACCTGCTCGCTCTCGCCCTTGCGCATCAGGCCGTGGTTCACGTGCACGCAGATGAGTTGCTTGCCGATGGCCTTGATGAGCAGGGCCGCGACAACCGAACTGTCGACGCCGCCGGAAAGAGCCAGCAGGACCTTCTTGTCGCCAATCTGCTCGCGGATTACAGCGACCTGCTCATCGATGAACACCTGGGCAAGTTCGGGAGTGGTGATACGCACCATGTCGTCGGGACGCTTGTTGGGATCCATGCAGAGCTCCTTTTCGGTTCGATGGAAATGCGCCGCGCGTATGCAGACGCACCGTCATATGACCTCATTATATGCAGAACGAGATGCGTTTCCCATCGCTGCGACAGAGCTTTTTGCAAGGGTGGCAATTTTTCCTAATGTCGAGGTCAGCTAGGCTTCGGTAGCCACCTTGGGAGCATCGCCAATAGACTCTTCCTTTATACGTTCGGCATAATCGCAGGCGATACCCACAAATTCCAGTTCCGGGCAACAGGAGTACAATTGCAGCTATTGTTGTCAGCTGTTGGGAGATGGAAGATGGACTGCGATGGCTACCCATGCGTTCCCATGCCGTTGATGTGCACTGCCTTTGTGCCGGGGCAGATTGACACTGCGGTTGCAGGCATTTCCGACCCCGATTCGCGCGCCATTGCCACGGCAGAAGCGCTGTACTTTCGCGGACAGGCCACCCTCGCTGCCAAGACGGCGCGCCCCTATCTTGACGTCACCGATCCCGCGCTGCGCTATTCCGCATGCTTTATCTGCGGATACGCCAGTCTGTCGCTCAACCGTATCGCCGACGCCCGCCGGTGCCTTGCGGGCATCCTCGATACGCCGGCCGACGAGGAATCGCCCGCCGTCCACGCCACGCATATCCTGTTCACCTCGGCCGCGAGCGTCCTGCTGCACTTGCCTTCCCCGTATTCTGCCGAAGAGTTTTATCCACTTGCGGCGCACCTACCCGAAGGCCTGCGACTGTTCGCCAGCTACGTGATGGCGCACGCCTTGTATCTGCGCGGCGAATACGGCCGCAGCCTGGGCATGGCGGAAAACGCCCTGATTATGAAACAGGGAAGCTACCCCATCTCGGAGCTATTCCTGCACTTGTCGGCTTCGATGGCCCGTATGAGTCTCAAAGACGTCGACGACGCAAAAGCGCATTTCGGCGCCGCTTGGGACATTGCGCGCCCCGACGGCCTTATCGAACTCATCGGCGAGCACCACGGCCTTTTGCAGGGACTCATCGAGGCATGCCTAAAATCGCAATACCCTGACGATTTCGCACGCATCATCGAGATTACGTATCGATTCAGCTACGGCTGGCGGCGCATCCACAACCCCGATTCGGGTGAGGACGTTGCCGACGACCTAACGACCACGGAATTCACCATGGCCATGCTCGCCTGTCGTGGGTGGACCAACGCCGAAATCGCACGCCATATGGGAGTATCGCCGGGCACTGTTAAAAACCGCCTATCCGGCGTATATGCAAAGCTTGGCATCGGCACGCGCGCCGAGCTGGTCGCGCATATGCTGCGTTAGCGACCGGGCTGCCAAGCGCATCGAACGCGTTCCGGAACCCGGCACTTCGCTCGCCTAAATTGGACATTTTGGCCCTTGAACGGCACTACCGCCACGGGGCGCCATCTCGCAAAATTGGATTATTTCCACCGATATTTGCGGGATGGGAGCCAAAAATGCTTGATCGCCGTTCGTTACTTGTTGCCGGAGCGTCCTCGCTAGCGAGCATCATGTTGCCTCGCGTGCCGGGAAGCAAAAATGCCTTCCTGCTGCCGTTCGCGCCCACCGAAGCCTATGCCGACGAAAAAGACCCCTTCAGGGTGCTCGTTCTCTCGCGCACCATGTTTGGTGTGGTCGTGGTCGACGTCGCCAACAAGAATATGCCCGTCAAGGGAGCGCAGGTCACGCTCGCGTCGCGTTATGCCGCGGGCAAGCAGCTCTCCGCCACGACCGACGATGAGGGCACGGCCATCTTTGAGGTCGCGCCGCTTTCGGAAGGCTACGTGGACGAGGCGACGCTTCTCGACGCGTACGACTTTAACGGCGGCATCTCCATTAGCATGGCGGGCTACCGTGATGTCGAGATTCCCCTTGCGCGTATCCAGGGCGGCACCGCCATAACCGCGCCCACGCGTCCGCTTTCCGACGACGAGCCGTACTTCCGCCAGCTCACATTCGACGAATGGGACATCCAATACGCCGAAGCTACGTTCATGGCATTGCCGAAGAACGACACGACAAACGAGCAGCCCGATACGCACGCCTTTACCGTGCAGGCACATCTGCCACAGGGTGGACAGGCAACGCTGCGCATCAACAAAGTGACGCCTGCCGCGGGCAGCTCATCCGAAACCGTCACGCAGATTGGCCAAGTCAAGGCCAGCGCATCGGGCGCGGATAACCTGGCGACGTTCATACTCGAAGACAAGTTCCTCGATGCAGCGTCGAGCCTTCTGGAAGAAGGATGCAAGCTGCGCTTTGTCCTCGAATATCAGGGTAAAACCTACACGCTCTCCTCCCCCATGGCCGTTGTCACTGCGCCAGCCGCAAAGGCAGAATCGGGCTCGACCACCATCATTCCCACCACCATGGACCAAGAGATCACTCCGTTTGATTTCCCCGCATCGTTTCCTGGCATCGGTGGTAATAAGTTCACGTATTGGATGCCCACATTTCCGATCCTCTTCGATTTCTCGTTTGCCGGGTACGTACTGTTTGGCGGAGGATACAAACCAGCCAGCTATATGAACGATTCGGGCAACCCTGATCCGGAATACTGGAAGAAATCGCCGCGCGAGTCGGGCGCCAAGCAGGCAAGCCGCTACCTCGACGAAATGGAAGGGAAGTGGAATCAGTACAAGAGCATGAGTGCCGGTTCGGGCACCGATCCAAGAAACACCAAGCTCCTTCGCCACCATTGCACGCTGCTGTTCACGATGGATATCGCCACACAGCTGTACGGCTCGCTCGCCTACGATTGGGTGGGCAAAACCTGGGGTGACAACAACGACCCCGCATACGGCAATATTAAGGCCCTCTTCCAGGTAAGAACCGACCTCAACTGGACCGAACAGTTCACCTTGGGACCGGTACCGTTTTTCCTAAACGTCAACCCCTGGGTGCTGGCAAAACTGGCGCTCGCCGTGGGCGCCCACACGCACGGTAGCGGCGCGGCGTTTTTTAAAAACATTTCGCTCGATTGGTCAAACACGTCGGGCTCGTTCACCATCCAGATCGGGCTTGCCGTTACCTTTGGAGCCGGCGTTGCGGGCGTCGCCTCGTCTGCCGTGCGCGGCGCCGCATCCCTCACGCTGTTCATTGGGTACGAGAAGGCAGATGGACACCCGCTTCCGCGACTGCGCGTAGGTGCAGACGTCGATGTCGATGTGATACTCCAGTTCGTTATGTTCAAGTGGACCACCAAGGCTTGGTCGGGATCGTGGCCCACACTCGCCGATTCGTGGAATATGTCGGTGAACAACGGCGACCAGTATGTACTCCAGCGCTCTGAGCTGGCCTTGGGTGGAGATACGCCTTATACGCTGAACGCCTGCTTCGGCTCGGGCGGCAACGCCGAGGCAGGTGGTGTGCCGCAGTTTATCGCGTCGGCCACCATCGTCACCAACGCCGAGCTGCTCGCACGCGCCGAGGTTAAGGCCACTGCCGTAAACGCCGCGCCTGTCGTGCGCGATTGGGATCAAGCGGTCACGCGCATTGAGCTCGAGGCGGATGCAGAAAGCGACGACACGGGACAGATCGAGCATTTCGTCCATGCACTGATAGAGAACGACGAAAACGCCGCGCCAATGTATAAGTACACCTATATCGGGCAGGCGACGAACGCCGTTGCGGACCCCAACGCCAATTCTGCCGGCGTGTCGGAGGACGAGCGTGGCGGCATAAAACCCTCGAGCGACAACGTGCTGTTTTCCGGCGTGCTCAGCGAAGCCCACATGAAGCTGGCAATGATTGCCGGCGTAGAATGCCTGTTCCGTATCGCCTCGGTGCGGTACGGCGACAATGGTCGCTCGCGCTTGGTGGTGCACACAAAGGCAAACGGCACGTGGTCCGCTCCCACGCCCGTGGACTTTCCCCTTGGGTTTGGCGAGGGCGACGTGGAGCGCGACGGCATATACGATTACGACTTCGACGTGGTGGAATATACAGACGGAAGAGGAAACCAAGACGCCTACGTGCTGCTGGTCTCGGGCGAGCGCCCCGACGGTGACAACACCCTTTTCGATACGGCAAGCACAGCCGGCATACTGTCCGTCGTGCGCCTGCGCATAAGTAATGATGAGATCCGCGTGGTGTCGCATACGTCATGGCGCAGCATCTCGCGCGGCCGTCTGCAAGAGGATGGCTACCATTGCCTGCAGTGCCCGCGTATCACGGTGGGCAAGACGCTGGTCGACGGACGCCTGTCGGGTGCTTACCTCCACCGCCGCGGAACCACCGCAGAAAAGGCGCTCGGCAGCGAGGCCGAGGTTGCGCTGGAGTGCTTTACCCTGTGGTCGGACGTTTCGGGCGACAGCCTGACATTCCGTCAGGTCCTCCGCTTTCCACAAGCACCGTCGAGTATCGAGCTGGGCGAGCCCGAAACTATCAACGGCAAAATGGTGGTGCCCGTTGTGTACGAGACCGCAGACGGCTGCGGCTGCGCATCGTACGCTGTGATCGGCCAGTCCATTGCGGGCTGGGGCGTTATGTCACCAGACGCCACGGTGCCCCGTGCGGTGCCGTGGCCACAACACTCGGGCTTTTTGGCAACCGTCAACGAGCAACTGCAGCACATTACTTGGACGCGAGGCGCATCGGCATTTGCAACGCAGCCCGTGGGTGCCGCAGGCTGTGGCCCGGCATCGTTTAGCGTGAGCAACAACGGCAGGTGCGTGCTCTATGTGGAGAACACCGATGGCAAGGTGGGACAAACCTACGACGAAGAAGGCAACCCGGTAGCAGTGATGGGCAAGCACTTCCGCATCTTCGCCAGCACCTTGGCAGGCGATCTGTTCACGGAGCCGTTCGTGATGTGCGAACTGGACCATCCCGTCGATCAGATAACGACATTTTTGACGTCGGGAGGCATACTCTCCACGCTCGCCACGCACATTGTGAGCGCAGAGAAGAGCGAGGCAGAGCTACACGGCATCGAAGTGCCCTTGGTGGCGTGTGCCACTCCGACAGGGGCGGTCGCCACCTCGGGCGCAGTGGTGCCCGGAGCAGCAGGCGAATCCTTCGTGGTCACGGTGCGAAACGACGGCAACACCTTGCTGACCGCCGGCACGATCGATCTGTATCGAGAGGGCTCCAGCCAGCCGTTCTCCAGCGCATCCATCGGATTCGGCGCGAACGCACGCATGGCTTCGATCTACGATCCAGAGCTTGCCGAGGACGCTTCGGCCAACGACATGGCACACGTGAAGTACGCACTCGAGACGCTGGGCACACGTTTTGCAACGCACCCGCTGGTAGCCGACAACGGCAACGCCGTGCTGGCACCGGGTTGCACGGCACAGTTCCGCATGAGCTTCGCCATCCCCGAGAGTTGGAGCGACGAAGTGGGCAAACGCGTAACGCTGTATGCGAAGGCACGTAATCTGGTGGCGCTCGACCCCGTGACGCTCGAGGAAATCCGACCCGGCGCAAACTCGGCGCTGGGTGCCGTACTGCACGAACTTCATGTGTCCGACGCGGCATGCGAACGCTCAGAAGTTCAGGTCGGCGTATGCGACAGCTCGGATACGACAGGACTTCACGACGCCCCGATGACGGCGGACGGCGATGGTGGCTCAAGTG
This sequence comes from Collinsella sp. CLA-ER-H9, assembly GCF_040092295.1. Taxonomy (NCBI): domain Bacteria; kingdom Bacillati; phylum Actinomycetota; class Coriobacteriia; order Coriobacteriales; family Coriobacteriaceae; genus Collinsella; species Collinsella sp. CLA-ER-H9. The sequence goes on from NZ_JBBNLV010000003.1 coordinate 158,691, forward strand.
GCGGCGGTACTGACGAGGGCGGCGGCGCGGACGGAAGCAGCTCCGGCAGCGGCAAGGACCACGGCAATAACAAGCGCTCCGGAAAAGCGGGCGCGCTTGCGGGCACGGGCGATGTCAACGCTCCCCTTACGGCAGCCGCTGCAGCACTCGCCGCGGCAGGCGCCGGCCTCATCGCCTACAGCGCCCGCCGCACGGCGGTCGAAACCGACACCGCCAATGAGGTCAATTTGGATAGGCCTCGCTAGCTCCTACTTACTTTTGTGAGAGACGCTGAATCGGCTCATCGAACATCAAAATGGGCTGGTTCTGGATACCCAGAGCCAGCCCATTGCACATTAAATGTCGTCTGAGGAGTCGAGTTCTGCCTCGAGCTTGGCACGGCGTCTTTTCGCCGTGAAAAACGTTGCGCACAGGACAGCAAACGTGGCCGCGAAAATCGTCGCACCGCAGAACACGCCCGTGGCCAGGTTCGCCAACCAAAAGACGCTTTCGAGCGGTACGATCTGCGCCTCAGCGACACAGCGCATTGCGGCAATAACAAGCGCGAACGCGGCGCTTATGGAAACCATGTCCGCCATCGCCATGTGGACATAACAATTTCGATTCGCTATTCAAACTTACTCGGACAAAACCGACTCGGTTTTGTCCGAGTAAACTCGAGCATAAACTTATTCATGCGATACAATTAACTCGGACAAAACCGAGTCGGAAGGAACCGAGTAAGTGGAATTCATTGGCAGGGAGCTTGAACTCGCCCGTATTAAGAATACACTCAATGCGCCCGAGCAGCGCAATGTTCTCATTTACGGAAGGCGTCGCGTCGGCAAAAGTGAGCTCATCAAGCAGGCGCTAACCGATTTATCGGACGTCGCAACGATCTATTACGAGTGCCGCCAAACCTCCGAGGCAGACAACCTCGAGAGTCTGTCCGCCCTTGCTGCTGAAGCGCTAAGCTTTCCTCCGCTCGCCTTCACGGGCATCCGCGAGCTCATCGAATTTCTGTTTGCCCAAGCCAAAGACAAGAACATTACCCTCGTTCTCGACGAATACCCCTACTTGAGAGATGCGGTTAAAGGCTTAGACAGCATTCTCCAGACCTCAATCGACGCTCGCAGGGAAGACTCACGTTTAAACATTGTCCTGTGCGGCTCCTACGTTGAGATTATGAAATCTCTCATCGAGCATGAAAGCCCCCTCTACGGGCGAATTGATCTCGCGCTTGAGCTTAAGCCCATGGATTACTTTGACGCTGCAAAGTTCTATCCCGCGTTCTCACCCGAGGACAAGGTGCGGCTCTATAGCGTTTTTGGCGGCATCCCCTTTTACAATCGCCTCATCGATCAGTCCCAAAGCGTACGCGACAATATCATCGAGCTCGTCACAGAACCTGGCGCCCGCTTAGAAAGCGAAGTACCGTCCTATCTCAACGCCGAGATCTCGAAGATGACCAACGCCAACGAAGTTTTCGGGGCTCTCGCACAAGGTTACTCCCGTTGGGGGGACGTGCTGGCACAGTCGCACGTCTCGAGCGGTCCGGCCATGGCGGACGTACTCGACAAGCTCATGTCACTCGAAATCGTCCAAAAGCGTGCACCCATCAACGACCCTACGAATAAGCGCAAGTCTGGCTACTTTGTGGTGGACCCACTTTCGCTCTTTTACTATCGCTACGTCTTCCGCAATGCCTCTGCGCGTCAGCTGCTCGACCCGGAAGTCTTCTATGATCGTCACGTCTCCCAAGACTTCGAGGAAAACTACACTCCACATATGTTCGAGGAGATCTGCCGTCAATACCTCGTGCGGCAAAACAGGACTGGCAAGATCGAACCGGCTTTCGATGCCATAGGCAAGTACTGGTACGACGATCCCGCAAACAAAACGAGCGGCGAATTCGATGTGGTAACGCAAGACCCCGAGGGCTACGCATTCTACGAAGCAAAGTTCCGCAAATCCCCCGTCACGCAAAAAATGGTCGACGAGGAAATCACCCAAGTCGAGGCAACGGGGCTCAAGTGCCATCGCTACGGATTCTTCTCCCGTTCGGGCTTCGAAGCTGACGAAAGCGATCGAACCGTCTTCATCGACCTGCCGCAGATGTTTGAATAGGACAGACCCCACCCGCATCCCAAGCATCCATTATCTAATCGAACGATTGTTCGATGGATTTCGTGTTGGGTGGAATCGTCTGTGGGCTGGGCTATGCTACCTTGACTATCTATATGACTTAAACGCAGCAAAGGAGCACCGAGAGAGCGAGTATGGCAAAAAACACCGCAAACTATGGTAACGACAGTATTCGTCAGCTCAAGGACGAGGAGCGCGTACGCCTGCGCCCCGCCGTCATCTTTGGCTCGGACGGGCTCGACGGCTGCGCGCATGCCGCCTTCGAGATCCTGTCCAACGCCGTTGACGAGGCGCGCCAGGGCTACGGCAAGCTCATCATCCTTACCGCCTTTCGCGATGGCTCCATTCAGGTAGAGGACAACGGCCGCGGCTGTCCACTCGACTGGAACCCTTCCGAGAAGCGCTTTAACTGGGAGCTCGTCTTTTGCGAGCTCTACGCCGGCGGCAAGTACAACAACAACCAGGGCGGCGACTACGACTTCTCGCTCGGCACCAACGGCCTGGGCTCGTGCGCGACCCAGTACGCTTCCGAGTACATGGACGTCACCGTTTGGCGCGACGGTAACAAGTACTCTCTGCACTTTAAGAAAGGCAAGGTCGTCGGCGCCAAAAAGAAGGCGCTCGAGATCGAGCCCAGCGACGAGGACCGCACCGGCACCACCATCAAGTGGCGCCCCGATCTTGAGGTCTTTACCTCGATCAGCATTCCCCACGACTGGTATCGCGAGACCATGCGCCGCCAGGCCGTGGTCAACGCCAACGTGACCTTCCGCCTGCGCATCGAGGGCGACGACGGCGAGTTTTCCGAAGAGGATTTTTGCTACCCCAAGGGTATCGAGGACTACGTGCTCGAGAAGGTCGGTGCCGATTACCTCACCGAGCCCTTCTTTATCGAGGCCGACCGCCGCGGTCGCGATCGCGAGGACCTGCCCGACTACAACGTCAAGATCACCGCGTGCATGTGCTTCTCGAGGACCCTGACGATGCAGGAGTACTACCACAACTCATCGTGGCTCGAGAACGGCGGCTCGCCCGAGAAGGCCGCGCGCAGCGCTCTGACCAGCGCCATCGATGCCTATATTAAGCAACAGGGCAAGTACAACAAAAACGAGACCGGCATTAAGTGGCAAGACGTCCAGGACTGCCTGGTACTGGTGACCAACTGCTTCTCCACCCAGACGTCCTACGAAAACCAGACCAAGAAGGCTATCAATAACCGCTTTATCCAGCAGGCCATGACCGCCTTCTTTAAGGAGCGCCTCTCGACCTACTTGATCGAGAACAAAGACGCCGCCAACAAGATCGTGGAGCAGGTGCTCATCAACAAGCGCTCGCGCGAGAATGCCGAAAAGACGCGCCAGAGCATCAAGACCAACCTGCAGCAAAAGACCGACATGGCCAACCGCGTGCAAAAGTTCATCGATTGCCGCTCCAAAGACAAGAGCCGTCGCGAGATCTACATCGTAGAGGGCGACTCGGCAGCAGGCGCCATTCGCACCTCGCGCGATGCCGAGTTCCAGGGCGTTATGCCCGTCCGCGGCAAGATTCTCAACTGCCTGAAGGAGGACTATCCGCGCATCTTTAAGTCCGACATCATCATGGACCTTATGCGCGTGCTGGGCTGCGGTGTGGAGATCAAGGACAAGCGCATCAAGAACCTGGGCGCCTTTGACCTGGACAACCTCAACTGGAACAAGGTCATCATCTGTACGGACGCCGACGTCGACGGTTATCACATCCGCACGCTCGTGCTCACCATGCTCTACCGCCTGGTGCCCACACTTATCGACGAGGGCTACGTGTATATCGCCGAGTCGCCGCTCTACGAGATCAACTGCAAAGAGAAGACCTACTTTGCCTACACCGAACTCGAGAAGAACGGCATCCTCAAGGAGATCGGCGACCAGAAGTGTTCCATCAACCGCTCCAAGGGTCTTGGTGAGAACGATCCGGACATGATGTGGCTCACCACCATGAACCCCGAGACGCGCCGCCTGATCAAGGTGGAGCCCGAGGACGTCACCAAGATGGAAACCATGTTCAACCTTTTGCTTGGCAACGACGAGGCAGGCCGCAAGCGCCATATCTCCGAGCACGGCAAGGAATACCTGGACCAGCTGGACCTGCAGTAGCGGAAAAATCGATAACGACGGCCCATAAGAAGTTCAAGAGGAAATCGTGGCAAAGAAGAAGACGAAGAACCAGCCAAAGAAAAAGCAGGTCAACGCCGAGAACGTCATCGGCCTGCACTCCGAGGTCACCGACCAGCCGATCACGCAGACGCTCGAGGTCAACTACATGCCCTACGCCATGAGCGTCAACGTCTCGCGTGCGTTCCCCGAGATCGACGGCTTTAAGCCCTCGCACCGCAAGCTGCTCTACACCATGTACAAGATGGGTCTGCTCAAGGGCGAGCGCCAGAAGAGCGCCAACATTGTGGGCCAGACCATGAAGCTCAACCCGCACGGCGATGCCGCCATCTACGAGACGATGGTGCGCCTGGCCACGGGCAACGAGGCACTGCTTGCCCCCTTCGTGGAGTCGAAGGGCAACTTTGGCAAGTACTATTCGGGCGACCTGAGCTACGCCGCCTCGCGTTATACCGAGGCCAAGCTCTCCCCCATCAGCGCCGAGATCTTCAAAGATATCGACAAGGACCCGGTCGACTTCGTCGACAGCTACGACGGCGCTATGAAGGAGCCGCGCTTGCTGCCCACCACGTTCCCCAACATCCTTGTCTCGGCCAATAAGGGCATCGGCGTCGCCATGGCGTCCGACATCTGCGGCTTCAACCTCAACGAGGTCTGCACCGCCACGATGCACTACCTGCAGGATCCCGACTGCGACCTGCTCGAGTACATGCCCATGCCTGACTTCTCGACCGGCGGCGAAATTATCTACCGCCGCGAGGAGATGGAGAAGATCGTCGAGACCGGCCTTGGCAGCTTCCAGATTCGCTCCCGCTGGCGCTGGATTCCCGAAGAGCGCATCGTCGAGGTGTACGAGATTCCCTACACCACTAAGACCGATGTCATCATCGAGCGCATCGTCAAGCTCTCCAAGGAGGGCAAGGTCAAAGAGATCGCTGACATCCGCGACGAGACCGACCTCTCGGGCTTGCGCATCGCCATCGACCTTAAGCGCGGCGTCGACCCCGACAAGCTCATGGCCAAGCTCTATCGCTCGACCACGCTGCAGGACTCGTTCTCGTGCAACTTCAACGTGCTCGTCGACGGCTATCCCCGTGTTATGGGCGTGCGCCAGATCCTGCGCGAGTGGGTCAAGTGGCGTATTGAGTCCACGCGTCGCCGCATTAACTTTGACCTGGGCAAAAAGTCCGAGCGCCTGCACCTGCTGCACGGCCTTGAGGCGATCCTGCTCGACATCGACAAGGCGATCGCCATCATCCGCGGCACCAAACTCGAGGCCGAGGTCGTGCCCAACCTTATGAAGGGCTTCGACATCGACGAGACCCAGGCCGAGTTTGTCGCCGAGCTCAAGCTCCGCAACATCAACGAGGAGTACATCCTCAACCGCACCAAGGACATCGCTAAGCTCGAGGGTGAGATTGCCGAGCTTGAGGAGATCCTTTCGAGCGAAGAGAACATCAAGAAGGTCATCAGCGACGAGCTGGCCGCGGTCAACAAGAAGTATGTGATGCCGCGCCGCACGGGCAGGATCGAGCCCCATGAGGTTATCGAAGTAAGCTTGGAGCCCGAGGTCGAGGAGTACCCGGTCACCATCATGCTCTCGCGCGATGGCTACCTCAAAAAGATGACGGACCGCGTGCTCAAGAAGGCGACCACGCTCAAGTACAAGGACGGCGACAAACCCTTTATCGAGTTTCCGTCCTCCAACACCCACGAGCTGCTGGTCTTTACCAACAAGAGCCAGGTGTACAAGTGCAAGGTTGCGGCATTTGAGGACACCAAGTCGGCCCAGCTGGGCTCGTACCTGCCGACCGATCTTGAGATGGAACCCGACGAGAGTGTCATCTGGGTCATCGACCCCGATGACTACAAGGCCGACGTGCTGTTCGTCTTTGAGAACGGCCGTGTGGTGCGCGTCGCACTTTCTGGATATGTCACCAAGACCAACCGCAAGCGCCTGAAGAACGCCATCTATGGCGGCAGCAAGCTGCTGTATGCCCAGGTGCTCAAGGAAGATCGCGACATCGCGCTGGTCTCGAGCGACTACCGTCTGATGAACTTCAACACGTCGCTGCTCAAAACCAAGACGACCACCAACACGCAGGGCATCCAGGCCTTTACCGCCAAGAAGGGCCGCTCGGTCACCACCGTCGGCACGACCGAAGAAATCCTTGGCGCCGGCGTCTCGGCCGAGAAGTTTACCGCGCAGAGCCTCCCCTCTGCCGGTGCCCTCATGAAAGAAAACGACATGCCGAGCTTGTTTGACTAGGTACCACGGCAACGAGATCGTTAGATACTTCGCAAAGCGACGAGGCCCGGAACGCAACGGCATTGCGCCCGGGGCTCGTCGTTTTTCTTCTCAACTATTTTTTAACGCAGATAAATTGATTTCTGCTTATTTTTCTGCGTAAAAAAATGTCAGCGTCACTGCTACGATGCCCTTTGGCCAGTCGTTAGCAAAACTTGCAAAAGTTAGCAAAACTTGCAAAAATTAGCAAAACATGCAAAGGAGCTACCATGGAGTACAGCAAGAACCCCTTTACCCCGACGTTCGGAAGCGTCCCTCCCTTTCTAGCGGGTCGCGAGCATATCCTGCGTGACATCAACCGTGGCTTTATCAACGGCCCGGGAGATCCCAACCTGTCGACCATTTTTACTGGCGCAAGGGGAACGGGCAAGACGGCGCTTCTCTCGCTCCTTTCAGAAACGGCGCTTGAACACGACTGGATCGCAGCAAATGTCTCCGCCATGCCAGGCATGCTCGAAGATATTATCGAGCGAACCAAAGAAGCCGCAGATAGCTACCTCTCACAGCCTCACGCGCGCATAAACGGTGTTCAAATTGGCCCAGTGGGCATCGATTGGACATATGCTCAAGAGGCTCAGGGCAACTGGCGCACGCGCATGAATGGCATCTTTAAGCAACTCGAAAAACATGACATCGGACTTCTCATCACCATCGATGAAGTCACCGTCGATCTCGAAGAAATGCTTCAATTTGCCTCTGTTTACCAGCACTTTGTACGCGAAGGTAAAAAAGTTGCCCTACTCATGGCAGGACTGCCCTACAAAGTATCGGCGTTGCTGCGTAACGATTCCGTCTCGTTTCTCAGGCGTTCCCAATATCATCAGTTGGGACGAATCACTGACGTTGAAATTGCAAACGCATTCCGCAAAACCGTTGAGGCCGGAGGCCGCTCAATCACGCCAGAAGCGCTCGAGGATGCCGTGAAGGCCGTCGACGGATTCCCCTACATGATGCAGCTCGTCGGATATCGCACATGGGATGTTTCGGAGAACTCGCCCAAAATCAGCGCACCTGATGTCCAGCAGGGTTCTCTGCTTGCCCGTATGGAGCTGCGCGATCGAATTCTCGAAACGACCTATCGGGAGCTTTCCGATAAAGACATTGAGTTTTTGCTCGCGATGCTGCCCGATTCTGGCCCCAGCAGGGTCTCGGAGATAGCCAAACGCATGGGCGTTGCCAGCAACTATGCAAGCCAATATAAACGCCGTCTCCTCGAGGACGGCGTCATCGGGGAACGTGGACGTGGACTCGTTGGCTTTGACATCCCCGCGTTCAGGGAGTTCCTGAGCGAGAAAGTCTCCTAGCACGCGGAGATTGTCCACAAGGGCAACGGTGCATGGCAATCAACGATTCACCCGGCAAGGACGGCAAGTACTTCCAATAACGCTGATTGCCATGCGTTCTTCTTGCCCTTAGGCGAGCTTGCGAGCGAGCTCTCGCACCTTTTCCAGCTTGGGCGACGATACCATGCTGTCGCGCTCGGTCATGCCGCTAATGGTGACAATGCCCTGGTCCTCCCACTTGCAGTATGCGCAGGCCGACTTGTACATAGCGATAGCCGCATCATAGACGCCCTCGCTGTGGCTATCGAGCAAAAGGGCCGTCTTGGTGAACGGGAAACCCGTGGCACCGAAGGCGTACAGGCGGTCGATGACAGCCTTCTCCTGCGCGGTGATATCGAACCAGTAGATAGGCGAGGCAAAGACGACCATATCTGCGTCTTTCAGCGACTCGATCACGTTGACCATGTCATCCTTCTGCACGCAGACGCCCTCATGAGCGAAGCAGTACTGGCATCCCAAGCAGCCGGCGATCTTCTTGCTGGCAACGCGGACGACCTCGACCGTATTGCCGCCCTCACGCGCGGTCTCGGCAAACGCCTCGACCATGGTATCTGTATTGGCGCCCTTACGCGGGCTACCGCTCAATACAACGATATTCATAGGATTCCCTCTCCCTCATGCTGCAGGCGCGCAGCATGTTTTCTTGTAACCAAAACGAATGGTGTTAATCAATCGCCAGCAGGCCATATCTCTTGTTCAAGTTCCCTAAAGAAGCTCAAGACGATTGCGATTGCCTTATACAACGTCGAAAATCAAAGAGGGCCCATAGCAACGCCACCTACCTGAAATGACATGCGGTCAAGACGAGCTACGAGGATCGTGACGAGCCGATACCGCTCGCATACCCCCTTCGGAATAGGCGCTGAGCAGCTCCTGAGCGTGGGAAAACTCGGGCCCTCGCCTCCAACCGAGCAGGCGGTTGACCGCGAGATTTCCCTGGACGTTGTGGACGAAGAGCAGATAGGCGTCCTCGCGCGAAAGCCCAGTCTCCTCCATGATCGAGGGAACCATCTGCTCGGCGCCGCGCTCGACGACGCGCTGTGCCACCCGGGCGTACGCGTCGTCATCCGAGTAGAGCAGATAATAGTCATCGTTTGCCGGCGGACGCTGGCAGAGGGCACCCGCCTCCGTTCCCTCGAGCGGCGGCACCGCCGCCAAGGCCTCGTCGATAAGCGCGTCGAGCAGGGCGAACTTGTCCTCGTAGTGCAGATAGAACGTGCCACGGTTAATATCGGCGCGGCGGCAGATATCCGCTACCGTCATCTTCGCGAAGCCGACCTCGGCCAGCAGCGCGAAGAACGCCTCCCGTATGACCGAGAGTGTATAGCGTCGGCGACGATCGATCTTCCCCGCTTCCATTACCCCTCCAATTGCAACGCTCGACAACACCCGGCAAACGCTCGTTTATCGACAGCAGGCCGAAGCTGTTCATTGCTCTTAAGCAAATCGACATGGATACTTTTTATAGACACGTGTTTATAATAGCTGAAAGAAGGTATCCAGTGACCCTGTACGAGCAGCTCGTTATCGAGCTCACCAACCGATCGTTTTCCCTTCAGGCCGCCTACCGCAGCGGCGGCACGCCCTATGAGCTGAGTGACCGCGAGCCCGAGCCCTACGACCAGCAAATCGAGGACTTCGCCCGCATGATCGAGGAAGCCGATTGCGTGCTGGCGGGCGGGGCCTCCGGGCTCTCCGCGGCGGGCGGCGGCGACTTCTACTACGAGGACAACGCGACCTATCGCAAGCATTTCGGCAAATTCGCCGAGCGTTACGGTTTCAAGGGCGCTTTCGAGGGGTCGTTCTACCGCTGGCCCACCGCCGAGGCGCGCTGGGGATACCTCGCCACCTTCCTCGACACCACGCTCAACGCCCCGCTGCGCAAGCCCTACAGGGACCTCGACGCCATTCTCGCCGAGAAGGATTTCTTCGTGCTCACCACCAACCAGGACACGCAGTTTGTGAAGCTCTATCCCTGGGAGAAAGTGGCAGAGATCCAAGGCGACCACCGCTTCTTTCAGTGCTCCCGCTGTTGCACCGACGCGGTGTGGGATACGGTCGAGCCGGTCTCCAACATGGTAGAGGCCATGGGAGACGGCCTTGAGGTTCCGACAGAGCTCGTGCCGCGCTGCCCGCACTGCGGGGCAGAGGCGTTCCCCTGGGTTCGCGGCTACGGCAACTTCCTGCAGGGCGAACTCTACGAGGAGCAGTACCGCAAGGTGTCCGAATGGCTCGACGCGCACGCACGGCAGAGGATCCTCTTCCTCGAGCTGGGTGTGGGCCGCATGACGCCCGCGTTTATCCAGGAGCCGTTCTGGGTCCTCACGGCGCAGTTACCGCAGGCCAGCTACATCGCCGTAAACAACAAGACGCAGTTTCTCCCCCGCGCGATCGAGGATCGGGGGCTCGCCGTTCGCGCCGACATCGCCGACGTGCTCGCCGACGCGCGCAAGACGCTGGGGAGGTAGCGCATGGAGACGGCGAAAGCAGTTCGCATAGGCAGGGCGCTAGCCGAAGCGGATCTTGTCATCATCGGCGCTAGCAACGGACTCGACATGGCGGAGGGGCTCAACCTTTTCTGCGCCGATGCTCATTTCCAAGAGGCGTACGGGGACCTCGCCCAGGCAGACGGCATCGGCTGCATACTGCAGGGGCTCGCTTCCCCGGATGCCAGCGTGCGACGCCGATGGGCCGAGCGGTTCCATCAAAAGGAGTATCTCGAATATGAGCCCGGCTCGCTCATGAACGGGCTGCGGCGTCTTACGGAGCACGCCGACACCTTCGTGGTCACATGCAACATCGACGGGCACTTCGCGCGCGCCGGGTTCGACGAGGAGCGCGTGCTCGAGACTGAGGGGAGCACGCGCACGTCGGTTGACGAGCGGCGCCTCGCCCATCCAGACGCCCTCGCCATGACCCAGCTCGACGAGCTCGCGCGTCTTGTGCAAGCCCATCGCAACGGCAGGGTCGCCATCCTCGAACTTGGCGTGGGACTGCACAACGGCGTCATAAAGCGCATGCTCGCCCAGATCGCGAACGCCTGCGAGCACGCCACCTACATCGTGTTCAACTACGGCCAGGCCATGGCGCCCGACGCTTCGTGCGAGACGATTCTCGTTGACGGCGATATGGCCCCGGCTTTCGAGGAGATCGCCCGATGCCACCCCTAGAAAGAGAAGCGCGTAGGCTTCGAAGCCTTATCGACGATGCCGACGCCATCATCGTCGGCATCGGCTCGGGCATGTCGAGCGCCGCCGGGTTCAACCATTACAACCGCGCGGGCATGGCGCGCGCAGGAATGGCGGACTGGCAGCAAGCCTTTGGCTTCAAGAGCCTTTTCGACGGCTTCTACCACCTCTACCCCAGCCTCGAGCAGCAATGGGCCTACTACGCGCGATACATCGACTTCATGCTGCGCGAGCTGGCCTCGCAGCCCTATCTCGACCTACGGTCCCTCATCGGCCATAAGGACTACTTCATCCTGAGCACCAATGTGGACACCCAAGTCGAGAAGACGTTTCCCACCGAGAGGATCTGCAACTATCAGGGAAGCTTCGCGCACCTTCAATGCAAGCAGCCATGCTGCGACGAGCTCTTCGAGGCGAGCCCCTACGTCGAGCGCATGCTCGCGGGCATGGCGGGGTTCGAGGTCCGCAGCGGGGACGTCCCCCGATGCCCGCATTGCGGCTGGCAGCTCGTGCCGTGGGTGCGCGACGACACGTTTCTGCAGGGTGCGGTATGGCGCGAGAGCCTCGGACGATACGAGCGCTTCGTGCGCGAGCGCAGCGATCGCCGCGTGCTGTTGCTGGAGCTCGGCGTAGGCGAGATGACCCCCGGCATCATCACGCTCCCGTTCTGGAGCATGACCGCGAAGCTGCCGGATGCGCACCTGCTGAGCGTAAACATCTCGGGCGACTCGGCTCCGCTGCAGCTTGGAAGCAAGGCAGAGGCGATTCAGGCCGACTTGGGCACCCTGCTCTCGGCGGCACGGACGACGAAGGTATTTAAGCCTCCTTGTCAGTCGCTTTAAGGTATTGTTCGTCGTCCACGGGCTCCAACCACTCGTTGGAGGTCTCCTCACCCGGAACCTCCAGCGCAAGATGGGAGAACCAGCTCTCGGGCGCGGCTCCGTGCCAATGCTTCACCCCCGGGGCGATGTTGACCACGTCGCCGGGACGCAGCTCCTGTGCCGATTTGCCCCATTCCTGGTAAAACCCTCGACCAGCCACACAGATGAGAATCTGCCCGCCGCCGCTTTTGGCGTGATGGATATGCCAGTTGTTACGGCAGCCGGGCTCGAACGTCACGTTGTAGACGCCAACCTGCTCGGTTGAAAGAGGCGCGAGGTAGCTTTGCCTGATAAAGCACTTCGCGAATGCGTCGTTGGGGGCACCGATGGGAAAGGCCATCTCGTTTTGGTGCTCGGCTTTTGCATCGGCGGCATCGTCATCCGCCCAGACCTCCTTCGCCATGCGAAAGGCCGCCCACGCCTTGGGCCATCCTGCGTAAAACGCTGCATGCGTAAGGATTTCCGCTATCTCCGTCCTCGTCACACCATTGCTCTTTGCGGACATCAGATGGTATTGGAACGAAGAGCCCGTCAGCCCCTGCGCCATTAGAGCCACCACCGTCACCACGCTACGGTCTCGAAGGGAGATCTCGCCCTCATGGCTCCACACCTCGCCAAACAGCACATCGTCATTGAGCTGTGCGAACTTGGGGGCGAACTCCCCCAGGGCATCCCTGCCCGCTGTCTGTTTAATTGCCATGATCGATTTCCTCCTGTCGATGGGTTTAGGCGCAAAACAGTTTCCGCATTACGGAACCCCTCGCACTCTCTGTTTTATTGACGAGAATGAAGGTAATACTTAAACTTGACTTTAGGTCAAGGAATGAATTCGAAAACTTTTCGGAGGAGCCATGTACACCATCGGACAGGTGTCGGAGATGTTCGGTTTGCCCGCCTCAACGCTGCGGTATTACGACAAGCAGGGATTGTTCCCGGGATTGGAGCGAACGTCCGGCATTCGCCGATTCGGCGATACGGAACTCGAGGCGCTTCGGGTCATCGAATGCCTCAAGATTGCGGGGATGGAGATCAAGGACATCCGGAAGTTCATGGAATGGTGTGCGGAGGGCTCATCGACATACCCCAAACGCAAGGCCATGTTTGAGGAGCGGAAGGCCCACATGGAATCGGAGATCGCGAACATGAACCGCGCACTGGACATGCTGAAGTTCAAATGCTGGTACTACGAGCAGCTGAATCAGGGCAACAGCGAGACTGAGCTGAAGGCGCTGATTCCCGACGGCTTGCCGGAAGATATCAAAGAGGCCTACGAAAACGCTCACGCTCGATAATGCCGCCCTATGCTCAAGGGGCTTCGACACGGGGTCCTTTGGTTAGGAATGCAAAAGGGTAATTCGGTGGTGCTCTTGGGCTCGATGAGTGGGCGCGTTACAGCTCCACGTCGATAGGCACCGGATGGCGATGACCATGTTATACCAGGAAAGATCGCCTTCAATGCGCATAGCTCGCGAAATAACACTCGCTGGGCCGTCACCCCTGGCCGTTACCCTCCAATCTTCAAATGTTGACAGACAACTCGAGTCAGATGAGTTAGAAAGAGTTAACATGTCGTTGTGAGGATGAAATCATGAGGAACAGTCAAGATTTTTGGGATAAAAACGCCGGGCGGTACGACTGCTTCATGCGCAAGGACGCAGCGGCTTACGAACGGTTGTACGAGCTGCTGCGCCCTGTGGAACAGCACAAATCGGTGCTGGAGTTGGCCACCGGCACAGGCTCGATCGCTAAAAATATCGTAAGCAGCGCCAATCATATCGAGGCTACGGACGCATCGCCGGAGATGATCGCGGAAGCGCGGCGGTGCAACCGATCCGCCAAGCTGCATTTCTCCGTGCAGGATATGTTTCACCTCCCCTATGCGGATGGTAGCTTTGACGTGATCATTGTGGCCAATGTCCTGCACATCGTGCCGGAGCCAAAGAAAGCTCTCTCTGAAATTCGTCGCGTGCTGAGGGACGGCGGCGTCCTGGTTGCGCCGACCTTCACCCATGCGGATAACGCCATCTTCGGAAAGGTCAAAGCATTTTTCATGAAATTGGCGGGCTTTCCGCTGCACAGCAAGTGGACGAACGAAGAATATCTTGCATTTCTGCGGGAAAACGGCTGGACGGTACAGAAAAGCACCGTGCTGAAAGCCTCGTTCCCGTTGGCTTACGCAGAGTGCGTGAAATCAAAGGAACTATGACATGAAAGAAAAGATCAGGCTCTCCGGTGTGCCGGAGACCATGCTGCAAACCGTTTATGCAAGAGCAAAAGAGAGTCGGGGACGCGGCGCCATTCACGATGCGAAAGCGGCGGGAATCATTGAGAAGCTGGACTACGATTTTTCCCTTGCCGACAAGGATGCCGCCATGTACAGCGGAGTTATTGCCCGCACCATTGTGCTGGATCGCCTGACGGAGGGCATGGCGGCGTTTTCACCAATCTATAAGCTACTGGACAAGCTGCCTGCCGTGCGGAATATTTCCAATAAAATCATCACTCTGGAAAAGGAGTGACGCAAAAATGTCATTCTTCGAAAATACCCGCAAGCCTGTAGGCCTTGGTGGCAGAATCATGGTTTCCATGATGAATCTTGGGCATGCACCTGTGGCAACATGGGGACTTAAATTCCTTCATCTCTCACCGGATACCAAAGTGCTGGACTGCGGCTGCGGCGGCGGGGCAAACATCAAGAGATTGCTGAAGAACTGCCCACAAGGGATTGTCGAGGGCATTGATTATTCCGAAATCAGCGTGGAGAAGGCCCGAAAACTAAATCAGCGCGCCATTCGGGACGGACGCTGCGCCGTGTGTCAGGGCAGTGTGGCACAAATGGATTTTGCGGATGCGTCCTTTGATGTGGTCACAGCCTTCGAAACGGTCTATTTCTGGCAGGATCTGCCAAAGTGCTTTCAGGAAGTCTACAGGGTACTGAAGCCCGGTGGGACGTTCCTGATCTGCAATGAAAGCAACGGGGATACAAACAGAGACAAAAAGTGGACGGATATCATTGGCGGCATGACCATCTATAAAGATACCGAGCTGAAGGCATATTTGGAGCAGGCCGGATTTAATGACATCCAGATTCATAAGACGAAAAGCTGGCTGTGTATGACGGGGAGAAAACACCATCAACACTGAGAAGGCGCTGCTTGCGGACGAGCACCTTAGGGTGTGGGGTGATACAGGAGGATGACTGTGCGCTATAAAATTGAAAAGAACACGGTGCAGGAAACGCTGATCATTCCGCTGTATGCGCGAAAAAAATGCTCAGAGCTTTACCCAAGTTTGTACCAGGACGAGGCGGTGCGGCAACTTGTGAGCGCGTTGGATTATGATTTTTCCGCCTTGGAGCAAAAGTCCTCCAGCCTGTTACAACGCTTCGGCGCGCTTGAGGTCGCCATGCGGCAGAACGACCTTGCCTATGAGGTGCGACACTATCTGAAAACGCACCCCACGGCAGCGGTGGTCAATCTGGGCTGCGGGTTGGACTGCACCGGCCGTGCCTGTGACAACGGCAAATGCAGGATCTACAATCTGGACTTTCCGAATGTTATCGCAATCCGGAATGAGCTTCTTCCCGCCAGAGAGCGGGAAGCGAACATTCCCTGTGACCTGAACGATCCGTCGTGGTTTGAAAGAATCGACGCCTCCGGCGGTGCGGTGTTCTTTGCGTCCGGTGTGTTCTACTATTTTCTGAAAGACCAGGTGATGACACTGGCACAGGCCATGGCAGACGCTTTTCCGGGCAGCGTGCTTGTCTTTGACGCTGCCAACGAAAAGGCGGTGAAACTGATGCTGAAGACGTGGCTGAAAGATGCGGAAATCAAGGATGCGGGCGCATACTTCGCCGTTTCGGACGCGGAGCGTGAGCTTGCGCCGTGGGGCGAGAATATGCGTATTTCCAGCCGGGAGTATATGTTGGGCTACCACGACCTGAAAGACCCGTCGGTCAGTGGTCTGTTCCGCTTTCTTGCCAAAATTGGCGACCGGATGATGGACATGCAGATCGTAAAGATCGGATTTGAAGGGAAGCAATGAAGCACCTGCACTTTGATGTGGAGACCTCCGGCTTCTACGGCGCGTATTGGCCGTGCGCCGATGATTCGAGCTGCGCGGTGATCGCCATGATCGGGGATGATCCGGAGGATCGGCTTGCCCGCTCGGCCGCAAAATGGCTTTGCGCTCACGGCACCCACTTCGTCTTTCCGGAGGGAATGCTGAAAATCATGCTGCCGGTTGGCTCCGGCCTGTTTGTAAAGCTGGCGTTTCAGACGGCAAAAAAGTATTCCAAGGAGTGCAGCCAGACCCGGAAAGACATTGAGAAGCGGATGAACCGGACTCTGGCAGAATGGAAAGGAGCGAAGTGAGATGCGTTGGATGGGAATGCCCATGGCCATGTGGGCAGTCTTTGCGAAGTCCTTTCAAGCGCAGCTGACGGCGGTGCTGGGCTACGACCCGGACATCGCACGTAAGATCACGGAAAAGGCCAAGCCGAAGTACCGTGAGATCATCGCAAAGCTGCCCGAATTTGAAAAGGGTGATCGGTTCAGCATGAACATCATTGGCTGCGCCATGCTGGGGGCGTTTGTCCTCTCCATGCCGCGCCGTCCCGATGTGGAAAGCCTTACCGACTACTATGAGAAAGCTCAGATGACGCTGCTGATGAAATGGTTCTGCCGCCAAAGTGGCAAGTCAAAGTTCACGCCCAAGGATATTGCCGGAATGAAGGCCACTGCCACTCTGAAAGCCGCCGACCGCAACCCGTATTCGTGGAATATGGACTTCATCGAGTACCCGGACGGCAGCGGCTATGAGGGGCGCTTTACAAAGTGCGGCATCTGCACACTGATGAAAGAGCTGGGACTTTATGACCTGACACCCGCCATGTGCCATTTGGACTACACCATGAGCGAAGCGGGCGGCGTGACGGATTTTGTGCGCGAGTATACCCTGGCCTCCGGCGGGCCCTACTGCGACTGCGGGTACAAAAAGAAACGGATATGAGAATGGCGGCCAACTACATGAGCCAAACCGTTTACGGCATCCTGATCCCCTTTCTCGGTACAGCGCTGGGCGCGGCCTGTGTATTCTTTATGCGCAAACAGCTCAGCGATGTCCTGCAGCGCATTTTGACCGGTTTTGCCGCCGGTGTGATGGTAGCGGCCTCTGTGTGGAGTCTGCTGATTCCTGCGATGGAACAGGCTGCGTGGATGGGAAAGCTGTCGTTTGTTCCGGCGTTTGTCGGATTCTGGATCGGCATTCTGTTCCTGCTGGGACTGGATCACCTGATTCCCCACCTCCATGCAAAAAGCAACCAGGCAGAGGGACCGAAAAGTCAGCTCAAAAAGACGACCATGATGGTGCTGGCTGTGACGCTTCACAACATCCCGGAGGGAATGGCCGTAGGGGTCGTCTACGCGGGGGCCCTCTCTGGCAGCGCGCAAATCACGGCAACCGGCGCTCTGGCGCTGTCCATTGGCATTGCCATTCAAAATTTTCCGGAGGGGGCCATCATCTCCATGCCGCTCCGGGCAGAGGGCGAGAGCAAGGGACGGGCGTTTGTTGGCGGTGTGCTTTCCGGCATCGTAGAGCCAATCGGGGCTGTGCTGACCATTCTTGGCGCAGGGCTAATCGTCCCGGCCCTCCCGTATTTGCTGAGCTTTGCCGCAGGTGCAATGCTTTATGTGGTAGTGGAGGAGCTGATTCCGGAAATGTCCCAAGGCAAGCATTCCAACCTTGGCACGCTTGCCTTTGCTATGGGCTTCGGCATCATGATGGCGCTGGACGTGGCACTGGGATAAACCGAGCGACTAACCATCATCACCACCATCGCCGACAGAACGCCCACCATGGGCTATGCGCATATCAAAAGTCCAAATAGGAAGCATATCTATGTTGTCTTCCCGACCGGACGGATAGGCACATCCGGCACGGCATCAATCGCGCGGATCGCATCCCGACACAGGACGCGATCCGCGCCAGAACAGAAGATCAGTTCTCCAGCGGCTGCATGATCTCCAATATGATTCCATCTGGGTCCCGGAGGTAGAAGGCCTTGCTCCGGCCAAAGCCCTCCTGCCTAAAATCAAATTCCTGGGGAGAGGAAAGGCACTCCACACCCTGCTCCACCAGTTTTTGATAGGCCCTGTCGGCATCCTCCGTATAGAAGCAAAGCTCCGAAATGGAGGTGGTGAAGAGGTCCATGGGGATGCGCTGGACATCATCATTCACGAACTGGATGAGCTCCACCGGCGGCATATGCAGCTGATCCGAGCCGTTCAGATAAGCAACCCGGGCCTTGCAGTTTTCCCGCTGGAATATTGCCTCTGTCTCTTTTCCTTCCATCAGGATCTCCCCCTGATACCGAAGGCCCAGCACATCCCGATAAAACGTCACGGAACGGTCCAGGTCGCTGACGGTCAATCCGACATGATAGATTTGCCCAATCATAGGCTCCTCCTCGTTAGTTGTTTTCTGTTGACTCAACAAAGGCGTGAATCAGGAAGACAGGCCCGGCTGATATCATCGCATTTACCCACCACGGTCGCTAGCGGTTTTGTTATCGCTCTCGTACAAAGCTAAACTCAGGGCTTTGAGTTTTAGCCTCTATCTCAAAGGGCACGGCAACTTCCGAGCAACAGAAGACGAGAACGCCTTCATGAGCTCGGACTTGCCGGAGCGGCGCATCCCCGTGATCACTTTGATGTTTCAGCTGCCTTCGAGTGCCCAAAGCCGCTCCATGTATGCATTGCGGTCTACCCAAGTCATCATTCGCTCCTTCTCGGTTTCGAAACTCGAATAGTTTTATAGTTTCGAAACTGAGAAGGCGATGCGCCATCGGTCCGGGCAAATGCGCGCCGGAAGACTGGACAACCTGTGCAATTGTCGCCGGCCCGCAATTGCGAGCACTCGGAGCGCGCGGCATCGCTCGTTTCGCTAAATCGGCTTGATGGGATGACGGATCACGGTCTTGAGCTTCTCCGGCGCGCACTTGCGCGGGTCGGAGAGGTAAATCTCGTGATGGAGGCGGGATTCGGAGAAGTCGGGGGCATAGCTCTGTTCCGCTGCAAATGTTCGCATGGCCTCTATGGTCGCCGGCTCGCCGTCGTAAGGCCCGGTGTGCATGCATTGAACGCAAAGGCCCTCGTCGACCCTTAGCAGCTCGACCGCCGAGAAATCTAGCTTCTTTTTGGCGGCGGCTTCCGAAACGGCCCAGTCGAAGTCCTCGCGAGTGACGAAATCGGGCAGACGGATGCACGAGATGAAGTTGAAGTCGTCCTTCCGCGCGTAATCGATCCCGCCATCGGCGCGGTCTTGCCACCAGAAGCCCTCGAGTGGCAGCACGACGAAGTCGAAATAGCCCTCGATTTCCCGCGGACCCTTCTTCGACATCTTGATGGCATATGCGACGCCGTAGAGCAGCGGCAACGCGTTCTGGTACTCGCCGCCTTCGGCATTGGGATCGCCCTTGCCCCGCACGGCAACGTAGCTCATAGGCGGAACGGTTACGACGTCCGGCTTGCCCGACGGCCTGTAGAGCTCCCTGAACTCCTTCTTGAAATCGTATGCCATCGCAACAAACCTCCCTGAGCTTGGGGTTCCGTCGATATCCGACCAAATATAGCAATGGGCGCGGCTTCGGAAGACGCCGCGCCCATTGCCGGATATTATAACATAGAATCGAACGTCTGTTCTATTCCCACTCTTTCACGCTCGTTTTTCGCGGCGCCATTCCAATTGGGTCTAGTTTGGCTGTCGGTTTTGTCCACCTTGCCGCCGAATCCCTCCGTGCGTCCTCGCGTACGCGTTTGGGACAAACCCTGGGACAAATTCGCAAACTATTTCGAAACCGCAAGCCCACAGTTTCATTTTTGTCCCGGGGACAAAAGCGGCAAGGCTTTGAGGTCCGGAACCGCTCAAAAGGGATGCCAAAACGGTTGTTTTCCCTCTTTGGCGCTTGCCTAGCGAAGTGAATCGTGGCCAGTGGCTTTACCGTCTTACGTTCCCGCAGATCAGAAGGGATGTGCAAGAGCGATGACCGAAAGAATCGTCGCAGGCGGCTTATTCACCCAAGAGTTCAACGGTTCCACTTTCAAATGCATGGGGAAATGCGAATGACCTCAATGTGCTCCCGAACTCGGCGCTAACGTAAACGCCGACTCCGTCGAGCGAAGACAGGCTAATATGAGTCACAACACCGTCTCCAAGGCCGATATGTCCAAGATGGCTTCCAACTGGGGGCAGGGTTTACCGATAGGGACAACATGAAGAAATGCAGTGCCCTCGGAGTCCTGCTCAGTAATTCCGTCAGCGTTCTTCTCAAGCCAATCCAGAAGAGCAATCGGATCGTCCATCACGTCAGGTGGCGGAGTTGGCATGGAAGGCAGGTTCTTGTTGGTATTCACCTATTGTACGCTCGTCGTCGTGCACGGCCAAACGGACAGCGTCCCGGATTCGATAGCTACATGCGATGGGTTTCGAGCTAAGTGCTCTTGAGCATAGCGTTTCACGTACCGGTGTTCATGAGCGGCAAGGATTGCTGTTTCGGGCTCGATCTGAGGGTGCGTGACTGCGGTCTCTCTTGCTGTTCAGCTCGCCCAGTCTGCATCTTGGTTCCTCGACAGCGCAGCTTGGTTAAACGCCGAAGGTTCAGCTATCTTCGTCAGCTAGCATGAAAGCAATCCGAAGGGAGGACGCATGAAGATCACAATCGAAGAGCGAGAAGCGGCTCAAGATATAGAAGTCACGATCGTCTGCGTAAGGGCCGATCGCCGCGTGCTTGATATAGCGGCTCGGCTGTGCATGCTTGACAGGAAGGTGACGGGCACGGCCGACGGCTGCACGCGCGTGCTGAGCGCAGAAGACGTCCTGTTCATCGAGTCGGTCGACAAGCACACGTTCATTTATACGGCCGACACGGTTCTCGAGACGGGGCTACGCCTTTACGAGATGGAGGAGCGCCTGGCGGACTGCGACTTCCTGCGCATCGCGAAAGGTTGCATCGTCAACTTCCGCGCAATCACCGCCCTCAAGCCCGACGTCAACGGCAGGATCATCGCCACCTTGGAAAACGGTGAGCAGGTCGTTATCTCGCGCCAGTATGCGCCCGACGTCAAATCGAAGCTCGGCCTGAAGTAGTCGAAACGAAGGAAGGGAGACTGAAATGATTAACAGGGACATTATCGACACCGATAAAAAGACGCCCGTGGAAAACCTCGGACAACTCGTGAAAAGCACCTGTATCGGCTTCACTGTTGCCATGATAGCCTTCTTGGCATTAGGGACTTGTTTCGCTGATGACACCGCCAAACAGGGCATTAACTATTGCTGGTCGATTCTCGCCGCGTGCGTCATCGTCCCCGCGCTGCAGTTCGTGTTCTTCACGCCTGCGGTGATCAGACGGATGGCGTATCCCGCGCGCCTGGTGCTGTTCAGCGTTTGCCTCTACGCAGCCCTCTGTGCATTGGCGTTTGTCTTTGCTTGGGTTTCCGCGGACAACCCCGGGGCGTGGGTTACCTTCACGGTTGTCTATCTCGCCATCCTGGCGGTCCTCACTCTTGCTTTCAACGCCAAGCTGAGCCGCGAGACCCGCGAATTGAACGACAGGCTCGCGGAATACCGCAAGAGCAGGGAGACGGAATAAGGGTATAGCTGAGCACTATCGATGCTGGGCAAATCCTTACTCCCGATCCTCGGATTACCGCCCAGTGCGAGGGCCTGATGCCAAGGCCGGCGCAGGGCGATGCTCGGCCCCGTTCGCTACCCCAAGCGCTTCCTGCGCGGTCATGCCCTTGTAGCCCTCGTTTGTACGCATAAGCGGGTTCATGCGCAGGGGATGTCGATCCAGGTGCTGATTGCTCGGTCAGCCTGATCGGATTGGAGGAAGACGACCTCGTGTTCAGCATAGGCGATGGCGAAACTTCCTACGTATTGCGGTCTACCCAAGCCATCATTCGGTCCTCCTCGGTTTCGAAACTTGAATTTTTTTAAAGTTTCGAAACCGAGAAGACAATATGCACAGGGACGCATCGAGGAGCAATTCCCAGTCGCGCCATGTCAGCAGCGATGCCGGGCGCATTCACGCGTGCTACAATGCGGCCATCAGAGATGAAAACACAGTCCCCGTCGGGTAGTCGTGGGCGTGCGGATGTCCGCATCAGTAACCTGCCTCCTTGGTTGTCCCTTCTCTGCATGGTTATCTACATAAAGGAGGAGCCAACCATGCAGATCAGCGTGTCGTCCACCCTGACCGTATATCATGACGGCCAATTCTGGGTCGGGCTGGCGGAGCATGTCGAGGACGGCAGATACGGCGTCGCCCGCTTCGTCTTCGGCGCGGAGCCGTCCGATGAGGAGATTCTGCAATTCGTTACAAGCAAATGGGAGAAGTTCTCATTCTTCGGTGGCGAACCGGCTGAGGCAAGCAAGCCCGCGAAGAACCCCAAGCGGCGTGCTCGCGAGGCGGCGAAAGCCCTCAAGCAGCCAGCGATGAGCACCAAGGCGCAGCAAGCTCTCGCGGCACAGCGGGAAGCGATGAAGCGGGAGTCGGCTCAAGCAAGAAGCCAGCGTCGCGCGGATGAGGCGGAGGCGCGCTTCGAGCAGCGAAAGCTGAAGCGCAAGCAGAAGCATCGTGGGCATTGATCGCCATTTGCAGCAAGGCAAACCATATACAGCAGCGGTGCCAGTTCCACTTGAAGCCGACGCCGCGTAGACGCTGATGGTGATGGCTATGCACGGGCACGGGTGCGTCACCGCACTTCACA
This sequence comes from Collinsella sp. CLA-ER-H9, assembly GCF_040092295.1. Lineage (NCBI taxonomy): Bacteria > Bacillati > Actinomycetota > Coriobacteriia > Coriobacteriales > Coriobacteriaceae > Collinsella > Collinsella sp. CLA-ER-H9. The sequence continues at coordinate 181,454 of NZ_JBBNLV010000003.1, forward strand.
GCTTGTTTCTCAAGTATTTGGGGCGCGCGGCGTTCAAAAATGCGGAGCGACTCCGCATGGCTCGAGACTGAGCCGAGGTGCCCTACTTCTCGCCCTCCAGCAGCCCCACGATGCGGTCGATGTCGACGGCAAAGCGAGGCCTTCCCTCGCGCTCGTAGCGGTCGAGGTACGCCTGGCACTCGGAGACAATGCGCTTGGTGTTGCCGTCGATGATGCGCTGGAGCGTCTCGTAGTAGGCCGAGCCCTCGGTCCTGAAGCGGCGCTGGTAGGACTTGGTTATGGGGAACATCTTGATGTAGTGGATGCCGTGGCGACAGCGGGGGCGCGTCGTGGGGCGGGGTGGCAGCGCAAAGTACTGGTCTTTGGGCACGTTGGGAGCGATGTTGGAACGCAACGGCACGGCGAAGTCCCTGCGCTTCCCGCGGAAACGCAGCCTCGCCACCACGATGCAGGGGCGATTGTGCTTAAGCATGAGCTCGCGGTCGCCCTCGACGAGGTCGAAGAAGTCCTGGGAGATGGATACGATCTTCATCGGTTACGCCCCCCTTCATACGAAGCGGGGCCCGCATCGCTGCAGGCCCCTACAGGTGGGCGATATTCTACGCCTTGCGGCACCCCGTCGCCCACGGAGGTTAAACGTACACGTAAGCCGTACTCTGAAAGCCGCGGCTTCCGGCAAGTAGTTTATACCACGAAAGGTCGCTTTCAATGCGCATAGCTCGCAAAATAACACTCGCTGGGCCGTCACCCTTGGCAGTTACCCTCCAATCTTCATTGGAGTCAGCAGGTCAATTCATATAGTCATGGGGGTTTATCCTAAAGAGAATCTATTTTATACCCCCATAACCAAAGAATTTCCTATTCCCACTCGATAACAAGATCCGCAGGTAGAAGTGTAGTCCAGTTATTTGCACCACAAATTAACAGGCGTTTCTTCAACTGAATTTGGTCCTCATTTGGTCCCCACGCATAAAACTGAAAGGCCGATTCAAGATCTTTAATCAACTGGATCATCCTTTGGTGGGCATTTGACCCAACGATATTTCTCATCGTCAAGGCGCGCGGCCAACTCATGGCAATCTCTATAGCGCAATGCTATAGGTTTAGGGAAAAGATCGTCTTTTACGGAAGCAATCAACTCGTGAGGCGCATTGTTGTCTATCAGCGAAATCATTGCAAGAACATATCCGCTATAAAGACCGTCCACATAACCCGTTTGGTGCAAATTTTCAATAAGTAAATCATTTGGCAAGCCGCCATATCCACTTGGCAGTAAGCCTTCTTCTACGAGCTGAGAAGACCATAGGGAGATAATCTCATCCTCGTCTTTCTTGCTAAGTTTTCCTAGAATATCATCAATATCAATGCCCTGAACTTTATCGTTAAGGTATGCGAACAAAATCCGAATGAGGGCCTTGGCCATCGAAGACAACTCGCGATTGATTTCTTCCTTTACCTCACTAGCGACTCCGTCGCCCAATTTTGTTTCTTTATTCATATCCTTTATCCTTCCTAGCGGCATGTCCCGAAGCAATATGCTCCGACTCGTCAACAAAGGAAGCACTTGCTAAGCAAGCGCATACCCCCTCTTGAAACGCTCGTCAAAGGGGCAGAAATCGCTATAAAAATGGCCGTCAATAAGCTGTGAACCATTCGATTGACGTATCGACCGCCTTGATTCCTCGTTTTCCTCCTTTGTTGTTTTGTGTAGCCCTAAACTGAACACACTTCGGAGTCGGTATCCAATCAATCTTCTATTGGTAGTCGTTTGCATACGAACTATAGAAGAGCGCCTTGCAATCGACATCGCTGTAGCCCATAACGGCATCCTGCACATCGGCGCGCAAGAGGTTAAGCACCTTGTATACGCCCCCTCCCATGTCCCCAACGAAAAGCACCTGCTTAAACACGTCGGGATACTCACGTAGATAGGCAACGTACCCCCTGAGCTTGGCAAGCGTGTCACTGAGGAAATCTCCGTGCGGGTCGACGATCGACGGTTTGATTGTCCCGTCACCGTCCTTCACGAAGAAGAGGAAGTCTGGATGCAGGGCCTTGCGTCCCACCGAAGACATGTACGGAATCGAAAACGCCTTGGCAGACATGCTGCCCGACGGATTGCGATAGAAGGCAACCGTGCGATTCTTTGCCAATTCGTTCCTAACGATATAGTCTTCCGCCGGGTTCAGGTCGAGCGGGCAGAGGCCGTCCTCTTTCTGCACGATATGGCACGGATACTTAGCGAAGTCATCCGACGTGCTGGCAGACGTGGGCCACTCTATCTTTGTGAGGCGCTTGCCTTCGGTTTCACGGGCCAGCTCGTCGTAACGCTGCTTTGCCGAGTCGTTAAGGTAGTCATAATCGCCAGATCCATCGACCTTATCGAAGTATTCCTTTCGGCATTGAGCCGCCCAGCCCTCGAGCGCATCAACGATGGCCTGCGTGCGCACCGCTGCGGCAAGGCGCAGGTCGCACTCGGGGCGCCCAAGCTCCTTGAAGTTGACGCGACGATACTCATTCGCAAACTCCTTAGTGAAATGTATGTCGGCGTCGCGGGCGGCCTTTCTGAGGCCCTCGGCGTCCGTGCGGGCTTCCTCCTGCTCCTGGTCCTCAGTCTCGTTGAGCTTGTCGAGCGTGATCTTGACGGTCTCGGCAACCTCTACGTCGTGTTTGGCTTCGCGGTACTCGTCCTCGTTAGCAACGATGTATCCCTTGAGCTTCTGGACGAACTGTTTTTTCACGTCGGCCGCGGCATTGACATCGAGGCCAGTCTCGACAAGCAGAGTCGCCGTCTTAACCAGGCTCTGGAATTCGTTTCTAGCCTTCTTCGGAATGCGCTGGACGGGGATGGAATCGAAGGCTGTGCGGATGCCTTGCCACTCCTGATGCGTGAAAGACTGCTCGCGTTTGGTGGGCGGCTTGGGCTTTGCCATGGGCACGGGTTTTACGACCGAGACGGGCTGGGTCGGCTCGGTCTGTGTGGAACTTGGCTCAGGTGTCGCAGGTTGCTGCGGGGCAGACGCTGCAACGTAGTTGCCCGTTGTGGGCTGAGGCGCCAGCTCCGCTTCTGGCGCCGGGACGTCGACGGGCCTGACCGCCGAGGCAAGCGAGGGCTGCGTTCCCTGCATGTCCAACGGCTCCTGAATCGCGATGCCGGCAAGCGGCGCCTGGTAGCCGGGTTGTGCCTGCCGCGCCGCCTCGATGGCCTTCTCGTTCTCCTCGTACGCCTTGAGCTCCTGTTGGTAGTCGGCTTCGGACTTGGGCGCAGCCGCCGTGATAGTCACGGGGTTGAGAACGATGTTCTGCTTGCCAATGGAGCTCTCGCCCATGTCGTCCTTGCGGCCCATGAGGTAGTCGACCACGTCCTGAGTGCTCTCGGGATTGAACTGGGGCAGGTAGCAGGCGACGGAGTTCAAAAGATCATCGGATTCGATGCGCCGCGCAAGTGGAGTGCGTACCATACGTCCCACGAGCTGCGCGATATAGGTCGAGTCCGAACGCCTGCGCTGCGAGAAGATGACTTCCGCTCGCGGGCAGTCCCATCCGTTGGAGACAGCCTCCTTGGCGAAGAGCACGCGAATGCGCGAGGTGTCCTGAACGAACTCGGGCTCGACATAGGGGATGAGGTATTTTCCCGCCGCGATGTCCTTATGCTCGCCGAAGACGTTGGCGAACGACATCGCCTCGGAAAGGCCGGGGACCAGGCCCGTGATCTGGTCGCACATCTCAGCCAGGGCCGAGCTGCTCACGTTGTCCGCCGCTTGGATGAGCAGCAGCGGGTTGACGGGACTCTCGCCCTCGCGGGCACAGTACTCGTCCCACTCGCGGCAGGCCAAGGCATAGCGCTCGCACGCCATAGTGAGATACTGGTGCTCGACTGGGTCGTCCTTCTCTGGTACGCGCAACTCGATGATGTCCTTGAGCAGACCTGACTCCTGGACCTCGCGAGGGGTCACAGCGACCTTTGGCATACGCACGCGATCGGCGCGCTGGTCCATGGCTGCCTCGAACCTCTGCGGTGTGGCGGAAATCCCGACGACGACGGGCATCGCGGCCCGGCCATCAAGCCCATCAATAAGGTTTGCGTAGATAGTCGCCGTGCCGCGCTCGCTCGAGGCATTGGCGCCCAAGCCGCGGTGTGCCTCGTCGATGAACAGGTAGAGGTTGCGCTCGGGGTCCCTGATGGTGCGGTCAAGGATGTCCCAGAACATACGCCCGGAATTGGCCTCACCACCTTTGGTGAGCAGGCCATTCTTGCTGAGCAGGTCCTTGCTGAGGAAATAAACGTGACGGGGCTCGAGAATATCGTGCGCGGCTCCGAAGTCGTTGGTAATCGTGACCAGATGGCGCCTATCGAGAACGCTGTCTGCGAGCTTGTCCGACACATTGGAGAAGCGCACGCCCGTCTGCTCGTTCAGGCTCGGGGAATCAGAGAGCCAAAGGACCACGGCGTTCTCGTCGGGAATGAGGCCCAGATCGTCGTCTCCGAAGAAGAGCGCTTCGATGGCTGCCGCGCACATGACCGTCTTGCCCGAGCCCGTGGGAGATGCGAGGCACACCGAAGACAGTTCGCCGTCCCGCTCATAGCGGCGACGCATCGACTGCAACCTGTTTGCCAAGGCAGCGACAGCCCCGGCCTGGAATTCCTTAAGTTCGACCCTCATATTTACCTCACCGCATCCTCGGCGGCAATCTTGAATGATTGCAGATAGTTCTCGTAAAGACGGACCATGTCGAGTCCGGGGAGCTGGGCCCTGACCCCAGCGAAGCGCGCCGTATCGTCGGTGATCACAAACGCGCAGACAACCTCGGGACTGCCCTTAAGTGCCTTGACAAAATCGCCGACGGCGGCGAAATCGAAGAGCACGGCATAGGTGTCGGAGATGGCGTAGCCCGGCTCCTCATGCTCGATGACGCGTCCGCGGGCGCCGGCGCGCAGCCACAACAAAGGTGCGATCTCCTCAAACGCCACACCAAGCTCAACGGCATCGGGGTCCTCGTAGGTGAGGTCGAAGAAGACCGCGTTCTCCTCGAACCCGTCGGCCATGGGGAACTCGTCCGTAAATTTATAGTCGCCCTTGATGGGGTCACCCGCGGGCGTCTTGCCCGTGATGGCCGCCGTGAGACGCGGCTTGGTTATGTACTGGCAAATGCCCTGAGCTTCCCACTCGGGATCGCCTTGGCGCAGACCTCGTTTAATTAACCTTTTCGCTTCTTCATCGGAGACTTCGTTGTTTGTAACGCTGATGGACCTGCGATGGCCTTCGTCTAGATTATTTAGTCGCATGACGGCATGTGCCGTTGTGCCTGAGCCGGAAAAGAAGTCAACCACAAGAGCATTAGGCTTGTCTGCGACGAAAAAACGAATGGCGTCTTCGACAGCATAGAGAGATTTGGGGAAAGGAAACTTGCGATCAGGCATCATTGAGAGGAGTAAACGCGACCCGTAGTACGTTGCGTTGTGAGAGGGAATATCCCATTGACTTCCAGGGATATATCCTTGCTCGCTAGCGTTTTCATCCGGTATTACTGAACCGTCCGCTCGGCGACCAACAATAGCGACCTCGCCAGATTCGATTTTTTTGACCTCTCCAGCCTTGAGATAGGTTAGACGCATTCCTTTCTCTGTTAGCTTTCCGAGTTTCACAAATCCGCGTTTGTAGAGAGAGCGCAGCTTGGCGGGGCTCACTTGCCAATTGCCCTCGACTCCATTCGCCTTTATTGGCCATATTACGCGGGTGCCCGGAAGTGGGAGTATGCTATCGCGCGGCGTATCTGGGGCAACGGGCTCTCCGATTTCAACGATATGACTGCCGTCTTCCGCTACATAGATGGGATAAAAAAGGTTGGGCCTGTCGACGCGGCGTGAATTGGTGCCAGCTCTGGCGAGCTGATTCCAAGTCAGAATTTGTTTTTTATTCTTCACTTTTCCGTGCCATTCGTCTGGCAAGACAAGTTTGCGCGGTGCGGCGGATCCGAACATGACGAAAAACAAGTATTCATTGCTGCGGGAAAAAGAGTCCCCGCGTGATACGCCGGCAGAGTTAATAACACTGCTGATCATTTGAATTCGCTCTCCGGGAAATACGTTTTCCAGCAGCAAACCCAGTCTCAGGTATTCTTTCTCATCGATTGTGACGATAAGTACGGAATCGTTGGGATTGAGCAGCTGCTTGGCGAGCTTGAGGCGACGCTCCATGAAGGCGAGCCATTTGGAGTGACGATAGGCGTCGGAGCCGTCGACGTAATCGTTGTTATATTTCCAGTCGCGGGCACCGGTGTTATAGGGTGGGTCAATATATATACAGTCCACTTTGCCTGCATAGGCAAAGGCCAAGGCTTCAAGAGCATGGTAGTTTTCGCCGTTAATGACTACTTGATAGGGCTTATCGCCACCGCGCTCGACACGCCCAGTCTCTTTGAGGCCAGCATAAATCGGCTGGTCATATTCAGCAACAGGCACGACATCGTTGACGGCAACGGAGCGGGGCTCGCATTCGTTTTCGTCATATGAGGGCGATTGATATGGCTTTAGATCAGCAACCCCCCCCCGAACGGTATTTACCAACCATAGCAGTTGGGAGTTAGAGTCCTCTTTTTTACCACGCTCGGGAAGCACCTGTACGACATCGCCCTTCATGATAGGCTTGCCATAAAGGCGAAGTCGTTCTGGACGGTTGTGTTCAAATACAAGCCCAAACTGGCGCTGCGCCGCAAAGGCGCGGATGTCGGCAGCGAGCTGACGATCGCCCAGCTTGACAGCGCGATCAACAAGGTTCTGAACGACTGCTTGCGTCGTCTGAGACATCACTTCTCCCCCTTACACTTCTCGTCAATCCATTCGCGCAGGACTTTAGCCACCGTCTTATCCTGGCGCGCGGCATAGGACTTAAGAGCCCGCTTATCCTCACGGGTTATCGAGAGCGTGAACTTATCCAGCTCCTTTTCGGCATGAACAGCCTGATCTTCCTCCATGGTCGCCCCTCCGAATTGACCTGTTCTACGTTCCTTAATTGACCGAAATCATTTTACGGCAGAATACGTAATTACGTAATTACGTAGACTAATTTTGAGCTATGTAGCACTCAATCACTTTTCAGTATTCGTTGACGATTCGAAGGGGATAACGAATATATCGAGGTTGACACCCGTTTTTACCGTCTGTGAGTACCAGCAAATCGATACTCAAAACGTCGTGAGTACATTTTGAGTACCAGTCCGAGCGACCTCTTGCGGGCGAAAGCAATCTGCTGGTCAGCATTAATTAGAAATAAATTGATGGCGTTGCTTCGGTAATTGAAAGCACTTTAAAACGTACCAGCAAACAATCATCCCAGCTAAACAGCTTGAGAGATTGAACGACAGGCTTGTATGTACCACATACACCACAGCACACACGCACCCATGGCAGGCAAATAAAAAACGAGGGAGGCCGTTTCCGACCTCCCTCGCAAAGGGCTATTTACTATTCCCACTCGATGGCGTCGGTTCTGCCGTCCCGTCATTCCAGTTACACCCAGTTTTCGGCATCGACACGGAACGCGTGCCGCCGAATGACGCGATGTCGCGTTTCGTCGGCTTCGGGGACAAAAGTTGGGACAACCTCAAAAAACTTTTTTCAAACTCAGGGCTTTGAGTTTTTATTTTTGTCCCAAGGGGCACGGAGAGCCGCCTTTGGAGGCTCGATATCGCCGAAAACGCCCGTTTTGAAACTCAACCGCCTTTGAGCCTGCAAGCCACCAGCTTCAACAGTAAGTGAGTCGACGCGGGTGGCTTACGAGCCGTTCACAAAACCGCAGGCCACAGGTCTTTGTCAACGATAAGCAAAGTGAATAGTCTCAGGTGGCTTGCCCATGAGTTGGCGTAAGCCTGTTTAGCAAAAGGCTAATCGGACACGACAGGCCGCCCGCATGGCGACGGCGTTTCCCGTGCGGGCACAAACAGCCCTGCGTGCCCTGTCGCGCGATATCCCAATGCGACGTTCAGAACCCTACCCGCCAAGCAGCCACCTCGCGAAATTCAGCACGAGCACGCCCTCCCGGGTATGGGGCTCATGCCTCGTGCGAGTGATGAGAATCTTCGGGAATGCATCCCCGATGGATAGAATCGGCGCAATCTCCCTCTCGAGCGTCGAATCGGCGCCGATATCGTCGCTCACATACACTCTCCTTCCCGGTTTCGAAACCTGGAAGGCAGTATGCGCAAGGATGCGTCGAGGTGCGATCCCAGTCGTACCATGCCAGCAGAGATGTCGAGGCACATTCGTTCATGCTGCAATGCGGGCATCGGAGATGAAAAAAAGCCCGTCGGGTAGTCATGGGCGTGCGGGAGCCCGCATCAGTAACCTGCCTCCTCGGTTGTCCCTTCTTTGCATGGTCGTCTACATAAAGGAGGAACCAGCCATGCAGATCAGCATGCTTGCCCTTCTTGGGTCACGGACCGGGGAGGCGAGGGCCTCCGTCGGGACCGCCCCGAGCAACCGGCATATCCAAGGAATGACAAGGCTCGATCGCTGTGCTGGTCAGGATGCCGAAGCGGGCCGTCCGCCAATCGGAATGCGGGTCAGGATGCTGCAACGTGATTCCAGCTGCAGGATACGGCTCCTTTGCGGTTGCCGCAAAACCTGCTGGCAACATTCTTACTATCCGAATGATGTACGCATCCCTTGGGATCGTTTCGCCTGACCAGGGCCATCTTCAGCGCCTCATCGGCCAGCTCGGCAGGCGCCTCTTCCACGCGTAATAGCCCTGGCGGGTCACCTACGCAACCAAAGATACAAAAGGGATCGAATGGCCAGAAAGGATTGTCCTTGCCGACAGGCAATCCTTGACAAACGAGCTTCAGCCTCCTTAAAATTGCGTGGTTTGCCGAACTGAGTCAGCGAAGGAGGGGTGTCGTGGTTGGTCTTTTCCGCACGTGGATGAGCGCCTAAAAAGCGGCGCTGTTATGGCGTCGCGCTGTTTTGCACGCCATTCCACGATTGGACATAACCATGATGTTTGAAACCTCTCGGCGCAGGTCTGTTTCGCTGTGCCATTCATGGCAATTTAAGATTTGTTTCGTATGGGGCGGGGAGCTCGTGTCGACATTGACGAGCTCGATTCTCCAAATGGGTCTCATTTGGCATATCGCCCTCACGACAGGATCATCTTCCCTCCTCTCCCTGGCATCGTTAGCAGGCTTTCTGCCGATTGCTTTGTTCGGAGTCCTTGCGGGCGCCGTTGTCGACAGACTGCCTTTGAAGCGTGTTCTCATCGGCGCCGACCTCTTCGTTGCCGCGGTGGGCGCCGCCTTGGCGATTGCCTCGTTGGCCGGCAGCTTACCTGCGTGGTCAATACTCATCGCCCTGTTTCTCCGCGCAGCTGGCACTTCGTTCTACACGCCGGCCTCCCAATCCCTCACGCCCCATCTCGCCCCGCCAGAGCATCTCGTTCGCCTATCGGGAGTGATGCAAGCGATTCAGTCCGCCGGATACATTCTTGGCGCCGCGCTCGCGGCAGTGATTTATCCTGTGGCGGGCATTACCGCCATGATTGCCCTCGACGTGCTGGGGGCGCTTTTCGCTTCTCTAGCTGTCCTCGCCGCTCAGATAGACGCAGGAGGACTCGACGAAGCCGACCGCAGCTCGTCCTTTTCCAATAAAGTTCGAGAACTTTTCTCTGAGATTTCGGACGGCTACAAGCTGATCAGGGGATACAGGGGGCTGTTCGCCATTCTTTGGTGCGGGTTCGTCTTCGCTTTCGCGTTCTCCCCACTCGCGGCATTGTTCCCAATAATGACCTTGGGACATTTTGGCGGTAGCACGGGGGATGCTGCTTTGGTGGAGGTCCTTTTCTCCGCAGGCATGCTGGCTGGGTCCGGCATTTTGGCGGCCACGGGAGGGTTCCGCAATAGGTCGCTCACCATGGTCGCCGCAATCGCCGGCTTCGGCGTCGTCGCAATCGCATCCGGATTGCTCGGCCCGTCGCTGTTCGCCGCTTTCCTACCGGCGAGCTTTCTTATGGGCGCATGCTCCCCGCTGTACGCAGGAACCCAGACTGCCCTTATGCAGGAGCAGATACCTCCTGAGTACCTAGGCCGCGTTTTTGGTCTCTATGGAACCATTATGGCGTGGGCCATGCCCATGGGCCTCGCAGCCCCCTCCGTTTTTGCGGACCTGCTCGGAGCTCCGTTGTGGTTCGTCGGCTCTGGAGCGACCATGGTACTGCTTGCGATGGCGATGCTTCTCGCTCCAAGTGTACGAAACGTGGGGAAAAGAAATACCGGGCAGATTCAATAGCCCAAGCATTCGAAAAAGAGGCGGCAGCCATCGGTTCGCGCGTCAGCCTTCAAGCCCTTGCGACGACGAGGTATTGCGCCGACATCCCACATCGCGCTCCTTATTCGCCGCCAACTATCATTTTCGGATTTGCCGGCTTGCGCAAGGCCAAAACGCTCACGCCGGCAATCGGGCAAAGGCGAAAAATCGACGTGAGCGATTCTTTATTGGCATGGCTGCGCTTCCAGAAAACGACAATACACAAAAGGTGGTTCAACTTATGGAACTCATAGTCAAAGCTAAAGACATCTTTTTGGAATATGCCGGCCGCGATATTCTGGACATCGAAGAATTGGAAATCTACCCCTACGATCGCATCGGCTTGGTAGGAGACAACGGTGCAGGCAAAACCAGCCTGCTAAAAATCCTGAGCGGCAATCTAACCATTGCGGACGCCGACGTCAGGCGCTTCGGCAGCATTGCCCTCATCGGCCAGCTCGACGAACTCGACCTTGATGCGGCTCAGGACAACGGCGAGATGCTCTCCCGTCTCAACGTCGCCGAAGTGGCGCAGGAGACGATGAGCGGCGGGGAGGAAACACGCGCCAAGATTGCCTCTGCGCTCTCCCAGCATGCAAGCGCGATCTTCGCCGACGAGCCTACGAGCCACCTCGACCAAGACGGCATCCGCCTTCTCGTCGGACAGCTCAAGGCATTTGATGGGGCCCTGCTCATCGTGAGCCATGACCGTCATTTTCTCGACCAGGTGGTAGACAAGATCTGGGAGCTCAAAGACGGCGGTATTTCCGAATTCTGGGGTGACTACTCCGACTATCTGCGACAGAAAGAAGAAGAGCGCAAAGCTCAGGCGACTCGATACGAAGAGGCGATGCGCGAGCGCGATCGCCTCGAAGCCGCCATCGAAAAACAGCGGAAAAAAGCACGGCAGGTCGACGCCAAGCGGAAGGGTGCGAAAAAAAGCAACGAGTATGCAGGTCGCTTGGGGCATCAGAAAACAACCGGCACCAAGCAGAAGAAAATGCATCAGGCAGCTAAGAACATGGAGAAGCGCCTCGAAGCGCTCGAAGGGATCGAGGCCCCAGATAGCATTCGCGCCGTGCGCTTCCGCCAGAGCAAGGCCCTGGAACTGCACAGCAAATTTCCCATCTCGGCAGATGATTTCAGCTTGAGCTTCGGCAACTGCGTGCTCTATGACCACGCGAAATTCGAGATACCGCTCGGTGCCAAAGTGGCCATCACCGGTGGCAACGGCACAGGAAAGACCAGCCTGCTGAAGGCAATCGTTCGACGCGCCGACGGTATCAACATCTCTCCCAAAGCAGAGATCGGCTACTTCGAACAGACAGGTTACAAGTTCGACGCCCGCCAGTCTGTGATCTCGTTCATGCAGAATGGTTGCGAGTACAGCATGACCGAAATTCGAGGCATCCTCGCCTCTATGGGAATCGGACCGCGCGACCTGACAAAGGACGTTGGCGTTCTCTCGGGAGGCGAAGTCATCAAGCTGCTACTCGCGAAGATGCTGCTGGGCAGATACAACATCTTGCTCATGGACGAGCCTGGAAATTACCTGGACATCAAGAGCGCCGAAGCCCTCGAGCAGATGATGAGCGCCTATGCCGGAACGATAGTGTTCGTCTCCCACGATAAGAGGCTGGTCGAGAACGTCGCAGACATTGTCTACGAAATAAAGGACACCAAGCTAGTCAAAATCTTTCAGCGCGAATAGCCCTAAATGAGCAGGAAATAATCCCCGAACGGAGACAAGGGAGTAAAACGGCAAAGAAAGAGCCTCCGTCCCAACGCAGGGAACGGAGGCTCTTTAATCGCTTTTACTCATCTCCGTCGCTGGTGGCTTTGTCATGACTCTCGTACGAAACGAAACTCAGCGGCATAGTGCGGCACTCAAAATCGCAGGTCAGAACCCTGTCGTCCTACTCCCACTCGATGGCGTCGATTCTGCCGTCCCGTCACTCCAGTTGCACCCAGTTTTCGGTGCCGTCTCGAGCCAAGTGCCGCCAGGTGACACCATGTCGTGCTTCGTCAGCTTCGGGGACAAAAGCTGGGACAGCCTCAAATACTTTTTTCAAACTCAGGACTTTGATTTTTTGTTTTTGTCCCAAAGAGCGCAGCGGGGCGCCTTAGGAGGCTCGATAGCGCTGAAAACGCCCGTTTTGAAACTCAACCGCCCTTTAACCCGCAAGCCGCCAGCTGCAATCGTAGGTGAATTAACGCAGGTGGCTTGCGCGACATTCGCAAAACCCCAGGTCGCAGGGCTTCGCCATCGGCGGGAAAGGTGAGTAGTCTCGGGTGGCTTGCTTATAAGTTAGTGAAATCCTGAAACGTGACAAGACTTATTACACGAATGATGTCGCCAGCTTCGGGATTGCCTCGTCGTCATAATATCCTTTGAGCTAACGAGGATGCCAGCTACGGGGTTGTCGATTTTCTGATGCATTAATAACCAGGCAAAGTCGGATAATCATATGAGCGGAGAGCACAAAAAGATAGCAGCTCATTAAGACAAATATCCTTGGCAGAATGCACTCCGGTGACTAGGATGACGACAGATGAACGAGGAGGACAGAACGATGCCATTACTCAGCGAGCGGTCGCTCGAATCTATTGCAAAGATGTTCGTGGGCGACGAAGGAGAGCTGTTCCACTACTTGTCGGGCCCTCAAATAGTGACATTCTTCAATGACCATTTTGACTTCCGGGACATCTACCAAGGTGGCAACGCTCCTACCAGATGGAGATACGCCGCCGGAAAGATAGCCAGTGTTGCGTCGAGCGGCCGTCTCGATCGTTTTTTCTCAATCGTTCTTGGATTCAAGTATATGGTCAGTACTTTTGGCTGCGATGAAATCGAAGCCCGAGAAAGGGCGGACAAAGCGAAGAAACGGTTCAACCAAGTACTAATCTCCGACGAGCTTGAGATAGTCGGAACAGACGGCGAGATGAAGCTTGTGGTGATTGATTCGGATCTAATCCCGATCGGGAAAGGCGGCTTTGCCGAAGCGTTCAGGCAAAAGTCAACAGGCAGAGTCCTGAAAAAGCTCATGCCCGAAGTAGCCCTTGATGCAAGAAACCGCCATCGCTTCAAGCGCGAATACGAGATAATGAATGATCTTTCGGAGCTGCCAGGGGTTCTCCGTGTCTTTGATTTCGACGAGAGCAATTGCTCCTACACGATGGAGGCCGGCGAGACCACGCTACTAGAGTTCATGGACAATCCTCTATCCGAGCAAGTCAAGATGTCCATAATCGAGCAGATAGTTGGCACCATGGCTGCCATTCACTCGCGCGGATACATTCACCGAGATCTAAGCCCCACGAATATTTTTCTACTGAGCGGCCAACTGAAGATTGCCGATTTCGGGCTTGGAAAGAACTTGAACACACTTTCATCCTACCAAACCACCAACACAAACAATTATGGACAGTGGTTCTACTGTTCACCTGAACAGCTTGTCTATCTAAAAGATGGGGACAAAAGGAGCGATGTCTTTTCCTTGGGCAGGATTATCAACTTCGTGCTCGCCGGACATCCGACAAAAACGAATCATCGTCTTCGACCGCTGGTAGAAAAAGCAACCGCAGACGATCCGTCGAAAAGATACCAGGATGCGGCAGAGTTTTTGAGCGCGATAAAGCGAAGGTTGTCTTCGATAGCAGATGCGGACCGGGAAACGAAACTTGCGGAAAAGGCAGCACGGGGAATCCTCGACGGAGAGGTTGCCGAATGGATTCTCGAAATGACCGATGAGCAGCTGTGCTCACGGGTAGCGTCAAACCCCGCGTTCGCTAAAACGGTTGTCAAATTTACGGAAATCGACAACGGCAATGCGGCCTTTGTCATGGATGCTATCGACCAGAGCATGACGCAAGTCTGCAAGACATGGGAAGACCACGATCCATTTGCCGACATCGCAAAGTCGATTGTTTTAAGCAAGGCGCCATACGACATCAAGGAGCGTGCCTGCCAAACGCTTTCATATGTAGCATGGCAAATCAACCGTTTCCATGCCCAGCATCTGATTGAGGATATTATCACCAGCGGAATAGACCCGATGCTGGAAGACCTTCTCAACGACTCCGTGTAGATTCATTAATGCAGCGCAGGCCTGCGTTCGTCTAGGGAAAACGATACGATAGACGGCATCTTGGTTGCACCCTAGGCCGTTCACCCTTCCGCTCGCTCCCATATAGTTCGATTTCGATAAGCTGAGTCCCAACCGATGGGTGCCATTTATCCGGGTGCACCTGGGGCAACGGGCCGGTAGGCCTGCGCAAGGTCGCTCGCAGAACGCGCAACATCAAACACGACAGAAGAGGCGAACGACAGATGCCGGACTCCGGACGACAGCACCGCGGAAGACGAGCATTCCGACCACAATCGAACGAATCTCGGTCCTAGGCAGGCGCCCGCACGGGCGCCTTTTACTTTTCAGGGACTTAGCCGCGAGCTAATCGGAGACCATAGAGCACTTCAAAACGGTTCAGAACGATAATCAACAAAACCGCAGGTAGAATATGCTGTTTTAAAAATCGTCTCTTACACTCCGCAACGCTCGGAAGCGCTCCGTTCAGGATTGTTCGTAACCCCCCGACCGTCCAAACAAAGAGGCGCAGTCCAAACTTGACCTGCGCCTCTCATCAAAAAGTATTATTTGTTGTATATCAATCCAAGCATCCAAGGGATTGGCATGAGAACGGCCGCCGCCAGCAACACAGGGATGCAAGCCACGATTGCCAGCCCTCCGCCAGCTCCTCGCGAAACCGCCTCACGAGAGCATCTGGCTCACACAGCGCTGCACGGCGGCGTAGTTGGAGCCCAACCGTCGCTTGCGCTCCTCGCCGTTGCCGTAGTCGCCGTTGATGACGGTGCGTGCCAGCGCGTCGATGTCGACCTCGCCACTGCCGGACGAAGAAGAACCGCCGGAACCACCGCCGAGAGAATCCGGTTCACCTCGGCCTGCACCTCGAAGTAGCGCGAGCCCAGGGCCCGTTTACGCGCCTCGCCGTTGCCGAACTCCTCGTTGATGACGCGCCACGCCAGGCTCGCCACGTCACCCGAGGGCGCAGAGCCGCCACTGCCGGAAGACCCCGCAGCCACGGTGTCCGAAGACCCGGCGCCTCGGCAGATGCGCGGGCGCAGGGCCGCCCTGCGCCCGGCGGCGATGTAGGGCGCGGGGCAGATCTTGTCGGTCACGTCGTAGCGGCGGATGACGCCGCCCTCGGAGATGCCGTAGCGCTTCATGAGGGTCTGCACGAGCCAGGCGAGCTTGCCCGCCTCGACCTCGCTGTAGTCCTCGCTAGCGCTCACGGCCTCGATGCCGACGCTGCGGCAGTTCATGAGCCAGTTGCCGGCGTGCCAGGCGGTGTCGCCCTCGGCCACGCTCTGGTAGATCTCGTCGGTGATGTCGCCCACGAAGTAGCGGGCGGACGACCCCTGCCGCTCGTTGTGCGAGAAGTAGATCGCGTTGTTGCGGGCCGACGCCAGAGTCGCCGTGTAGTGGATCACGATGCGGTCGATGGCGTGCGAGCGCCTGCGCGTCATGCGGTCGCTGCCGCACTGCTTGAACAGGATGCTATGCCCCATTGGCGCTGACCTCCTTGAATCCCGCGTCCTCGCCCTCCTCGGGCTTGAAGTCGCTGGGCGTGTCGGGCTCGCAGCCGGGCTCGCGCAACTCCTCCCAGCGCTCCTCCTCGCTTGCGTACTCACTCATAGGAATCGCCCGCCTTTCCCAGCTCGGCAATAACGGGCGAGAGCACGGCCATCACCATGGCCACGCACAGCGCGCGCCGCGTGGGGTCGAGCACGGCCACGCCCATGAGCAGGTCGACGTTGGCCACTACGACGCCCAGGACGCCCTGGACGACCGTGCGCATAAAGCGCCACTGCCGCTCGTTGCTCGTCAGAAAACGGTTCATCTGCCGCTCCTCTCCTCAAGAGCGTCAACGTCGCGCCTGACCACGGCCATGTCCTGCTCGAGCTTGTAGGTGCGCTCGATGAGGCAGTTGTGCTTCTCAACGCGCCGCGCGAGCTCGTCAATCTTGAGCTCCATCACCGCGCGGCTTCGCGAGTTCGACGCGATCACCCCGACCTGCGTCACGACGCCGATGAGCGCCACCGCAATAGACTCCACAAGGACCTCCCAGCAGAACATGGACCAACTTCAACGGCCCCATCATCCGCTGCGGTCACAAATCAGCTGGTAGCTGAATCGCTGCTATAAAAAGCGAGGTAAAATAAGAAAAAGCACAGTAACGATTGTTCGAAAGAGTCGCTAACGGGAGGTAGAAATGGAAAGCCGGCTTTACGAGGAGGGGTACGACGAAAGTCTCTTGAGAGCTGTAGCGGCTCTTAACGAGACTCCTGCATCCACGGAAGCAATCCTGGGCCTGTTGCAAAAACACTGGGATTTGCCTCGAGGAGAAGCGGAGCAGCTGTTGTCGCAGGAACGCTACGAAGGATTCTTCCAGCGTGATTTCGCAAGATACCTGACGATGTACGAAGGCTTTTCCAAAGAAAAGGCAAGGGCATATACGACTAGCCACATGAACCTTCTGGCTCTGCGAAAAATCGAAAGGCCGTGGGCTATCGAGTACAACAGGCTTTATCGCCAGATCGAAAAGCAGAAGCCTCAAATAAAGGGGAAGGTTCACCTATCTTCCGAAATCGAGGAGTAAAGCAGTTCTCGCTACACGCCGCCGCATCCCATCGCCTAACCCACACCACGGGGGCGGCGCGCTCACCCCTGGCAGCAGCGCAGGAAGGGCGCCTGCGCAGCTGCCAGGGGTGCCATTATGCTCAGTCCCAAGCCGCTACCCGGCAGTGAGGTAGCCCGCCTGCCCCTCGCGGTCGATGTGGCACATCGCGTACGTCGTCTGCTTAGAGTCGTAGGTCGTGCCGTTGCCACCCGCGATGGCCTTGCAGTTGTAGAACGTGGAAGAGCCCGTGCACCCGCTCGGCAGCCCCCAGTCGGCATCGACCAGGATGCGCTCAAGGGCGGTGCAGGCACCGAACGTGTAGAGCATGCTAGAAAGCGACGCCAGACTCATGCCCCGCAGATCGAGCTCGGTGAGCGCGGAGCACGAGTTGAACGTACGGTTCATGTAGGCCACGCCGCGCAGGTTCGCCATGCCAGAGACCGAGGTCAGGGCGTTGCAACTGTAGAACCAGTAGTTCAGGTTCACGTTGGCGACCCTCGATGTGTCGGCGGCGATGGTCACGCGCTTCACGCTCTTGCAGAACGAAGCCCAGGGCGTCGCCTGGATCGCGGCGTACTTGGCGTTGGCGCAAAGCGTGTCGGAGGCCAGCACCTCGCGACCTGTCGCATCGGCCTTGGCGAACCCGATCTTGAGCTCGCCGTCGGCGAACAGCGTGGCGTTGAGCCAGGTGCGGACTTCGTACTCGGGGTCAGTCAGAACGCCACCCGCCCCCAGCTTGAGGACGGAGGCGCCGGAGGTCTGGAACGGCACGAAGCCGTCGGTGCCGCCCATTGAGTTCGATTTGAGTTTCACGGGCCCCGAAACGTCCCCGTTTCGGGGCCCGGGGACAAAAATCGCACGTCTACTCACTTGGGATAAATCCTTACTCCCATTCCTCCGAATACCGCCCAGTGCTTTGCCATCTTGAAACACTGGGAGTAAATAGCGAAATAGCAGGTGAAAGGGAGTAAAAGACCAAAGAAAAAGCCTCCGTCCCAACGCGGGAACGGAGGCTAGGAAATCGTTTTTACTCACCGCCGTCGCTGGTGGCTTTGCCATGACTGTCGTACGAAACGAAACTCAGCGGCACAGTGCGTCACTCAAAAGTGCAGGTCAGAACCCTATCAGCCTACTCCCACTCGACAAATTCAAGTATATGAGGAAGTATTTCTCTTGAATTTACAGGTAAAATATTCGCAAATTTGCTAATATTTTACCTGCTATTTTCGGCTGTCAATTTTCTTAGTATCAAAATAGTATCACAAGAGGCTGGAAAATGCAACAGAATTATGTGGAGCTCTACATAATTCTGTAACCCCTTGATTATCGACTTTATCCGAACACCTCCCACATTCATCCGTACATGTACGGATGAATGTGGGAACCCGATACCCTGAGGGCCGGATCGGCCGGCCCCGGGAGATCGGAGGACGGCATGTCCGGAAAGAAGAAAAGGGGCTCCGCAAGGGCGGTCCCGAGGGCCTACGGAAGGCTC
>NZ_JBBNLV010000040.1:0-689 GCF_040092295.1 Collinsella sp. CLA-ER-H9
TTCTCAAGGTGCACGCCCCGCGGCTGATCCGGTCTCACCGGGCCGCGCGGCAAGGAGATATATTGCCAGACCGGAGGGGGCCCCGGGGGCGGGAATCATGCACTCCATATTTTGTTCACAAATGAATCTTGGGACCCTGGAACCCGTCAGGGTCTAATCAACGATCATATATCTCAGACAGACCGTATGACCTCGGTGTTCTTGCTGTCTGATGTAGACGCATCGCTTATATACCCAAACCAGAACTGAATAGCGCCTAGGAGATGGATTGCTTAGGTTCCCCTTATAGGGCCTTTACGCGGCAAAGGACCCCGCCAGACAGCGCTGGAGCCCCATTGGTGTGCAACCCCAAGCTGCAAAACGCGAAACGCGAGAGAAGATTGATTTGTGATCTAAATTGGCAGATCCATCTAGGAAATACACAACCAGCCAAAGAAGCGTTCCTAAGTGCGGACTATAAAGAACGAGTCCCAAGACAGGCCTCGAAGAGAATCAGCCCACTCCATATGCTATTGCGACTTTAGAATAAAGAAATCAGCTATCTAGAGCCACGGCTCGATATAAACGCAAAAAAAGGGGGAGGCCGCGAGGCCTCCCCCTTCTACATTCCCAATGGCGGCTCGGTGCCGTCCACCGGTCAGCGGCGCCCTGGCCTCCCACGGGCTGACCCCGCAGTACTCTCGGCGCGA
>NZ_JBBNLV010000041.1:0-683 GCF_040092295.1 Collinsella sp. CLA-ER-H9
GGCGTCACCCGCGGCATCCACGCGGAGCCCTGGGACAAGTTCATCTCCGTCGCCCGCGGCAGCGTCTTCGGCGCCTGGGTCGACCTCCGCGAGGGCAGCGCCACCTACGGCAAGGTCTACACGACCGTGCTCGACCCGTCCAAGGCCATCTACGTCCCGCGCGGCGTGGGCAACTCCTTCCAGGCGCTGGAGGACGGCACCGCCTACACCTACCTGGTGGACGCCCACTGGTCCCTTGAATTGAAGAGGACCTACACCTTCGTGAACCTCGCCGACCCGGAGCTCGCCATCGAGTGGCCGATCCCGCTCGACGAGGCCACCGTCTCCGAGGCCGACCTCAACCACCCGATGCTCAAGGACGTCGTCCCCATGGCGCCCAAGAGGACGCTCGTCACCGGCTGCAACGGGCAGCTGGGCCGCGCGGTGCGCAAGCTCGCCGAGGAGCGCGGCGTCGCCAAGGACTTCGACTTCTGCGACATCGACACCTTCGACATGTCCGACCCGGACGCCTACGCACAGTACGACTGGTCGCTCTACGGCACCGTGATCAACTGCGGCGCGTACACGGCCGTGGACAGGGCCGAGACCCCCGAGGGCCGCGTGACCGCCTGGAAGGCGAACGCCACCGGCCCGGCCCTTCTCGCCCGCGCCTGCGTCGAGCACGGCATCACCCTGGTCCACGT
>NZ_JBBNLV010000042.1:0-647 GCF_040092295.1 Collinsella sp. CLA-ER-H9
CGGACATCGCCGCGCGGGCCGCTCTCTCCGCGTCCGACTCGTCGCACTTTCCCTGCCCCGGGCGCCTCCTCTGCGTCCTCGCCGGGGAGAGCGCCTCGCGCACGGGCATCCCCAGCGACGCGAGGTGCCTGGTGAGGCCCGCCCCGTAGGACGACGTCCCCTCCATCGCGACGCAGGCCGGCTCCCCGGCCGCCGCGATCGCCCCGGCGAGCGCCTCGTATCCCGCCGCGTCGGCGGGGAACCGGCGGGACAGGACCTTGCGGCCCCTCCAGTCCAGGACGCACAGCCAGTGCGAGTCGGCGTGGGTGTCGACCCCGCAGAAGACCGGCCCGCGGGCGCCGGGTGTCGATTCGGTTCTCATGTCTCGCTCCGTTCTTTCCGTGCTCGCCTGGACCGGGCAGACGGCACACTGACGGGGCGCGATAGAATGCGGTTGTTCGGGTCCGCGGTATCGCTCCATGCTCCTATTAGGTCATGCGGCGGTCTCGGCTCGCCGCGGCCCGCGCGGGACATGTCAGGAAACGAGGGCAGCCCTGTGGGCGCCAGCGGAATGTGGGGTCACCGCGCGGACCGCGTCTGATGGTGTCGACGTCAATGGTATACGGGCGCATCATCGACGTCTTCAATACAGAAAATATCAGTGCGGA
>NZ_JBBNLV010000043.1:0-642 GCF_040092295.1 Collinsella sp. CLA-ER-H9
CATTCAAAGAGTGCGTAACAGCTCACTGGTCGAGTGGACATGCGCCGACAATACACGGGGCTAAGCTGGACACCGAAGCGGCGGGATTTTATTCATTAGAATCGGTAGGGGAGCTTCCCATGGGCGGAGAAGCCGGAGGGCGACCGACGGTGGAGCGCATGGGAGTGAGAATGCTGGCATGAGTAGCGAGAGACGAGAGAGTAACTCGTCCGCCGTGAACCCGAGGTTTCCTGGGCAAGGCTAATCCTCCCAGGGTCAGTCGGGGGCTAAGGCGAGGCCGGGAGGCGTAGCCGACGCGCAGCAGGCAGACATTCCTGCACCGCGCACGCGGCGCTACGACCGACGGGGCGACGGATGGGGGTGGCTCGGCGGGGTTCTGGACGTCCCCGTGATGGAGCGCGGCCCGCGGACCAGGGAAATCCGGTCCGCAGAAGGGCGAGGCTCCGGACGAAGCGACTGAGCGAAGCGAGTGAGCCCGAGGTCCCTAGAAAAACCCCTAGGCAGGCGCGTGCGCGCCCGTACCGCAAACCGACACAGGTGGGTGGGTAGAACATACCGAGGCGATCGGGTCAACCATGGTCAAGGAACTCGGCACAATGGCCCCGTAACTTCGGGAGAAGGGGTGCCCGCGCGTACGTGAAC
>NZ_JBBNLV010000044.1:0-533 GCF_040092295.1 Collinsella sp. CLA-ER-H9
GCGCCCGTGGTATCTTGCGGGACCGCATCGGGCCCGCGGGATATCCACGTGTCGCTAAATTAAATTAATCGATATCATGAATAGCGCTCGTATGTCGCAATTCGGGTATCTCATACCGCGGCACAGTCTGTTTCACTGTGCTCGCGATCAGATGCTCCTCACTCATTATTAAGTGAATTCTTCTTGTTTGGATCGGATGAATGATTGCTATCATTCTCTGTTTTAATCGCAGAAAAGAATCGAGTCTGGAAGAGAAACTCTTCCATCTCTCTCCTATCGCTATGCGGCTCTCAAGGTACGCGGGTGCGACCCCGGGGACCGGGTGCTGCGGGGACGTACCGGGAAGACATCTGCCGGACGGGCTCCTGCCCTCTATTCGAGTTAAAGTTTGTCTCTCTAAGAATTGATCTCCCTAGAAAGGAGGTGATCCAGCCGCACCTTCCGGTACGGCTACCTTGTTACGACTTCACCCCCCTCACCCTCCACACCTTCGGCGCCTCCCCCCTTGACGGTTGGGCCGGCGACTTCGGGTG
>NZ_JBBNLV010000045.1:0-527 GCF_040092295.1 Collinsella sp. CLA-ER-H9
TGTGACGGCGTGCCTTTTGTAGAATGAGCCAGCGAGTCGCTGGCGCGGGGCGAGGTTAACCGAAAGGGAGCCGGAGCGAAAGCGAGCCTTAACAGGGCGACTTGAGTCCCGCGCCGCGGACGCGAAGCCGGGTGAGCTATCCGTGGGCAGGCTGAAGCGGGGGTAAGACCCCGTGGAGGGCCGAACGCACGTCGGTTGAAAACGGCGGCGATGACCTGCGGATAGGGGTGAAAGGCCAATCAAACCCGGAGATATCTCGTTCTCCCCGAAATAGCTTTAGGGCTAGCGTCGCGCGTTCACCGCCGGAGGTAGAGCACCGGATGGACGAGGGGGCTTCGCCGCCTACCGAATCCAACCGAACTCCGAATGCCGGCGGCCCAGAGCGCGGCAGTCAGAGCATGTGGGCTAAGCTGTGTGCTCGAGAGGGAAACAGCCCGGACCGCCCGCTAAGGTCCCCAAGTTCCAGCCGAGTGGCAAAGGATGTGCGTCCGCCCAGACAACCAGGATGTTGGCTTAGAAGCAGCCAT
>NZ_JBBNLV010000004.1:0-170123 GCF_040092295.1 Collinsella sp. CLA-ER-H9
CCAGCTCGCGCTGCCGCTGGAGGAGAAGACCGCCGGGTGCGTCGCGGGCGCCCTGGAGGGCGTCCGGGCGGTCCTCGGCGCCGACGGGACGCGCCGCGTGTTCCGCGCCGTGCTCACCGACAACGGCGCCGAGTTCTCCGACGAGGGCGCGATCGCCGCGCTCATCGGCGAGGGGCCCGGCGAGACGAGGCTGTTCTACTGCGACCCTAGGCGCAGCGACCAGAAGGGCGCCTGCGAGCGCAACCACGTCGAGATCAGGAAGCTGCTCCCCAAGGGCCGCGGCCTCAGGTTCGACCGGCTCGCCCCGGCCGACCTGGCGCTGGCGATGTCGCACGTGAACTCCGAGCCCCGCGGCGCGCTCGGCTTCGCGACGCCCGCCCGCGCCTTCCGGGCGATGCTCGGCGGCGACGCGGCGGCGCTGCTGGAGGCGTACGGCATCGAGGACGTGCCCATCGGCGAGCTCGACCTGACGCCGGGGCTCATCGCGCGGGCGCGCGCGGAAAGGGGCGATGCCCCGCTGTCCTAGCCTAAGGGAAAACGGAATAGACTGACCGACCGTTCGGCTGAGTCTGGGAAGAGGCGCCGGGCGGCGGGCGGAGCATGGCCACCGGACCCATCGAAACACATCTCCACCGTTCCTTCAACTGGGAAAACGGCGCCCCCGGGCCCCAGGAGGGGCCGCGGGGGCGTTCGGCTAACTGCGGGAATGGCCTATTTGCTCAATGTGTTCGGCTGAGATCGGAAATCAACCGAAACAATTTATAGACTGAGCGGGTCGTATTCTTTGGGCGATTGCTCCTATAATCTAGCCTTCGCTGCTGTCGGGAGGGAAGGACTAGGGCTCCGTTATTATGTTGAAACGCTTTAACAACTTTGACGTTCTCACGCGTTTTTTGTTTCAAAAGCGTTAGGATGGGACTTATAGTGCGGGGCGTAACGGGTGCCCCGCGCACGATAGGAGGCTATCAATGGCTAATCGTTTCGTTCTCAACACCATTTCTTACCATGGTTCCGGCGCCATCAAGGAGATCCCCGGCGAGCTCCAGCGTCGCGGCTACAAGAAGATCTTCGTCTGCTCCGACCCCGATCTGGTCAAGTTTGGCGTTACCGCTAAGGTGACCGACGAGCTCGACGCCGCCGGCATCGCTTGGAGCCTCTACTCCGAGATCAAGCCCAACCCCACTATCCAGAACGTCAAGGACGGCGTCGAGGCCTTCAAGGCCGCCGAGGCTGACGCTATCGTGACCATCGGTGGCGGCTCCTCCATGGACACCGCCAAGGCTATCGGCATCATCATCAACAACCCCGAGTTCGCCGATGTCCGTAGCCTCGAGGGCGTTGCTCCCACTAAGAACCACGCCGTGTTCACCATCGCTGTGCCGACGACCGCCGGTACTGCTGCCGAGGTGACCATCAACTACGTCATCACCGACCCCGAGAAGGTCCGCAAGTTCGTGTGCGTCGACACCAACGACGCCCCCGAGGTCGCCGTCGTCGACCCCGACATGATGGCTTCCATGCCCGCTGGCCTGACCGCCTCCACCGGCATGGACGCTCTGACCCACGCCATCGAGGGCTACACCACCAAGGGCGCCTGGGAGCTTTCCGACATGTTCCACTTTGAGGCCATTAAGCTGATCAGCGAGAACCTGCGCGACTCCGTTGCCGAGGCCAAGTCCGGTCAGCCCGGCTCCGGCCGCGAGGGCATGGCTCTTGGCCAGTATGTTGCTGGCATGGGCTTCTCCAATGTCGGCCTGGGCATCGACCACGCCATGGCTCACACCCTGTCCGCTCACTACGACACCCCGCACGGCGTTGCTTGCGCCATGCTGCTGCCGATCGCCATGGAGTTCAACAAGCCGGTTTGCACCGAGCGCCTGGCCAAGGTCGCCGTCGCCATGGGCGTTGACACCACGGGCATGAGCACCGACGAGGCTGCCGACGCCGCCATCGCCGCCGTCAAGCAGCTCTCCGCCGACGTGAACATCCCGCACGTCTGCGAGGCCATGAAGGCCGACGAGATCGAGGTCCTGGCCAAGGACGCCATGGCCGACGCCTGCTTCCCGGGCAACCCGCGCGAGGCGACGCTCGACGACGTCATCGAGCTCTTCAAGAAGATCTGCCCGGCTGCCTAACTTGGTTCGGCGGGCCCCTGCCCGTTAGCCCCACAATCGTCCTCGGACATGTCGGAAGCCCCCGCTGCGCACTTCGTGCGGCGGGGGCTTCCTCCGTCCTGCGGAAAGATTGTGGGGCTAACGGGCAGGGGCCCGCCGACTCGTTATCGTGGCGGGCGCAGTTCTGGGGAGCTCGAGGGTCATCTCGCTAGGTAAAAAGATGGTTCGCAGTGGTATTGTTGCTGTGGGTTTAATTCGATGTGAAAGGGTGACTTTGGTGTCCAAGATGGATTCTACGCTCTCCTATATCGCGGGACAGCTTAAGACGCTGACTTCTATTGCTTCGCCTACCGGCTATACCCGTGCGGCGACTGATTATCTAATGGAAACGTTGCGCGATATGGGCTTTGGCCCCGAGCGTTCCAATAAGGGCAACGTGCTGGTTGAGCTTGGCGGCGAGGGCGAGCCGCTTGTGTTGGCGAGCCATGTCGACACCCTGGGCGCCATGGTACGCTCCATTAAGGACAATGGCCGCCTGCGTCCCACGACGCTCGGCGGGCATCAGTGGTCTACGGCCGATGGCGAGAACTGCACCGTCTACACGCGTGACGGCAATGTGTACACGGGTGTGGTCCTCAATACCGAGCCTTCGGCGCATGTGGCCGATGAGCCGGTCAAGGCCATCGAGAAGAACATGGAGATCTTGCTCGACGAGAACGTCGATAGCAAGGACGATGTGCTTGAGCTGGGCATTCAGACCGGCGACATCATCGCTATGGATCCGCGTACCACGGTGACGGAGAGCGGCTACATCAAGAGCCGCTTCCTGGATGACAAACTGTCGGCGTCGATTCTGCTGGGTCTGGCCCGCGCCGTTGCTGACGGCGAGGTGTCGCTTTCGCGCAAGGTGTCGCTGCTCTTTACCGTGTACGAGGAGGTCGGCCACGGCGGCGCCTTCGTGCCGGCCGACACGCGCGAGATGATCAGCGTTGACATGGGCTGCGTGGGCGACGACCTGGGCTGCACCGAGCGCATGGTGTCGATTTGCGCCAAGGATTCGGGTGGCCCCTACAACTACGATCTGGTGACCACGCTGTCCAATATCGCGCGCGAGCTCGAGCTCGACTACGCCATCGACGTGTACCCGCACTACGGTTCCGACGTCGAGGCCACGCTCTCTGCCGGCTACGACATCCGTCACGGCTTGATCGGCCCCGGCGTGTACGCGAGCCACAACTACGAGCGCAGCCACATCGACGGCGTGCGCAATACCTACGAGCTGGTTCGCGCCTACGTGCAGCGCTAGGGGAGCAGCTTGCGACTCGGCTGACCAATCACTAAGGCCCGATTTCTCGGGCCTTTTTTCGCTTTTGGTCGTTTAGTATTATGATGTATATAATCTATTAACTAAACGTGTAAATTACTTAACGAGGTGATGCGGTGTATGGATACGTCTGAGTACTTGTCTATGGGTGATGCCGCCCGTCTGTTGGGCGTTACGAAAGCCCGTATATCTCAACTTGCCGCATCGGGAACGCTCGCGTGCGGTATTGTGGGCGGACGGAAGATGGTTGAGTATGATTCTGCGGTCGCCTATCAAAAGGTCCGCAAACGTGGACGCCGTCCTGCGGCAGATGTGGGGCGCAAGTTTACGCTGATGTCGGCCGACCATGAGGTCGCGCATGTCTCATTTGATCCGTCGCGTGAGTTTCCCTTCGAAATCGCGGAGGTACTCGATGCACAGAGGATGCCGTTTGGCACGTGCTCGAGTTCTTCTCCTACGGCGAATAAACGGGAGCTCAACGTGTGGTGGAGCCATCGGTCGGTGCCTGACGTCCGCCCCGGGCTTGTCTCGCGCTATCGTGAGCTGGGAATTGCCAGTGGCATCGAGGTTCCGGTTCAGTGCCTGGGCCTCTCGCTTTCGGATTGCTATTGGCTGAGGCCGGCCGATTGCGACGGGCTCGAATGGCGAAACCTCAATTACTTTGAGAACGAATTTGAGCGATCGGCGCCCGAGGGGCGTTCGGGTTGGCTGGAAGGCATCGGTCTTAAAAATCCCGACAACACATCCGAGGGCGAGCTTCCTAAATCGTGGATGATCCGAAACGGCATTCGCGTTTTGGCTAAAGGTTGCGGGATGGACGATCAGCGTCCCTTTAACGAAGCGGTTGCAACGGCTCTACATCGTCGCTTGCTGTCGGAGGGCGAGTTTGTTCCTTATACGGTTGAGTGGATGTTCGATGGCCCTGTCTGTTTGTGCGACGACTTTCTTGACGGCCGCGAGGAATACGTTCCGGCTGTTTACGTTAAGGGCGCACTTGGTAGCCAGCGGGGAAACTCGACATACGATCGATACTGTTGCTACCTCGGTAAGCATGGTGTCGATGAGGCCGCTGTGAGAAGGTCTATGTCGCAGATGATTGTCTGCGATGCCCTTTTGGCCAACAGCGACCGCCATTGGCGAAACTTCGGCATCATCCGCAATGTCGACACCCTGGAGATAAGGCCTGCTCCGCTGTTCGATAGCGGCAACTGCCTGTGGTACAACGTACCAACTGCCGTGCTCGCAACTGGGGAGTTTGGGTTTTCCGCTAAGCCGTTTGGGCCCGACCCTTCCGTCCAGCTGGCGCTTGCAGATTCGCTCGATTGGTTCGATTCATCGCGGCTCAACGGATTTGTTGATGAGGCGATTGAGATTCTTTCGCAGAGCGAATGGGCGACGGCGGAGGGTCGACTCGAGTCCATTCGTCGCGGCCTGGAGCGTCGCGTAATCGAGGTTAGTGCCGCTGTTGAAGTGCTTCGACACGTGCGGCGATAATCCCGCGACTACCTGATGGCTGCCGTAACGGTACCGCCGCCCAGGACGATGTCGCCGCGATAGGCTACAACGGCCTGGCCGGGGGCGATGGCTCGTTGCGGCTCGTCAAAAGTTAGCAGCATTTGTCCGTCTTCGCCACGTGTAAGGGTCGCTGCCTGGTCTTTCTGACGGTAGCGGTACTTGGCACCTACACGAATGCCGCCGGCGTCGAGCTCAGCCTCCATGCGGTCGGCAGGGGCGCTCCAGATCCAGTCGTTGGCCGTGAGCGCTGTGGCCGTCAGGTCCACGGCCTCGCCCAGGTGCACAATGTTGTTGGCGGCATCGACGCCCGTTACGTACACGGGATGCGCCATCGCGACGCCCAAGCCCTTGCGCTGGCCGATGGTATAGCGCAGCGCGCCGTTGTGACGCCCGACCACGCTGCCGTCGCGCCACACAATGTCGCCTGGCTCGGCGGCATGTCCGCAGCGGCGCTCGATATAGCCCGCGTAGTCGCCGTCCGCGATAAAGCAGATATCTTCGCTCTCGGCCTTCTTGGCGTTGATGAAGCCCTGCTCGGCGGCAATGCGGCGCACGTCGCGCTCTTTGTCCAGCCCGGCCAGCGGAAAGATCGTGCGTGCCAGGCGCTCTTGCGTGAGCGAATACAAAAAGTAGCTCTGGTCCTTCTTGGGGTCCTCGCCGCGGTGCAGCTGCCAGGTTCCGTCGGACGCCTGGCTCGTTTTGGCGTAGTGGCCTGTGGCGATGTGATCGCAGCCCATATCGAGTGCCGCATCGAGCAGCGCGCCAAACTTAATATGGCGGTTGCAGATGATGCATGGGTTGGGCGTCAGCCCCTCCTGATAGGCAGTCACAAATCGCTCGATAACGTTGCGGTCGAAAGTCTGCTGCAGGTCGAGCACACGGTGGGGTATCCCCAGGCGCTCGGCGACGGCCTTTGCATCGGCGATGTCGCGGTCGACTTTGCTCATGCCCGTGACGAGATCGGGCACGGGACAGGTGAGGCGCATGGTGGCACCGACGCATTCGTAGCCCTGGCTTTTGAGCAGGTACGCGGTCACGCTGGAATCGACGCCGCCGCTCATGGCGACGAGCACGCGCTTGTTGTGCATGGGGAGGTTCTCCTTGGTGGCATGCGGCCAAAAAAGAAAAGCGGCGCGGGAGGCTGGTTCCGCGCCGCAGACATTGTAGCAAGTTCGGACGTCTCGTGGGATACCCTGATGGGATGGGCTCGGGCTACCGGGGGAGAGGAGACCGGCTCGTCCCTGAGCTCAACCTATGGGCGACAGGCCCTAGTCCTGGAAGAGCGCCGTGGACAGGTAGCGCTCGCCGGTGTCGGCAAGCAGGGCCACGATGGTCTTACCCTCGTTCTCGGGGCGCTTGGCCAGCTGCAGTGCGGCCCACACGGCGGCACCGGACGAAATGCCCACGAGCACGCCCTCCTTGTGGCCCACAGCGCGGCCGGTGGCAAAGGCGTCGTCGTTCTCGACGGGGATGATCTCGTCGTAGACTCGGGTGTCGAGGACGTCGGGCACAAAGCCGGCGCCGATGCCCTGGATCTTGTGCGGGCCGGCCTGGCCCTTAGAGAGCACCGGGGAGGTAGCGGGCTCAACGGCGACAACCTGAATCTCGGGGTTCTGCTCCTTGAGGAACTCGCCCACGCCGGTCACGGTGCCGCCGGTGCCGACGCCGGCGACGAAGATGTCGACCTCGCCGTCGGTGTCATCCCAGATCTCGGGGCCGGTCGTGGCCTTGTGGATGGCGGGGTTGGCGGGGTTCACGAACTGGCCGGCGATAATGCTGTTGGGAGTCTCCTTCTGCAGCTCCTCGGCCTTGGCGATGGCGCCCTTCATGCCCTTGGAGCCGTCGGTGAGCACGAGCTGTGCGCCGTATGCCTGCATAAGTTTGCGGCGCTCGACGGACATGGTCTCGGGCATGGTGATGATCACCTTGTAGCCGCGAGCCGCCGCCACCGAGGCGATGCCGACGCCGGTGTTGCCGCTCGTGGGCTCGATGATGGTGTAGTCGCCGCCGCGCACGAGCTTGCCGGCCTTCTCGGCCTCGTCGATCATGTTCTTGGCGACGCGGTCTTTGACGGAGCCGGCGGGGTTGAAGTATTCCAACTTGACGAGCACGCGGGCCTTGAGGTCCTCATCGGCCTCAAAGTGAGTGAGCTCCAGAAGCGGGGTGTGGCCGATAAGCTGATCGATGGACGTGTAAACATTGCTCATGGTGAACCTCCAAGGTGTTCAAATGACTGGATACCGTGTGGTTTTACGGTGTGTGTAGCAGCGAAACCCATAAACCTTATGGGTTGTTCTTTTTGCTGTTGGCAAGCATAGTAGACAGTAAAGCCTAGTAACGCAATAGGAAATAGAAGATTATTACGAGTCGATTAACCAGCTTGACGGGAATAGGTATTTTCAAAACCAATTTTTCGGCTAGAATTTCTACGAATTAACAGACCGAAAGGCAGCAATATATATGTTGGTTTCCACAAAGGGCAGATATGCCCTGCGCGTTATGGTCGACCTGGCCGAGCACCAGGCGGCAGGCCGCATTCCCCTCAAAGAGATCGCGGCGCGTCAGGGGATTTCTGAGAAATATCTGGAGAACATTTTGGCTACGCTCGTCCGCGCCAATATGCTCTCGGGCATGCGCGGCAAGGGTGGCGGCTACGTGCTCACGCGCCCGCCCGAGCAGTACACGGTGGGCGAGATCTTGCGCCTGACCGAGGGCAGCCTGGCACCGGTCGCATGCCTGGACGGCGACTGCAAGGGCTGCTCGCGTTCGGACGAGTGCCCCACGCTCGACGTGTGGAAGAACCTGGACAAGCTCATCAACGACTACCTCGACGGTGTGACGCTCGATGCGCTCGTTGCCCCCAACGAGGGCTACGACTACGTCATCTAGCCCCACCTGTCATTTGGGGACGGGGCAGAAATGCTGGATTTTCTTGCCCTCTGAGGCTCGACAAATGATAAGGCCGCCCATCGTTGCGATGGACGGCCTTCTTTAGGTGTGTTGTGGCGGTCCGAATCCGGTCGCTTTAGTTCCTGGCGACGCTGTCGAGAATGCTGCGCATGATGGATACCAGGATGCTGCCCATAAAGGCCGATCCAAAGCTGGCAATGGAGATACCCGCGCCCAGCAGATTGACCGACAGGTAGCTGGCCAGCTCGAGCATAAAGCTGTTGACCACAAGCTGAAAAATACCAAGCGTGATAATAGTGAGCGGCAGCGAGATGACCGTCAGGAACGGCTTTACGAGCGAGTCGACTATGTTGAGGAACAGTCCCACGAAGGCAAAACACACCCAGGCGTCGGCCATGCCGAAGGGCTGAATGCCGGGGACGAGAAACGTTGCGATCGCGATGGCGATTGAGGTAAAGAGCCAGTTAAGCATAAAGCGCATGGTGTGAATCCTTTCTTGCGCAAGACGTGGCAAAGAGGCGTGAGAGGCACATGCCTTTGCAACTCGGGTAGATGCGCGGGCACGGCCCTGTTTGGGCACCCATTGTTCCAGATATTCGTGGAGCTTGCGTGCGCATTCGGTTTCAAAACGGCGTTCGTCCTAAAAAACGTGCCGCTGGCAGAGAGTCTTGTCGCTTTAGTTTGGTGGTGTGCTAAACTGCTACGGGCAAAAGCCACAGGCGTTGCCCTATTGCATATTACGGGTGAACGATGCCCGATGTCAGTATCAACTTCGATGCCTTTTGGCGGGTTTGGCGGTGATCGATGAATATCGAGAACATGTTTGACAAGCCTGATGTCAAGCAGCTGGTCCACGCATTTAGCCTTTTGGACGACGAGAAAGATATCCAAGCGTTTTTGACCGATATCTGCACGCCGCGTGAGATTTGCGATCTATCGCAGCGTCTGCAAGTCGCGCGTTACCTGGACGAGGGCGAGCCCTATGTCGAGGTTCAGGCGCGTACCGGCGCTTCGTCCACCACGGTGAGCCGTGTATCCAAGGCGCTCAACGGCGAGTACGGTGGCTACCGCAAGATCCTCATTAAACTGGAGGATGGCGAGTAGGCCAGCGACAACATTGAATTACGAAGAGCCGTCCCTCCGGGGGCGGTTTTTTGATCCCCTGGGGACGGAGGAAAACGGATCATCGAGGGGGTCAGTCTAACCCGGTGATCCGTTTTCCTCCGTCCCCAGGGGATCAAATCTGTTGGCGTGGGGCAAATCTGTCCGCTTGGGCGGGTAGGATGGATACATTGATTATTGCGAACAGTTTGAGCGGAGGACCATGCCTGTTCGAATCTATACCACCAATGCCGGCACGGATTTGAGCGATGCCGAGTCGGCGTTGCTTGCCGACCTTATTGCCCGCCACGGGCGTGCCGTGCTGCTGGCGCCAACGTTTGCCGAGCTCGACCTGTGCCGTCATGATGCGGCGGAAGCCGGGATTTCGCTGGGTATCGACTACAAGACGCCTACATCGTGGCTTCGCTCGCTTTGGGAGCTTTTGGGCGACGGGCGCGGTTTCGTCGACAACCTGCAGCGCCAGATGCTGTTTTCGGACATGGTCACGCGCCTCGATGATGCCGACCTGCAGCCGCTTTCGCGCAGCCAGGGCACGGTGCGCATGCTCGCGCGTATGGCCCGCGATGTACTGCCGGGTGTGGCGGGGACGACGGCCGAGCGATGCCGTGGCAACAATTGCCAGCCTGAGCCAAAAAGCGATGCCGAGGCTCGCGTGTTCGAGCTTTTGCGTGCCTACGCGGGCGGTTTGGACCGTCGAGATATGGTCGAGCCCTGCGAGGCAGCTGACATTATAGCCGGTGCCCTGGCCGATAACCTGCCGGCGTGCGCCCGCGCCGTATGCGTGCGCGGTGTCACGTCGTTTACGCACGGCCTGCTCGAGCTGCTGTCTGCCGTGGCGAACAATGGGGGAGAGGTCGTCGTGCTGCTTGCCCGCGAGCAGGCGGCGATGCGCGAGGAGCTTGCCGCGGCATTTGATGCCCGCGGCGTGCTGTTTGAGGTCGGGCCGCTGGGGGAGGGTGTCGGCGCGTCTGATGCCGCTTGCGGGACCGCCGCTCAGCCTGCCTTTATTGAGGTCGCCGGGCCCCATGCCCGTGCTCATGTCTATGCGGACGCCGTCGATAAGTTGGTGAAAGCGCACAAGGAGTCCAAGGCCGATAAAGCTACTGCAATGCCCACCGACCCCGTGCGCGTGCTCGTCGTTTCTGCCCGGGCACCCCAGCTGTTCGGTGAGCTCGCCTCTCGTCTGGCGGCTCGCCATATCGCTGCCGAGACAACTGAGTTCACGGCGTTTTCCCAATCCATTGCGGGCAGGCAGTTTGCGGCGCTTGCCGGCCTGATCGAGCGCATGAAGGCCGCCGATGAGGGCACGGCGTCAAAGACCGAGTGGTGGCCCGCGCCGGAGCTTACCGACTGGATCTACAGTCCGCTTTCGGGCGCTGATGCCGTCAATGCCCGTGCCTTCGATAAGAATATGCGTCTCTCGCGCAGCAAGACTACCGCGAGCGTTAAGAGCCTGCTGCAGAGTGTCCAAGGCCAGGTGAGGGGCGCGCGCAAGGCGGCGAGCGACGACAACTGGTTTAAGAACGTACCGTGTGTGGTTTCGGACGTGTTCCAGGCGCTGTGGCGTGACAAGCCCGTGACGGCGCTCAAGGCCATGCTTGCCGTTGCCGAGGCGTTGCCCGATCGCGCCCTTGGAGGCCTTGACGGTCAGGCTCGTCGCCAGGCGGAGGTGGCCTTGCTGCGCCACGTCATCGACATCCTTATGAATGGCGCCCGCGTGCTCGACGTGTCGCAGGCCGCGACCGTGCCCGTGCTCGATGGCATTCGCACCAAGGTGGACAAGCGTAGCACCGCCTACGATTACGAGACCTACGAGGTTGACCGTGCGCCACGTGCTCAGGTTCGTTTTGCTTCGCTTGCCGATGCGGCAGCTCTGCGCCCCGGCAGCTACGATGCCGTGCTGTTTGCCGATGTCGATCTGGACAGCTATCCGCTCTCGCACGAGGAGGGGCCGCTGGCCACGCTGACGGCGAGCCTTGGTCGCGAGGGCGTGACGCTTGAGCCCGCGGCCTTGCTGCGCGCGCGCTTTGGCCACGCGATGCAGGCGTCACGCGGCCCGGTTACGCTCGCCCGTGTGACCCACGATCGCCAGGCGCGCGAGTGCTATCCGGCTGCCGTGTGGACCGAGTTGCGGGCGCATGCCGAGGCTGACGGCGCTAAGATCGCTGACGACGCTAAGACCGCTGGTGACGCTAAAGCCGCTGGCGCCGACAAGGCGAAGTGCGTGGGTGAGGGTGATATCGTAAAGGACTTCGATCCCGCGGCAGGCGAAGGTCTCAAGCGCGAGCGCGTGACCTGTGAAGCCCCTCAGCATCTGAGTGCCGAGGCCGTGCCGTATTTGGTCCTGCGTCGTCGCGATGGCGAGGGCGAGGACGCGCCGCTCGTGCCGCGCCTGACGTCCGCCTCGCAGATCGAGGCCTATTCCACCTGCCCGCTGTGCTGGTTCGTCTCGTATCGCGTCAAACCTCAGTCCATCGATGCAGGCTTTGGCAACATGGAGAAGGGCAACTTTGTCCATGACGTGCTGGAGCACTTGCATGCACGTCTTCCGCAGGAGGGCATGGAGCGTGTGACGCCCATGAATCTGCCGCGCGCGAAGGAGCTGCTGCACGAGGTCTTTGCCGAGACCCTGGCCGAGCACGCCGGCAAGCGCGGTACCGAGGGCCCGCTGGTGCCGCTCTCTCCAGTGGAGGAGCGCCAGGCGGCCGAGATCTTGCCGCAACTGGAGGGCGTGCTCGCCTACGAGTCCGAGGCGCTCGCGCCCTTCGCGCCGCGCTACCTGGAGTTTGCGTTCAACGAGCTCCAGGTCGAGTATGCCGGCTGGCCGCTCGGCGGGCGCATCGACCGCGTGGATGTGGATGCCGAGAACCGCGCTGTGGTGATTGACTACAAGCATCGTTCGGGTGTCGAGGAGTTTAAGCTCGCCGACCCCACGGTGCGCGACGAGGAGTCGGGCGAGGCCCCCATCGACGATCCGCGCTGGCTGCCGCCCCATACCCAGACGCTCATCTACGCGCAGGCCATGCGCCGGGCGCTGGATTTGGACACCCGCGCGGCGCTCTATTTTTCGACCAAGGGCGGCAAGCCGGCGTTGCGCGGTGCCGCGAGCGCCGAGCTGCTCGAGGAGGAGCGCGGCGACGGTCGCATCCCGGGCCTCAAGAAGGGCTTTCCGGGCGAGGGCGGCAACATGGACTTCGATGCGCTGCTCGACCGCGTGGAGGCCGGCATTGCCGAGCGCCTGCGCGAGCTCGAGGCGGGCGACGTCGCCGCTGTCGATCCGACGTCGGCGCAGGCCGCGCATGCGCGCTGCTCGTATAACCACGAAGGAACGTTTGTAAGGAGGGACGTGTAGACCATGGATCTTTCGACTTTGATGCCGCAACAGCTGCAAGTCGTCAAAACGCTCGACCGTCCGCTGTTTGTCTCGGCAGGTGCCGGCTCGGGCAAGACCTTTACCCTCACGCGCCGCATCGTCTATGCGCTCTCGCCCGAATCCGGTCCGTTTGTCGAGCATCTGGACCAGGTGCTCGCCATTACCTTTACCAAAGACGCCGCGGCCGAGATCCGCGACCGCGTGCGCCGTGCGCTTATCGACGAGGGGATGGACGAAGAGGCCCTGACGGTCGATGACGCTTGGATCTCGACCATTCACGGCATGTGTTCGCGCATTCTGCGCGCGCATGCGTTGGAGCTGGGCATCGATCCCGAGTTCACGGTGCTCACCGATACCGACGAGCTTATGGATCAGGCTGTCGAGCATGTGCTGGGGCGCGCGACGGCGCCCGATGCCGCGCCCGAGCTCGCCACTTCGCTTAAGGCCCTCTACGCCTGGTATCCCATGGCGGGCGAGGGCGGGACGTTTGGCGCCGGTACCACCATCAAAGGCCTGGTGCGCGACTTGCTGGAGCTATCGAGCCAGCTTCCGGGCGGCATGGACGATGTGTGCGTGGCGCGCGGCCAGGCCGACACCTCGGCGCTTGCCGATGCCTATCGTGCGGCGCTGGGCGCAAGCAAGGCCACGACCGAGAAAGCGCAGGTGGCACTCGACGCCATCGACGCGTTTGAGGCGAGCGGCAAAACCATGGAGGATGCGGCGCGACTCATGATGTCGTGCAGTATGCCTCGGGCGAGCAAGGCGTTTCCTAAGGAGCAGGTGGAGCTACTCAAGGCCGAGGCCGCCGATGCGTTTATCAATATCGTGCTTGCCTGCGGCGGCCCGGCGCTCGATGCGCTGGTGGGGCTTGCCCGTGCCGTAGAGGCGGAGTACCGTGCGCTCAAGGCCGACCAGTCCGCGCTCGATAACAATGACCTGCTGCGCATGGCGTACGAGGCGCTGCGCGACTACCCGGCTATTCGAGCTGCCTATGAGGGCCGCTTTAAGATGGTCATGATCGACGAGTTCCAAGATACCGACCAGATGCAGGTCGATCTGATTCGCTATTTGACGGGTGCGGGCGAGCGCGCGCTGTGCACGGTGGGCGATGCGCAGCAGTCGATCTATCGCTTCCGTGGTGCCGAGGTCGAGGTGTTTCGCCGCCAGGAGCGCAAGGTGGGTTCGACGACGGCGTCCGAGACGGTCACCACGTCCGATGCTCCCGCCGGCGAGCTCGTCAAACTCGTGCGCAACTTCCGCAGCCACGACGAGGTGCTGCGCTATGTGGCGCGCGTCTTTGACGGCGACACCGGTGGTTTGATGCAGGGGTTCTTGGATCTTGAACCGAGCGACAAACGCAAGGACATGCTCAAGGCAAAGGCTTCGCGCCGCCAGGCGCTGTTCGTTGCCGGCGGCAGTATGCAGGAGCGCACGCAGGCCAAGGCCCGTGCGATCGCCGAGCGATTCCATGCGCTTGCCGATGCCGGCCAGCCCCAGGGCGGCATGGTGCTGCTGCTGGGTCGCATGACCAATGCCGACGTCTACGCGCAGGCCTTCCGCGACCAAGGACTCGACTGCGTCATCGCAGGCGGCTCGGTCTTTGCCCAGGCGGCCGAGGTGCAGACGGTGCGTGCCCTGGTCTGCGCGCTCGCCAATCCGGCCGATACGGCCCAAGGCCTTATGCCGTTGCTGGCCTCGCCGATGTTTGCACTCGGCGCCCAGGAGTTCCTGGCGCTGGCGACCAAGCTCGACGAGCAGACGGGCGAGACGTCGCGCCGCAATATCGATGTGGGCATCATGAGCGATTCCGATGTGCCGGGTTTGCAGAACCTGCCGCTCGTGACGCGTGCCCGCGAGGTGCTGCGCTACGCGCTTCGTCGCGTGGGACGCGATTCGTTCGCCGCCATCGCGCGCGATGTGGTCAATGCCTCCGGCTGGTTCGTGCGTCTGGCGCAGCGCGGCCCCGAGGGCAAGGCCATTGCCGCCAACGTGCTCAAGGCGCTCGACGCCGTGGCCGAGGCAGAGGCCGAGCTCGGCAATTCTCCGCGCTCCATCGCGCTCGCCTTCGACCGCTTCTTGGCGGGCAAGGAGGCCCCGGGCGCCCTCAACGAGGAGGGCGACGGCGCGGTGCGCATCATGACCGTGCATGCGTCCAAGGGCCTGGAGTATCCGGTTGTAGCGGTTGCCGAGTGTTTTGGCGTGCGCAAATCGTCCGGTGCGGCACAAATGGGTCGCGTCGACGGTGGGGCGCAAGTCGTGGCGCTGCCGGCTCGTTTCGATGGCGTTAAGCTTGCCGACGGGACCTTCGTGAAGGGCGATGACGTCAAAAAGCAGTTTGAACACGCGTTTAAGGGCAAGGGCACGTCGCTGTGGCTGCCGCCGGAGCTCATGGAGGACGTCTGCGCGACGGGCTCTCCCGCCGAGGCATTTGCCCGCCTGCGTAACGACGACCTGCAGCTTTCGCTCGAGGAGCGGGCTCGTCTGCTCTATGTCGCCATGACGCGAGCGCGCGAGTTGCTCATTCTGGCGATGGATGCCGGCGTGAGCCGCGGCAAGGTGATGGCGCCGACCTTCGATGTCGAGACGGATCTGACCTACGACGTGCTGCGCCGCATCCTGCCGACCGATAGTCTGGACATGCCGCAGCTCGATAGCGACCGTCTGGTGTTCGACAACTCCCAGCCGGGCGACTACGAGCTCATCTCGCTGGCGGACTTTACGTTTGGTGAGCAGGCGTTTGAGGCTAACGCTTCGCTGGATGCCGAGGGCAGGCTCGTTCGCGGCGATGTCGATGTCGCTGATAATGCTGCGCGCTCAACTGTGCCCGGTCCTGCCGACCCCAAGCCCGATGCGTTTGAGCTCGTGTATCCCCAGGCAGTGGGCGTGCGCATGGGCATCTGTCCGTTCCCGGTGCGTGACTCGTATAGCTACTCGTCAATTGCCGTGGCGCTGCATGCCGAGTCCGAGGACCGTGCCGCCGAGGCGCTTGTTCCCATGGACGAGTCCGGCGATGATGCGGAGTCGGATGGCTCGGAGATGGCCGATGCGGACGTGGCTGCTGTCGAGCCCGCCGGCAACCCCATGGCGCTGGGCTCGGCCTTCCACGCCGCTTGCCAGTGGCTCATCGAGATGGGTGCCGATGCGCTGCCCGTTGAGCGTGCCGACGCCCTGGCTCGCTTGTGGCGCCTGACGCCGGAACAGCGCGAGCGCTTCGATGTCGCTCTGGATCGCTGGCTCAAGTCGTCGGTTCGTGCCGAGCTGCTCGCGTGGCCGTGCATCCGTGCCGAGGTGCCGTTCTTCTCGCTGGGCTGCGAGGACGAGGATATCGCCCGCTACGGCGCCTATGCCGAGGGCGCCATCGATGCCTTGGCAACCGACCCGGCGGATCCGTCGCGCGCACTGGTCATCGACTACAAGACGGGCGGCACGCCGGATGAGACGCCGGAGCAGCTGCTCGAGAAACACGCCTTGCAGGCGCGCGTTTACGCCGACGTTCTGCACAAGGCGGGCTTTGAGGTCGTGACCGTCAAGTTCGTTCGCGTGGAGCGGGCGAATCCAACCATCTTCGTCAATCCCGCCGAACCTCAAGTGGTCACCTACAACCTCTAGTCCTCAGATAACTTGCGGTGGAATACGGACTGTTTTGGTCAAAAAAGCCGCCAAACAGTCCGCATTTCACCGCAACTGCAAGAGGAGCCGTGTGGGTTTGGGCTAGGTTCGGGTGCCGTCCGCGCTGTGCGGTAGAATCGTAACCCTAAGATCACGAACCCGCATCGGAGCTCATTACATGGCATTCGTCCATCTGCACAATCACACTGTTTTCTCCATGCTCGACGGCGCAACCCGTATCCAGGATATGGTCAACCGTGCCGTTGAGCTGGGCATGCCCGCCGTCGCCATTACCGACCACGGCTACATGTATGGCGTGCCCGACCTGGCGCTGGCCTGCGACGCCGTTAACCACAACACGCCCGAGTACAAAACCTGGAGTCACGACAAGGCCTTCTTGGAAAAGGACCGCCGCGACGAGCTGGTGGAGCCCGATCCCGAGGAAAGCCCGCGCGAGCATGCCCAGTATGTGAAGGACATGGCCATGTGGGACGAGAAGGGCAACATCGACGAGCTCAAGCCGCCCCTGGTCATCAAACCCATCTTTGGCTGCGAGGTCTACTTTACGCCGGACGAGACGCTCGCCCGCGACCATAAGCCCGAGCTCTACCACATGATTCTTCTGGCCAAGGACCAGGAGGGCTACGTCAACCTGATGCAGACGGTCTCCGAGGCCGCTGTGCAGGGCTTTTACTACAAGCCGCGCGTGACGCTCGACAACCTGCGTCGCCATGCCAAGGGCATGATCTGCACGAGCGCCTGCATCGCGGGCATCATTCCCAAATACATCGACCGCGGTGACATGGAGGGCGCCATCAAGTGGGCCGAGACCTTCCGCGACACCTTCGACCCTGGCGACTTTTACATCGAGATCCAGGAACACGGCATTACCACCGACAACGGCCTGACCGACGAGCAGATGGACCGCACGCTCATCGACATTGCCAAACAGGTGGGTGTCAAGGTCATCGCCACCAACGACTTCCACTACCTGCGCCGCGAGGACGCGCCCGTACAGGACGTCATCATGTGCATCGGCATGAACGCCAAGGTCGACGACCCCAACCGCATGCGCATGACCGGCTCGGAGTTTTACATGAAGACCGAGGAGGAGATGCGGGCGATGTTCCCGTATTGCCCCGAGGCCTGCGACAACACGCTCGAGATCGCCGACAAGTGCTACGTGGAGCTGGACTGGGACTCCATCATCCTGCCGCGCTTCCCGTTGCTCGACCCCGGCGAGACGCACGAGAGCCAGTTCCGCCGCGAGTGCGAGAAGGGCCTGCGCCAACACTATGGCGATGACTGGGCCACACGCGAAATCGGTGGCGTCAACATCAAAGAGCGCTTTGAGTACGAATACAAGGTCATCTGCGACAAGGGCTTTGCTGCCTACTTCTTGATAGTTGCCGAGTACGTGCAATGGGCCAAGGACAACGGCATCGGCGTCGGCCCCGGCCGTGGCTCGGCCGCCGGCGCTATCGTCGCCTACGCCATGAACATCACCGCGTTCGACCCGCTCGAGAACGGCCTGATGTTCGAGAGGTTCCTGTCCCCGCAGCGTACCGAGATGCCCGATATCGATATGGACTTCGACGATGAGCGGCGCCTCGAGGTCGTGGAGCACGTTCGCCAGCTCTACGGCCCCGAGAAGGTCACCCACGTTATCACCTACTCGACCATCAAGGCCAAGCAGGCCATCAACGATGCCGCGCGCGTTCTGGACTACCCGGTCTACATGGGCCAGCGCCTGTCCAAGATGGTCTCGAGCGACCCCAAGGTCAAGCTCAAGCAGGTACTCGAAAAACAACCCGGCAAAGAGGATCTGTTTAACCCCGACTTTGCCGAGGCCTATAAAAAGGACGACGACGCCCGCCGCATCATCGACACGGCGCTCTCGATTGAGGGCCTCACCCGTGGCGAGGGCGTGCACGCGTGCGCCGTTCTGATCTGCCGCGACCCCGTCAACGAGCATGTGCCCACCAAGCTCGATACCAAGGGCGGCGTTGAGATTACCCAGTACGAGGGCCATACCGTTGCCGACATGGGCCTGCTCAAGATGGACTTCTTGGGCCTGCGCACGCTGACGGTTATCTCCAAGGCTAAGGCAAACATCAAAAAGAATTTCGGCATCGACATCAAAGAGGAAGAGATTCCCTTTGACGACCCCGAGATCTTTAAGCTCATGGGCTCCGGTCACACCGCCGGCGTCTTCCAGGTCGAGTCCGCCGGCATGACGGCCACGATCAAGAACATGAAGCCCACCGAGTACAAGCACGTCGTGGCATTGATCGCTCTATACCGCCCGGGCCCGCTGGGCGCCGGCATGGTTTCGTCCTACATCAACCGTATGAACGGCAAGGAGCCGGCCGTCTCCTACGACGACCGCCTGGACGACATCCTGGGCGAAACCTACGGCACCATGGTCTACCAGGAGCAGGTTATGCTCATCTCCGTTGAGATGTGCGGCTTCTCCAAGGGCGAATCGGACTCGCGTATCCGTAAGCCCGTGGCTAAGAAAAAGATCAAGCTGCTCACGTCGACGGTGCTCCACTGGGAGGATGGCTCGGACGAGACCACCTACGACCACTGGATGAACGGCGCCATCAAGAATAACTACACGCGCGAGGTCGCCCAGAAGATTTGGGACGATGTTCTCGAGTTCGCATCTTACGCCTTTAACAAGTCGCACTCCGCCGGCTACGCCATCCTGGTTATGCAGACGGCATGGCTTAAGGCGCACTATCCGCACGAGTACATGGCGGCCGTTCTGACGTCCTACACGGGCAAGACCGACAAGATCGTTCACTACGTCTCGGCGTGCCGTCACGACGGCATCCCCGTGCTGTCGCCAGATGTTAACGAGTCCGGTACCGAGTTCACGGCTACCAAGGAAGGCGTGCGCTTTGGTTTGGCCGGCATTCGCGGCGTGGGCACCGGCGTGGCGCAGGCGATTATCGCCGAGCGCGAGGCGGGCGGCCCGTTTAAGACACTGCACGACTTTGTCGAGCGCGTGGACTCGAGCCAGGCCAACCGTCGCGTGATCGAATCGCTCATCAAGGCAGGTGCTTTCGACTCCACGGGGTATCCGCGTCGCCAGATGATGCACTTCGTGGACAAGAACAACCCCGAGAACATCATCGATGCCGCCGTGAAGCGCCAGAAGGATCGTGCGAGCGGCCAGACGTCGTTCTTCGATATGTTTGGCGACGTTGAGGGCTCGGGCTTTGAGGTGAGTGTGCCCGATCCGGATGGCCAGGAATGGGACCGCCACCTTAAGCTGAGCCAGGAGAAGGAGGTTCTGGGCATCTATGTCTCGGACCACCCGCTGCGCCCGTTTGAGTATGCACTAGCCAAGGCACGCGACTTCTCGTTCTCGCAGATCGATACCGGCTACGAGGTGCAAAACCCCACGGGCGGTACCATCAACCAGGAGATTCCCGAGGGCAAGGCGCTGTGGTGGGCCGGCATGGTCTCGAGCGTGTCCAAGCGCGTGACCAAAAACGGCGACCCCATGGGCATCGTGCAGCTCGAGGACATGGAAGGCGAGGCCACGGTCGTGGTGTTCCCCAAGACTTATAAAGAGGCTGAGGGGTACCTGTACGGCGAGGTCGATCCCGAGACCGGCGCGCAGCTGTCCGATGCGTTTGTGCGCATTAAGGGCAAGCTCGAGCGTTCGGACCGCGGCGACCAGATCATCGCGCAGGAGATCGTGCCGCTTGAGCTTAACGAGGAGAACAACAAGCCCAAGGTGTTTGAGGTCATGGTGCCCAACAGCCGCTTTAGCCAGGGCAATATGGCGCGTCTTGCCACGGTGCTTACCGCCAACCCGGGCGGCGACCGCGTGGAGATCTTTATCGAGCAGGTGGACGGGCGCGTACTGCGTGCCGAGGTGCCGGCCAAGGTCAACGCACGCTCGATTCCGCTGCTGGCAGAGGCCAAGGCCATCGTGGGTAACCAAGGCCGCGTGACGGTGATCTAAAATGATTTTTCTGGGACGGGGATTAAAAAATCATTTTGGGTGACGTGTGGCGGAAGACCAGTCTTTCTGGGACGGGAATGATTTTTTCATCCCCGTCCCAGAAAAATCATTTGGCATGCGAGATTGGAGGAAGTGATGGCGCAGGGGACGTTTGTGCAGGCGCTTCGTAAGGAGGCGGCGCTTAGCAGCACCTTTATGAAGGGGCGCTCGCTCATGCTTAACGGTGCCGTGCTGTCGTTTGAGGACTCCGGCTCGCGCTTCTCCAAAAACGTGAACATCGAGGGTACGGTGCGTGGCTCGCGCGGCGACCTGTACAAGACGCACGTGGCGCTCGATATGGACGAGCACGAGGTTATCGACTACGACTGCGATTGTCCCGCCGCCTTCCGCTATTCCGGCATGTGCAAGCACGTTATCGCCACGGCGCTGGCGTATCTGGATGCCAGTGGCGCCGAGCCCGTCGAGGGCTTGCGTACGCCGGTCCGCACGTTTACGGTACCGCCCGCACAGTCCAAGCAGCCCACGCGCCCCGTGCCCACCGCATCTGCGGTCAACCCCAACTTTCCCTTCCCGGCGCCCGTCCCCACGAGCCCGAGCCTTGTGGCGGCGCTTTCCGATCTTTCGGACGCGCGCATGGACGAGCTCGTGGCCATGCGTCGCAAGCTCGCCGGCACCATTGACCCCGATGCGCCCAAGGCAGTGCTGGAGCCCTCGCTGGTGCCGTACTACAATCCGCTGTTTGCCGATCGTTTTAACTGGGCGCTCGAGTTTCGCATTCGCTGCGGTTCGGTGTCCTACGTGGTTAAGGATATCGACGGCATGGCCGATGCCTATGTGCGCGGCGGTACGTTCTCCTATGGCAAGAAGCTTACGTTTGTCCATGTGCCCGAGGCATTCGATGACGTGTCGACAA
Organism: Collinsella sp. CLA-ER-H9; assembly: GCF_040092295.1. Taxonomy (NCBI): domain Bacteria; kingdom Bacillati; phylum Actinomycetota; class Coriobacteriia; order Coriobacteriales; family Coriobacteriaceae; genus Collinsella; species Collinsella sp. CLA-ER-H9. The sequence goes on from NZ_JBBNLV010000004.1 coordinate 20,863, forward strand.
AGCTGCTTGACTTTGTTGCAATGACGGTCGCCTACCTAGGTGATATTACGAGCTCGCGCTCGGCATCGTATGACTTTGCCCGCAGCGGCTTTGTCGCCGAGCGTCAGTTGCCGGTATCCGAGTATTCCGTCGTGTCCGTGCTGGACCTGCTGCGCGGCAGGACCATGTCCTTTGAGCCCGCTTGGTCGCGGGGGACGACGACGCATCGCTCCTACGAGGTGGCCGTCGAGTCGTCGCCGCAGGGGGAGGGCGAAGTCCCGGCTAAGCGCCCGCCGCTTCTTGCCGCCAAGGTTGCACCGGCGGCGGGAGGCAGCTACGACTTGCGCCTTCCGGCCGATACGCATTGCTTTGTCGCGAGCGACGTAGCCTATCTGGTCGATACGCGCCGCGCGCGCCGTACCGACACGGCGTTTGCCCAACATGCGGCGCCGTTCCTTTCGCACTTGTTGCCCTGCCGCACGCCGGTCCATATCGCCGCCGACCAGGTGGGCGAGTTCTGCCGCATGGCGCTGCCTATCTTGCGCGACTATACCGACCTGACCGCTCCCGCCGCGCTCGACGCCGTGGCGCCCGAGCCGAGCTTTGCCATGGCGATTGGCGTCGACGATGGTCTTGTGACCTGCAAGATTACGGTGACCTACGGTGATTGGTCGGCAGATCTCTTTAGTCTTGGTGCTCCGGGCAGTCCTTTCGAAGAGCAACGTCCCGGCGTTCCGCCCCGCGATACGGTGGCGGAGTTTCGCGTTATGGACACGGCGGCCCTGTACTTCGATTTCTACGAGGGCGGCCTGGCGTTTGAGGAGCGCGACGACGCCCGCCTGTTCCACTTGCTGACCGAGGGCCTGTCTGCCCTGTCCGAGCTGGGCGAGGTCATGCTCAGCGACCGCCTGCGCCAGATCTCGGTCCGTCCTGCGCCCAAGCTTTCGGTGCGTGCGACCGTCAAGAGTAACCTGCTCGACGTCGAACTGGGCGCGAGCGGGCTTTCGGCGGCCGACCTTGCCATCTATCTCGATTCGTATAAGCGCCACCAGACGTTCGCGCGCCTTACGTCCGGCGACATCGTGCGCCTGGACGAGGGCGCTCGTGCCGCGTTTGGCCTTGCCGAGGACCTGGGCGTCGATGCCGTCGACCTGCTCGACGGCGTGTCGCTTCCCGCGTCGAGTACTCTTTTTGTCGATAGCATGCTCGCGCGCACGCCGGCGCTCGAGGCCGATCGCGACGCGGCGTTTCGCCGCACCGTCGAGCGTCTGGACACGCTCGGCAAGATGGACTTTACGGTGCCCGCCTCGCTCAAGGCCACACTGCGTGGCTACCAGGTCGACGGCTATCAGTGGCTCGGCTCGCTCGAGCATCTGGGCCTTGGCGGCATCTTGGCCGACGATATGGGCCTGGGCAAAACGCTGCAGATGATCGCGCACATTCTGGCGCGCGTGGAGGCGGGGGACACCAGGCCCACGCTCGTGGTATGTCCCGCGTCGCTCGTGTACAACTGGACTGCCGAGCTGGAGCGCTTTGCCCCCTCGCTTGATATGTGCGCCATCGTGGGCGCCAAGGCGCAGCGCCGCGTGCAGATTGCCGGCGTGGCCGAGCATAACGTGGTCGTGACGTCGTATGACCTCATGCGCCGCGACATCAACGAATACGTCGAGCAGGACTTTGCCCGCGTGGTACTCGACGAGGCCCAGTACATTAAAAACCCGCTCACCCAGGTGGCCCGCGCCGCCAAGCGCCTGCCGGCCGGCGTGCGCTTTGCCCTGACGGGCACGCCCATCGAAAACTGCCTGTCCGAGCTCTGGAGCATCTTCGACTTTTTGATGCCGGGCCTTCTGGGCACGCGTGACTCATTTGCCAAGCGCTTTGAAAGTCCCGTCGAGCAAGCCGAGGGCGATAGTGCCGCTCGCCTGCAGGCGCTCGTATCGCCGTTTGTGCTGCGTCGCGTTAAGGAAGACGTGGTGGCCGACCTGCCCGAGAAGATCGAGGACACGGTGATGGCGCAGCTCACCGGCGAGCAGCGCAAGCTCTACCTGGCCAACCAGGACCGCATCGCCCAGCAGGTGCAGCACCGCGAGGCCGGGGAGTTTAAGAAAGATAAACTCAAGGTGCTTGCGGAGCTCACCAAGCTGCGTCAGATCTGCTGTGATCCTCATCTGCATTACGCAGACTACAAGGCGGGGAGCGCCAAGCTCGATACGTGCATGGAGCTCGTCCACGGTGCGCTCGACGGTAGCCATCGCATCTTGCTGTTCAGCCAATTTACGGGCATGCTCGATATCATCGGCAAGCGCCTGGCCAAGGAGGATATCGCCTTCCTTAAGCTCACGGGTGCATCGTCCAAGGAGAGCCGCGCCAAGATGGTTGCACAGTTCCAGGCGGGCGAGGTGCCGGTGTTCTTGATTTCGCTCAAGGCGGGCGGCGTGGGCCTTAATTTGACGGCTGCCGACGTGGTCATCCACTACGACCCGTGGTGGAACGTGGCGGCGCAGGACCAGGCGACTGACCGCGCCCATCGCATTGGCCAGCAGCACACCGTGACGGTGTACAAGCTCATCGCCAAGGACACGATCGAGGAACGCATTATGCAGATGCAGGAGTCCAAGCGCGATCTTGTCAACAGCGTGCTCGGCGGCGATGGCATCTCGTCGGCACTGTTCACGCGAGAGGATGTTCTGGCGCTGCTCGGTGGCGAGGGGCGCTAGCTGCGCGCGGGATGGGGCTGCCGGGGCGGATAGTACGCGCCGCCCCACCGTTCCCGCCCGTTATGTGTTCATTTGCCATGCCGTGGATGGTTCGCCTGCCTTTGGGCATAAGAAGCATCAGGAATATTGGCACATCAGCAAAGGAGAACATCATGGCGAAATTCTTTAAGGACTCCGATGGCAAGCTCGTTGCCGCCCTTGGCGACGGCGTTGCGACCCCTGCCGGCTGCACGGAGCTGACGGCGAACACCGAGGATGCAGCGCACGAGAAGCACGTGCCTGTTGTCGAAATCGAGCGCGACGGCCACGTCATTCGCGCACGCGTGGGCTCGACGGAGCACCCCATGCTGCCCGAGCACTACATCGAGTGGATCGCGCTTGAGGCCGAGGGCCGCCTGGAGGTCCATTACCTTGAGCCCGGCATGAAGCCCACGACGTTTTTCGCTGGCGGCTCCAAGACCGGTACCGTCTATGCCTACTGCAACCTGCATGGGCTGTGGTCCGCGACGTTCTAGGAGCGCGCCCCCGCTCGGGGTATCATAGCTAGCATATGCACATGCGAGCGCCGGCTGCATTATGCGGCCGGCGCTTTTACTACGACAACGACAGTTACGATGGGAAGGGCTTGGCCATGAAGCTCGCACTTGCACAGATCGATATGCGCTTGGGTGATATTGAGGGCATTTGCGGCCGCATCGAGGACCAGGCTCGCCTGGCTCATGAGCGCGGCGCGCGCGTGCTGTGCGTTCCGGCCCCGCTCTTTATGGGCGCCATGCCGGGCAGCCTGGTGGGCGCTGCCGATTTTGAGCACGATATGCTGACGGGCCTGACGGGCGTTGCCGAGCGCATCCAAGAGCTCGACATGATCTGCATCGTGCCCTCTGCGGTTTCGTTTGAGGGCCAGCCCCTGCTTGACTATATGATGCTTAAAGACGGTCGCGTGGTGCCTGCGCGCGCAAGTATTGCCCTGCAGCGCGGTGGGAACGGCGATGCCCGTTGGGCACCGCCGGTGTTTGACGTGGACGGCGTACGCATCGCCGTGATCTTCGACTTGGACCGCGAGCTCGAGATGCTGCCGACCGGCGTCGACCTCATTGCCTATTTCCAGTTTAACGCGTTTGATATGACCGATCGCGAGACGGCCGCCATTGCTGCCGTTCGCAGCGGTGCCTACCGCAAGATCGCGTCCAAGCGCAGCGTATGGTTTGCCTGCATGGCGCCGATCGGTGCGTACGACGAGTCGGTGTATACCGGCGGGTCGTTTGTGCTCGACGATTGCGGCCGCGTGGTGGCCCAGGCGCCGTGTTTTGAGGAGAGCCTGCTGGTTCAGGAGATTCAACGCGGCGTGATGCTCGATACCCTGGAGGACCATGAGCTGCCCGAGTTTCGTTCCGAGGAGTGGCTATGGCAGGCGCTGGTGCTTGCCGTGCGCGACAATGCCCGCGCCCGCGGTGCATCGCGTGCTGTGGTGGCGCTCGAGGGCGATTTGCCGTCGTCCCTGTTGGCGGCGCTTGCCGTCGATGCCTTGGGTTCGCGTAACGTAATTGGTCTGGTGCTGGGGCGCAATCGCGTCTTTACGCCGGCGCAGGAGGAGGCGGAGGCCGCCCGCTGTTCCGCTGTGCGCTCAATCGCCGAGCGCTTGCACGTTCGCACCGTCGAGCGCGATGCGCCGGATGCGGCGCGCGTGCTTGACCGCGACGTGTCGGCGGGCGATGCCGAACGCCTGCGTTCGCGTGCGTTGGGCCTGATGCTCGAGGATACGGCGCTCGAGTTGGGCGCTATGGCGCTGAGCCCGCTTTCCAAGACCGAGTACGCGCTGGCGGCGCCCGCGCTGTCCGGCGGCTACCAGGGCGACTTTGCGCCCTTTGGCGATGTGTATCTGTCGACGCTCGAGTTTGTGGCACGCGTGCGCAACCGCGCCTCGGCCGTGGTGCCCCAAGAGCTCGTGACGCTCAACGCGGTAGAGGATTGCATGGATCGCGTGCTGGCGCAGGCGCTCTCGACGCTCGCCGGTCCGGTTGATATGCTCGATCGCGCGGCGCAGCTGCTGGGCGGGCTTGAGCCGGGCGAGGTCGATGGTGCGCTTGAGTCGCACGTGGACCGCAACCGTCCCTTTGACGACATCCCGATGGCCGCTGCCAAGCCCGAGGCCTGCTCGCTGCTGCTGATGCTCGTGCGCCAGGGTGAGGCTGCTCGTCGCATACTACCGACGGCCCCGATCGTCTCGGCCCGTTCGTTTGCCGAGCGCGCCTGGCCGTACATGCTTGCGTGGTCCGATCTGGGGCTCAACGGCAAGGAGCGCATGACGGTTGATTCGCTGGCACGCGCCGAGGTGCGACGCTTTGCCGACGACAATACGAGTGACCGTATGCGCGGCGAGATGATGGGCCTGCTGGGCGAGCTGTTGGGTATTTCACCCGAGCAGATGGAAGAGCTGCGCTCCGAGGACGGTCAGCGTCGTTTGCACGAGGGCATGAAGCGGTTTGAGGGCGAGGTCCAGGACGCCATCGACAAGATGATGGGCGGCCAGGGCGGACCGCAGGGTGGGCCCCAGGGAGGTCCGATGCCGCATCCGCCGGTGGACCCGAGGCAATTCCCATTCTTCTCTCAAAACTAGGTCGCTGCGCGCCCGCCAGAGCGGCAATCTGCCTTTCAATCGTCGGGCATGACCGCCAGGTCAATGCCCTCCTCTTTCAAGGCACCTTGCTCGCTCTGGCGGGCGCTCGCTTGCGTATGCTCAACCTACAATTCAATCTCGGCTGACGTATGGGGCTGGCGTTGTGTTATTCTAGAACAGACGTTCGTGAATGATGTGCGAGGCCTTGCCTTGCGCTTGGCAAAAGACGAGGGGAGGCTGGCTTGGTCATTTTGGGTATCGACCCCGGTTTGGCCCATACGGGCTGGGGGATTATCGAGGAGCGACGTGGCGAGGTTCGTTGCCGTGCCTACGGTTGCATCGAGACCAGCGCGGGCAGCCCGCTCGCGGTGCGCCTGTCGCATATCGCCCACGACCTCAAGGGCGTTGTCGAACGCTATCGCCCCGATACCGCTGCTATCGAGAGCATCTATTTTGGCGCCAACGTTCGCTCGGCCATCCCTACGGCGCATGCCCGCGGTGCTGCGCTCGTGGCGCTTTCTGAGTGCGCGCTCGAGATTGGCGAATACACGCCCATGCAGATCAAGCAGGCCGTGGTGGGCACGGGTGCTGCGGATAAACGGCAGGTTGCCTACATGGTGCGTACGCTCACGCAGCTCGATCACGACCCTCACCCAGACCATGCCGCCGATGCCCTGGCCTGCGCCATCTGCCACGTTAACCTAAGCCGCACCCGGGCGCTTACCGGCGGCGAGTTCTATCAACAGAGAGGAACCGGATACTGATGATCTCCCAGCTCCATGGAACGCTTATCGAGGCCACGATGAGCTCGGCCGTCGTCGATGTATCGGGCGTGGGCTTTGAGCTCGGTATTTCGGGCAGCACTGCCGCCACGCTGCCTACGCCCGGCGGCGAGGTTCGCCTCTATACCCGTATGCAGGTGCGCGAGGACGCCATGACGCTCTTTGGCTTTGCCTCCAAGGACGAGCGCACGATGTTCGACCGGCTCGTTTCTGTCTCGGGCGTCGGCCCGCGTCTTGCACTTGCCGTGCTTTCCACCTATACCGTGGGACAGCTGTATTCCCTGGTGATGGCTGAGGACGACAAAGGCATGGCCAAGGTACCCGGTGTGGGCAAAAAGACCGCCCAGCGCCTCATCTTGGAGCTCAAGAGTACCTTTGCCAAGGACAAGGGCTTTGTTCCGGTCGACGTAATCCCCGGTCAGGTTGCGATGCCGGTTCCCGCCGCCGTTCCCTCGGCCATCGACGACGCTCGTGCGGCGCTCCTTTCCATGGGCTTTAGCCCGCAGGAGACCGAGGTTGCCCTGAGCGGGTATGATGGGCAGGATATGCGTGTCGAGGACCTGCTCGGCGCGGCGCTTAAGCGACTCGGAATGGATGCGTGATGTGGGAAGCCGATGACTCTCAGGACCTGTGGTCGACGCCCGGCAGCTCGCCGGCGGCATCCATGGCGCACGGTGAGCGCATGGTGGGCTCGGAGCTAACGCCCGAAGACCTCGATGTCGACCGTACCCTGCGTCCCCAGCGTCTGGACGACTACTGCGGTCAGGAGCATATCAAGCAGAGCCTTCGCGTGCTGATCGAGGCGGCGCAGAGCCGTGGTGAGACGCTCGACCACGTGATCTTCTCGGGCCCTCCGGGTCTGGGCAAGACCACGCTGGCCACCGTTATCGCCAACGAGCTGGGCGCTCAGATCAAGACGACGAGCGGCCCGGCCATCGCGCGTACCGGTGATCTGGCGGCTATTCTTACCAACTTGCAGCCGGGTGACGTGCTGTTTATCGACGAGATCCACCGCCTTAACCGCTCGGTCGAGGAGGTCCTGTATCCCGCGATGGAGGACTTTGCGCTCGATATCGTTATCGGTAAGGGTCCGGCGGCGCGCTCGATTCGCCTGGATATCCCTAAGTTTACGCTGGTGGCGGCAACGACTCGCTCGGGTATGCTGACCGGCCCGCTGCGCGATCGCTTTGGCATTTCGTATCGCCTGGACTACTACACGGTCGAGGAGCTCGCCCAGATCGTGACGCGCTCGGCGACCATTCTGGGCGTGACGATCGACCATCCGAGCGCGCTCGAGATCGGCTCACGCTCGCGTGGTACGCCGCGCCTCGCCAACCGTCTGCTCAAGCGCGTGCGCGACTATGCGCAGGTGCGCGGCAACGGTCCTATTGAGCTTGATATTTGCCGTCAGGCGCTCGAGTTCTTCGAGATTGATGAGCTTGGTCTGGACTGGATGGACATTCGTATCTTGGAGACGCTTGCCAAGACGTTCTCCGGCCGTGCCGTGGGCCTGACGACCCTTGCCAGCGCAGTGGGTGAGGACCCGGGTACGCTCGAAGATGTCTACGAACCCTATCTGTTGCAGTGCGGCTTGATGATTCGCACGCCCCAGGGCCGCCAGGCAACGCTTCGCACCTTTGAGCACTTGGGCATCGAGCCAGCCGTTTAGAGGCGGGTTTGTTTTGGCTGGTCTGTAGGCTATCGCTGGGCATCGGGTAAACATATCGCCATTCATCGGTTACGGGTGTTTTACTATTGCGCGCCCGTGCTATGCTGAATTGGTCTTTTTCTCATCCGGTAACGAAAGGACCGCCCATGCCTACTGATATCGAAATCGCACGTTCCGTCACGCCGCTGCCCATTACCGAGGTGGCTAAGAACGCCGGCGTCGACGTAAAGCACCTGATTCCGTACGGCTTCGACAAGGCTAAGGTCGACTATTCACTGCTCAACGAGCCGACCGATCACCAGGCCAAGCTTGTCCTCGTGACCGCTATCAATCCCACGCCCGCAGGCGAGGGCAAGACCACCACGACCATCGGCCTGGCCGATGGCCTGCGCCGTCGCGGCGTCAAGAGCGCTGTGGCCCTGCGTGAGCCTTCGCTCGGCCCCGTCTTTGGCGTCAAGGGCGGTGCCGCCGGCGGCGGCTGGGCGCAGGTCATCCCCATGGAGGACATCAACCTGCACTTTACCGGTGACTTCCACGCTATCGGCGCCGCCAATAACCTGCTGGCCGCCATGCTCGACAACCATATTCAGCAGGGCAACCAGCTCGGCATCGACGTTAAGCGCATCACCTGGAAGCGCGTCGTCGACATGAATGACCGCCAACTGCGCCATGTTATCGACGGCATTGGCGGCAAGGCCCAGGGCGTGCCGCGCGAGGACGGCTTCGACATCACCGTTGCCTCCGAGGTCATGGCAATCCTGTGCCTGTCCACGAGCATCAACGACCTCAAAGAGCGCTTGGGCGAGATCGTCGTCGGCTACAGCTATGCCGGCGAGCCCGTTCGCGCCCGCGACCTCAAGGCCCAGGGAGCTATGGCCGCGCTGCTTAAGGATGCGCTCAAGCCCAACCTGGTGCAGACGCTCGAGGGTACGCCCGCGTTTGTCCACGGCGGCCCCTTCGCCAACATCGCTCACGGCTGCAACTCCATCATGGCTACGCGCATGGCTATGCGCTTTGGCGATGTCGCCATTACCGAGGCGGGCTTTGGCGCCGATCTGGGTGCCGAGAAGTTCCTCGACATCAAGTGCCGCATGACGGGCGTCCGCCCCAGCGCCGTCGTGATTGTCGCCACCGCCCGTGCGCTTAAGTACAACGGCGGCGTTGCCAAGGCCGACCTTAACGACGAGAACCTCGATGCCCTCAAGGCCGGTATGCCCAACCTGCTGCGCCACGTCGACAACATCCAGAGCGTCTACGGTCTGCCCTGCGTGGTCGCCATCAACCGCTTCCCGACGGACACCGAGGCCGAGCTTGCGCTCATCGAGTCCGAGTGCCAGAAGCTCGGCGTCAACGTTAAGCTTTCCGAGGTCTGGGCCAAGGGCGGCGAGGGCGCGCTCGACCTGGCCGATGAGGTCATGCGCCTGATTGAGCAGCCGAGCGAGCTCAAGTTTGCCTACGGGGACGGCGCCGATGTGGCCGATGCCCTCGAGGCCGTTGCCACTAAGGTTTACCGCGCCGACGGCGTCGACTTTACGCCGGCTGCCAAGCGTCAGCTCGCCGAGCTGCGCGAGAACGGCTTTGGCAACCTGCCGGTGTGCGTCGCCAAGACGCAGTACAGCTTTAGCGACAACGCCAAGGCCCTGGGCGCTCCCGAGAATTTCCGCATCACCGTGCGCGAGCTCAAGGTTTCCGCCGGTGCCCACTTTGTGGTCGCGCTGACCGGCAGCGTTCTGACCATGCCGGGCCTGCCCAAGGTTCCCGCGGCCGAGAACATAGACGTCGACAACGACGGCAACATCACCGGCCTGTTCTAAGTCTGCTGCTCATAGCCGCTTGCCCGCCCCGCCGCGCCTACCAAGGCCCGGCGGGGCTTTTTGATCCTTAGGCACGCGCATGTCTTGTAGATACCGGCGGGCTTTGCCCATCATAGGCTTTTGCGCGGGTAGAATGCATGGATAACTTGATGCTTACAGGCGACGGAGAGGAAACGTTGCATGGACCAGGACAAGACGACCGTGATGGGCGGATATGGTTCCGCGCAGGCTGGCGGCAGTGCCGATGCGACCCGCATTGTGTCGAACCCCGGCAATGCTGCCCCCGATGCGACGCAGGCGTCCGCCGAACCCACACGAGTTATGGGCTATGGCGATACACCGCGGGATCCGTTTGATTATGCACCGCAGGACCCGTATGGCAATGCGACGCCGGACCCGTATGGCAATGCGGCGGCAGGCGCTTATAATAACCTGCCGCAAAATCCCATTCCGCAGCCTCAGCAGACGACGTATATGCCGCGCACGGCACAGTCCCAGCCTCGTTATGAGTCGCGCGATCCGTATGCGCGCCAGCCTTATCGTGAGTACCCCAAGTCGATTCCGCAGTATGGTGAGGACGAGGAAGAGGCGCCGTCGCGTTCGTCGAGTGTGATCAAGAAGATCCTCATTGTGCTGGCGATCTTTTTTGCGCTGTCGGTTGTATTCGCCATTGTGTCGGGCATGCTCAACAAACGGGGGAGTTCAACGGCCGATACCACTGCCGAGCAAACCGAGTCCGCCTCATCTAACACCGTCGATCTGAGCGATATCCCGGGGCAGTACTGGTCCAACGCCAAGAAGCTCCTCAAGTCGCGCGGCGCCGATCTTTCGAATGCTGTGATTCTGACTGACGACGGCTCGACGCCTGTTGTCGATGCCAACTGGGTCGTCACATCTGCCTACTACAACGCTGACGGCAACCTGGAGGTCCAGCTTACGCGCAAGGACGGCTCGTCGGGCAATGCGTCCGGCGATCAAGGCACCACGGACAGCTCGAGCTCCAACACGCTGGAGGACCTGAGCAATAAGGCGCAGGAATTGGGAGACAAGGCGCAAGAGCTGGGCGATACGGCACAAAACCTGGGCGATACCGCGCAGAACTTGGGAGACATGGCGACGGATGCCTGGAACGCCCTACAAAACGGCATTTCGGGCGCACAGGGAAACTAGCGGCCGAGCGGCTAGAGCCTTAGCGGTGCAAACAAAAACGGGACGCAGGATCGCGTGACCGGGCGCATAGGCGCGCTGGTCGGCGGTCCTGCGTCCCGTTTTGCTGTCGATTACAGCTGCTCTGCCGGACGCTCGGGCGAGCTAAAGCCGGAGTCAAACGTGACGACGCATGATGCATCGGGCCTGCGCTCGTGCACGATGCGCGTGACGAGCCCCAGCAGCTCCTCGTCGGATATGTCAAAGCCGTCGGGACGCACCAGGTCAAACGAAACAAAGCCGTCGTGCTCGTGCAAGTCGTGGATGGAAAGCGCGGGGTCGATCTGCGCTACGCCGCGCTTGACCCAGCCGCGCAAGTCATCGCCGGTTGTTGCAATGGGGTCGCAGTGCAACGTGATGGCGATGCCCATCTGGCGTTTGATGTCGTGTTCGATGGTGTCCAGAATCTCGTGGTGCTCAAAGGCATCGCCCTCGCCGGGCATTTCCACGTGTGCGCTGGCAAACTGACGGCCGGGGCCGTAGTCGTGCACCATGAGGTCGTGCGTGCCCAGGACCTGGGGGTACGACATGATCCTGTCGCGGATTTCCTGGACGAGCTTGGGGTCGGGCGCTTGTCCCAGCAGCGGGCTGATGGCGTCGCGCACCAGGCCCAGGCCGCTGATGCAGATGAAGATGCCCACGCCCAGGCCCGCCCAGCCATCGAGGTCAAAGCCGGTCGTCTGCGAAATAAGCGCCGCTACCAAGACCGAGCCCGAGGTGATGACGTCGTTTTTGGAGTCCTGCGCCGTGGCGATGAGCGCCTCCGAGTCGATGCGATCGCCCAGCGTGCGGTTGAACGCGGCCATCCAGAGCTTAACGAGCATGGACGTAGCCAGTGCCGCAAGGGAAACGAGCGTGTAGGCGGTGGGGGAGGGCTTGATGATCTTGGTAACGGACTCGAGCACCAGGTTGATGCCGACGGCACAAACGAGGACGGCGACAAACAGGCCGGCGAGGTATTCGTAGCGGCCGTGGCCATAGGGGTGGCCTTCGTCAGCCGGGCGACTGGCAAGGCGGAATCCGAGCAGGCTCACAATGTTGCTCGACGCATCGGAGAGGTTGTTGAAGGCATCGGCGATAAGCGAGACAGAGCCGGCGAGCAGGCCCGCGATGCCCTTGGCTAGGCACAGGGTAATGTTGAGGCCAATGCAGATGAGGCTTGCGGCAAAGCCCGCGTTGGTGCGGCAAGCCGTATCGACCGGCTCGTCCTCGCTGCCGGGAACAAGCGTATGTACCAGCCGATTTACAAATAGCATGGCGTATCTCCTCGCATCCTTGTTTAAGGGGATAGTGTAGCTCGCATGAGCGCACCGTGCGCCGATGCTTTGAAAATGCAGCAATGGTCTGCTCGAGCTAACGAGCGGCCCTTCTTGTCCGACCGGGTGCTCCATTTTGGGCCACATGGGTATGGGCATGTGCCTGCCTGCCCGACATACTTAATGTTGACAGCCCCTGTGCAAAGGAGGACGTTTCTATGGACGAGATGTTTGCCATTAAATGCCAAAACTGCGGCGGTCCTATGTACTCACACCAGGCTAAACGCAGCTTTGAGTGCGCCTATTGCGGCACGGTCATCCCGTGGCAGGCCGATGCGGGGGAGCCCAAGAGCGCCCTGGGCATTCGTCATGCGCCGCTGACGGTTGTCGATGGACTGCTTAAGCTCACCCATGTGTCGCAGCTCGAGCGTCCGGTGGACCCCGACTGGTATTTCTTTAATTCACACTGGCGCAATCAGTCGGTTCTGGAGCATCTGCTGTGGGAGGACCGCGGCACGGCGCAGGAGTTTCAAGAGGCAGCGCACGTGAGCATTCCCTGCCCCTTCTGCGGTGCGTCCTTTGAGGGGTCATCGACCCAGCGCGTGTTTGAGTGCCCGTCCTGCGGTAATAAGATCGGCGTTGCCGACCTACTCAAGCCCGGTACCTTTAGCAAGCGTCTGACCATGGGCGTTGGTGCCGAGTACGTGCCTGAGCAGGGTATTCCTTGCGAGATAACGCCGCAGCAGGCACATGCCAACGCGCTGCAGCTGGTGCGCCAGTATCCCGATGCCTTTGCCGGGCACGACGTGGAAGACGCGATTCAAAATGACATGATGCTCTTCTACTTCCCCATGGCGCTCGCGGATTTGCGCATGATGGCGTCCTTCCCAGGCAAGGGGCTGAGCAAGGAGACCCTGGTGTACTACGAGGTGCTCGACTGGGCGTATCCGCGGGCAAACTACCTGGACGTTCGCCTTATGGGCATTTTGGAGCCGTGGGACTTTGCCAAGGTTGGGCCGTTTGACCCGGCCATGCAGGAAGGCGACTTCCGCGTTGTCTCCGTCGATGCGTCTACCAAGGACCAGGTGGTCATTGATAAGCTGGCGCTCGACGTTGCCGGCAACGATGCCGAGGCGGTGCTGGGGCTCAATAAAAAGAGCATCCGCACCTGGGCGCGCAAGGCCCGCAAGCATAAGGACGGCCTGGTGATGGTGCCGGTCTATTTTGTCGATCGCCCGGCGACGGACAGCCGCGATGGCGAGCAGGTGCGCATTGCCGTAAACGGCCAGACGGGCCGCGCGGTCGCGGTGGTGTTTAGCGACAAGCACGAAACACATATTGTGGCGCCGCTCAACCCAAGCCTGCATCTGTCCGGAGAAAGCACCGTGCACGCTACGCCCATCGAGGTCAAATACGTCAAGTCGCCGTTCCTGTACCAGATCGTGCGTCGTGGAGACGGTGAGCAGCCGCGTCAGGTGGCAGCGGTTGCCGAGGGTTCCTACCGAGAAGAAAAGCCCAAACGCAAGGGGCTGCTTGCAGCGATCTTTGGGAAGTAGGGGAACGGTACGGGACAGTGCGCAGTAGTGCGAGCTGTCCGTCGTGGTAGATCTAAATAAACGGTGGGACGGCTGCAAAAGAGCCGCCCCACCGGGCAAAATCAAGGTGTGCCGCGGAACCCGCTCCTCAGTCGGTCAACTTTGGAAGCGCGGGCAACGCAGGTACTAATGTCTAAAGGGCCGGGGCAACCGGCCCTTTTCTGCGGCAGCGGGGATTCGAATACCAACACGGTGTACGGCCCCACGGTACTTTGCTCTGTGACGAACGGACCCATGACGGCGCATTCTGTAATCATCATTTATGCGGTCCCTTAATCATTTGCGTTGACTGACATTGTCTTCGTTAAAGGCGTGTCCTAAAACAAACACTGCTCTATCAACTCTTTACCGCGCAGGGTATCGATCCACTCCTGCGGAATTGCGTCGATACCGTAGGCCGTGCCGGCGAGGGCGCCTGCGACGGCTGCGGTGGTGTCGGTGTCGTCGCCTAGGTTGACGGCGGCAAGCACGCAATCTTCGTAGCTGTTAGTGTTGACGAAGCACCAGGTGGCTGCCTTAAGCGTGTCGCGCACGAAGCCACCTGACCTGATTTCCTGCTCTGGCACGCCTTTCAGATGGAGTGCCCACGAGGGGAGCGCGTCGTTCATCACATCCCTCATCAGCTCGACAAATACGATGCACGCGTCAGTCGACGTTCTGTGGGCGTGCGTAATCGCGGAGACCTCGCGGATCTCTTCACCTGTCGCATCGGTGAACGCCAGGGGAGCGATGCGCATGAGCGAACCGTTGCCGTTGTCGCGCTCGCCGGAGCCTCCTTTGCCGGTGTGCAAGGCGCGGGCGGTCGTGCCGCCGTAATCGAAAACGCCGTCGATTGTATACTCGCCACGGGCAATCCAGCTTACGAACTTGTCGCGCATGTCCGCGGTGTCGATATGCCCTAGCTCCCTAATCGAGTCGCAGGTAGCAAGCGTCATGGACGTGTCATCGCTCCAGGTGCCGGCGGGCTGTCCATGCGTGCCGTAGCCGATCATGTCGGTGCATTCGAACGTGCCGCGGGGCCTGAACTCGTAGGGAACGCCCAGTGCGTCGCCGACGGCGAGCCCATAGATGCAGTCGCGCAGCGTTGTTTTCGGTCTGTCTGTCATGGAAAGCTCCTCTTATCCCGGGTGATGTGGAGCGCCATCGGTGGTGTCGGTCGCAACGTATTGCTATCCTTGTGCTTCGCCATTAGTCGCTTCGTTGATGGCGCGGTACTCGGCACTCAGCTCGCGCGCCAGCTCTTCCTTACTTGGAAGATACGGCAGGTATTTGGCGGCAAACACTTGGTCGTTGTCTTCGGGCAGCGTGTACTCGACAATCGAATCGCTTTTGTCCGCGCAGAGCACGATGCCTATGGGCGGATTGTCGCCTTCGTTCATGAGCTCGCGCGTGTAGTAGTTCACATACATTTGCATTTGGCCCAGGTCCTGATGCGTAAGGTCATCGGTCTTAAGGTCGATGAGCACGAAGCAGCGCATCAGATAGTTGTAAAACACAAGGTCAATATAGAAATGGCGTCCATCAAAGGTGATGCGCTTTTGGCGCGCCTCGAAAGCGAAACCACGGCCAAGCTCCAGCAGGAACTTCTGAAGATACGTGATGAGTGCCTGCTCTAGATCGCTCTCGCGAAACGCAGCATCGTCCGAGAAACCTAAAAACTCCAGTACATATGGGTCGCGGATGATATCCTCGGGGCGACGAGCCGGGGCGCTCTTTTGGATTTCCTGGGTGACGGCCTCCTTGTCCTTGCTGGCAAGTAGGCGCTCGCGGAACATGGTGTTGATCTGGCGCTCGAGCTGACGCGTGCTCCAGCGAGAATCGGCACATTCGTTCATGTACCAGGCGCGAGCTTCGGGGTCGGGAATACGCATCAGCCTGCGGTAATGAGTCCAGCTCAATTCGCTACGCAGTGCGTCGCGAATTGGAAACGCAAGAAAGAACTGACGCATATTGCGAAGGTTTGCGATGCCAAAGCCTCTTCCGAAATCCGCGGTAAGCCTTCTGGAGAGGCCCGCAATCAATGCCTCTCCATATGCTGCGCGCTCCTCTCCGCCCTGCTCATCAACAATGCTCTTGCCGATCTCCCAATACGCCTCAACCATCGCAAAGTTAACGGCGGTATAGGCCTTGTCGCGAGCGGCGTTGAGAATCGAGGAAACCTGCTTGTAAAAAACTTCTGGCACGATTGCCGATTCTCCACGGTTTACCAGTTCGCCCATCACTGTCGCCCCACTTTCCTCTTGTGGAATGCATCTTTATTGCATTTAGTTTAAAGCCTCGCGCGGACTCGAATTTCAATGTCGCCTAGCGCCTTCGTGCAGGATTCCCGAAGTGACTAAAATGTGACCATAGAGGCAGTTTTAGCGAACCCCATGGGAGTGACACGCATGGACAACAACACTTTGCTGTTCCAGGACAAAGGTTCGGGCGGGTTTAAAGACGTCAAGATCTACCCTAACCGCATCGAGGTGCTCAAGAAGGGCACTTTCGGCGGCAAGCACACCGAGATTGTCTACCTTAAGGACATCACGGGGGTCAGCAGGATCAAGGGTCGCGACGTTTTTCTGCGCAACAGGCTGTTGACTGCCTGTGTCTTTAGCCTGAGCAGCCGCTCCCAGGCCCAGGAATTTGTGAACGCGCTGAACATGGTGATGTAGCCGACGTCGGCGTTCGGGCCGAGGTAAAAATCGGGGGCACAGAACGGTGTCCTGCGCCCCCGATTGAGTCGATGTGTCTAAAAGGCGGGCTTGCCTATTCGTTGTCGTCCCCAGCGTTTTCGCGGTCACTGGCAAGCATTGCTGCGCCGGCGACTGTCGTCGCCACGGCGGCAGCGGCGAGCCCGGCGGCGATGCCAGAGCCGTCGCCCGTGCCGGCGAGTTTTCCGCCCGAGCCCTTGCTCTTGTTGCCCTTGCCGTTCTTGTCGGCGCTGCCTGCGTTGGAACCCGTGCCACCGTCCGTGCCGCCTGCACTGCCCGAGGCCGCTACGGTAAAGCTTACGGCTCCATCGCTGGCGAGTATGTAGTTTTGTTCCGCGTCGCCCAAAAGGCCTTTCGCGCGCACCCAGTACGTCCCTGCGGCAAATGTTTCGCCCTCGGCCATTGCCGTGCCCGGAGCGCCGTTCGCGTCGTGCGCAAACTCGAGCTGGGCCGTGCAGGCATCGGTTTCGAGCTTGCCCTCGAGTGATGCCGCAATCTTGGCGCGCACGTCTTCGCCGGCCTTAAGGCCTTCGAGTCCCTCAAAATGGGGCGTCAGCGCGCGTCGATCGATATCGATGGGCACAGAGCCCTGCAGCCCCGTAACAGTCTCGTTACCCAGGGCGTCGACATCCACATATTCGATGGCAAACGCATGTCCCGAGGCTGCTACGTTGAGTACGTTGCTGCTATCGACGAGGCGGAAATGACCCTCGCCAACGGTCTTGCCGTCCTGGAGCGAGGCGTCGCTCAGCGAGTCGCCATATGTCATGTGCATGCGGGCTGGGAGGTAGCACGAAGCCGTCTGCTTGTGCTCCGTATCGTAATTGCGCTGGTAGATGCTCCGGGCCAGTGCCGCATCAACAAAGTCGGATGCGATGATGCCAATGTGCTTGCGGCAGTCCGCCTTTGTGCTCTCAACTCCGGTATTGTTTATATATGAGCTCTTGTACAGATGCTCGTCGACCACTCGCGCTGCGGTAAAAGGGTTGTTTTGCGTGCAGCTCGTGTAGTTGATAAACCAGCAGCGCTCCGTTGCCTGCACCGTTGTCCCGTCCGCGGCAGTGATATCTACGGTGCTGCGCTCGAACTCGGACGCTGCCTTCAGGGCCATATCGACCCAGTCGATCTTACTGGATCCCGTGCAGTTGTAATGGTCTTGGGCATATACCGCTGTGCTATAGGGCTCTTTGTCGCCCGTATTGCCCGCAGCCTCAAAGCCTTGCTCGTATTTCACGAGGCACATGGACTTTCCGGAATGCGCCTTGATTTTGTCGTCCCATTCGGTGAGGTCGAGGCCCCACGTGTGGCCGTCTACGCTGTCGCCGGCGAGTTTAAATCGACGCAGCAGGACGATCTTTCCGCGCACCTCGTTCAGTGTGGGGACATGGCTCGACGTATAGAACAGATCGGAGTTATTGTCCATAACATTGGCGAAAGCCGTCGTAACACTGTCGTCGGTGGCTTCGTCGTTGCCTCGTGACACCAGCATGATGAGCGCTTCTGACGGGTTTTCGTTCAAAAATGTTTTGAAGTAACCGATGACATCGGAGAGATGTATAAAGCCCCCGTCTTTTTTGAGCAGGTAGCATATTCCATGGTCGATGCCGGGGTCGCCGTTCTCGTTGTTCTTTCCAAGTCGGATATCAAAATAGCGAATGCCTTCGAGCAGCTGCGTGGGGATGTAATCCTGCTGGCACTTTGCAAGCGAGGTTTGGGGCTCGGTGTCGTTGTCGATGCTGCAGGTGCTTGAATCATGCGTGCCCGGGATGCTCAGCTCGTCGAGGTATTTGTTGCCGTCGACGTATTTCATCCAGCATGGTCCGTCGACGTAGCTGCTATACTTGATCCAGTCGATACTTCTAACCGTGGTATTGATCTCGCCCTTGTCGTAACCGACAAGTTCGAGCTCCCACGGAATACTCTTCCTCTTGTGGCAGATCTTGTTGTTGTCTTGGTCTTTGCCGTCCTTTTCTATGGCCAGGTAATTAATGTCTTTTTTCTCGTTTGTGCGGTCTCGGATGATGTAGGTTCCGTTTGACTGGCGGTCGAACGCAAAAGAGCGACTGGGCTTGCCGTCATGCTCGCCACTCCATACGTGGATGACCTTTCCATCTTTGTCCGAGTCGCCATCGACCGACCAAATGCTGTAGCCCGTCTTCTTGTGTTCTTCGAAATTGAGCAGGGTGCGGATGGCATACCAATTTCTATTATCTGTATCGGTCTCTACGTGCTCAAGGATGAGCTTGCTGGACGTGCCGTCATTAAACAGGTGGCAGACGTTGCCGATGACGTTGCCGTCTTCGTTGACGCTCGCGGTGCGAAAATAGCCCGCGGGGCGAAGGCGAATGACGAACTTGTCGAGGGTGTCCGCCGGCGTGGGTGCGTCTTCTGCAAATGCCGCGCGCACGGGAAGGCCCAATCCCGCGGTTTCGGGCAGGCTTACAAATGGCGACAATGCTGCGAGTCCTAGGCCCAACGTGAATGCTCGACGGCTAATGGCGTGGTGTTCGGTCATAACTTCTCCATTCGCAGAGTGCGGTTATGCGATAGTTTTGGTCACTATACTGCCCAGATGTTTAAAGACGCCGGTTTAATTGTCTGCGCGGCGCAATAAATCGGCGGGTGGACGTGTTGGGGTGTTTGTCGTGTTCGTACTGTTGCCACATTTGGGGCGGTTCCGGCGTCCGGCGTCCTCGCGTTCGTCGGCTACCGGCATAAGAAAAGGAGGGTCGGTTTACCGGCCCTCCCTTGGTACGAAGCGCTGGGATACCGTCGCTTGTTTACGCTGCGCCCGTGTTTCCCGCTGCGCTCGCCAGTCGCTTAGCGTTTAATCTCGATATCCTCGAGCTTAACGTCCATGGCCTCGGTCTTGGCCTTGGCGATGTCGTCGGCAAATTCCAGAGACTCCATCATGGTCTCGACGGCGTCCTTGTGTTCCTCGACGTTGTCGATGCGCACGTACACGCTGCCGCCGTCAACGTCGGTGAAGTACTCGGTCGTCACGCCGCCCGAGTGCGTAAAGTAGGCGCTGCGCCAGGTCTTGCCGTTGTACTTAACGGGATCGCTCTCGGTCCATCCGGAGTTGGCCTTCCACTCTGCCTCGTAGTCAAACAGTTCATCGGCCTTCTTGTCAGGATCGAAGACGGGGATGAAGCGGTCGCTGGCATGCTCGCTCTCGGTGAACTTAAACTGGGCCCTGTCGGCGGTATCGCCTGCGACGTCCGTGATTTCGACGCCCTCGGGGACTTCGACCTTAAACCAAATGAAGTCGGTCCTCATATCCACGGCTGGCTTTTCCGCTCCACCGCCACCGCCGCTGCCGGTAGCGCCGCCGCTGCCACCGCAACCCACCAAGGCAACTGCGGCAAAGAGACTGATGCAGAGGGTGAGAATCGCAAAGGCCTTCTTTTTCATGGTCGTGTCCTCCTCGATCTGTAACCGTCCATGGATTACCTGCCTTTACTGTACGCGCGAGCGGCTCGTAAGGGTGGGCCATGTGTCCCATTCTGAGGGCCGGATTTGCGCCGGCAAGTGGCAATATGTCCGGGCGCAAAAGAGGGGAGGGCCGGCCGATCCGATCCTCCCCTGGCTGGGCGTCCGATCATTTAATGACTGCGCATGCGATGCTGCGTGCGAGCCCCTAATGCTTGATCTCGATGCTCGAAATCTCGACTTCGCGTGCCTCGGCAACTGCCTTCGCCATGTCATCGGGGAACTCGATGGAGTTGAGGAGCGCCTCGGCTTCTTTCTTATGCAGATCGAAGTTCGAGATGAGGACGTAGACGCTTCCCGGCTCAACATCGGTAAAGAGGAGGGTTGAGACGCCGCTGTTGTCCTCGTACGTTCCGACGAGCCACGTCCTGCCGTTATACTCGACGGACCCGCCATCCTTCCACTGGAACGTATCACCTTTCTTTTCTGCCTGGTCGGCGTGGGATTCCTCTGCCGTCAGCGCTTTTTTCCAAACGGGGATAAAGCGATCGGCCGAACCGTTCTCGTCTTCGGGGAAGGTGAGCTGGACCCTGTCGGCATTCTTGCCAGCGGAATCGCTTACGCCAACGCCCTCGGGCATTTCCACCTTAAACCAGATAAAGTCAGTCTTTTCGGCGACGGGGGCCTTTTCCTTGCCTTCGCTCTTTGAGGTGCTGCCGCCTCCGCCTGATGCGATCCCGCCGCAGCCGACAAGGGCGAGTGCGGCAAAGAGGGCGATGCAAAGGGAAAGGATCGATAGGGTCTTTTTCTTCATGGTGGCGTCCTCCTTGTCTGTCGGTGACATCGCGGCGCCGCATGCTGTTGGGGTACTGATTGCGCTGGCGGCGGATGTCTCTGTGTACTGTGCGGCTTATGCCTCCGTTCATCGCTTGTGGCCGTTGCGCGGCCGTGCCCCAACAGGTTCCTTGTTTATAGATATGCCCCAGTTTGTGACGTCCGGAAGTCTCGAAAGGTGGGCCATGTGTCCCATGTTTGTGGCGCCGACGCCTATCGTTCGTCATAGAAATCCGCGATGGCCAGGTGCGCTGACGTTCATGTGCTTATGGGCTAGACTTAGCACCATTACGTGTTCGACGCGGTTGGACGACGGTTGCCGACCAACCGATCTATATGACTTGAAGGTGCATGCGTATGAGCCAAGAGATGATGGATAAAACCTGTCGCGAGTTTGCCCAGGCGCTTGCCGCGCGCGAGCCGGTTCCTGGCGGCGGTAGCGCGAGCGCCTTTGTGGGCGCGCTGGGCGCCTCGCTTTGCGGGATGGTCGCTCGCTACGGGGCGACCAATCCCGCGCTTGCCGGTCGCGCAGACGATCTGACGCGTGCATTTGCCCAGGCGGATGAGTTGGCGCAGGAACTTGTGGACCTGGTTGCCGAGGATGTTCGTGCGTACGGCCAGGTGTCTGCGGCATACGGTATTCCTCGTGATGACCCGGCTCGACCCGCGGCGATTCAGGACGCGTTGCGCGTGGCGGCCATGCCTCCGTATCGGATCATGGATGCCTGCGGGCGCGCGCTGGCGCTGCTCGAGGACATGGCAGACAAGGGCTCGCGCCAGCTGCTGTCCGACGTGGCATGCGGCGCCGTATTCTGCCGCGCTGCCATGCAGGGCGCAAGCCTGACGCTCTTTGCCAACACCACATCTATGAAAGACCGGGCGCGCGCCGAGGAACTCGAGGCGGCGTGCGATGAGCTGCTGGATACGTGGCTGCCGCGCGCCGATGCACTGGCGCGCCGCGCTGCCGACGCCGCAAGGAAGAGGAGATAGCCATGGCCGAGCTGCAGAAGGGTGCTCCCGTTGCCCGCGCTTTGACCGAGGAGCTTGCCGCTCGTTGCATGGCTTTGCGTGAGCGCGGCGTTGTTCCGACGCTGGCCATCGTGCGTGTGGGCGAGCGCGAAGACGACCTGTCCTACGAGCGCGGCGCCCTCAAGCGCTGCGATAAGGTTGGCATCGAGGCTCGCCGCGTTTTGCTACCCGCCGATGTTTCGCAGGATGAGCTGCTGGCGGCTATCGAGGGCATCAATGCCGACCCCGCTGTTCATGGCTGCCTGATGTTTCGCCCGTTGCTCGCTGGGCTTGACGAGGATGCGGTTGCCGAGGCGCTCGATCCCGCCAAAGATGTTGACTCCATGACGCCGGCCTCGCTGCTCACCACGCTTTCGGGGCGAGGCGAGGGCTTTGCTCCTTGCACGGCAGAAGCCGTGTTGGCGTTGCTGGACCATTATGGTGTTGAGCTGGATGGGGCCAAGGTCGCGGTCGTCGGTCGGTCGCTGGTGATTGGCCGTCCCGTTGCCGCCATGCTTACGGCTCGCAATGCCACGGTGACGACGTGCCATACGCATACGCGCGACTTGGCTGCCGAGTGTCGTGCGGCTGATATCGTGGTTGCGGCCGTTGGACGTGCGCGCACGATTGGCGCGGATGCGGTTCGTGGGGGCCAGACGATCATCGATGTCGGCATTAATTGGGACGAGGCCGCCGGCAAGCTGGTCGGCGATGTCGATTTTGATGCTGCGGAACCGATCGTTGGCGCAATTACTCCGGTGCCGGGCGGCGTGGGGGCTGTGACCACCGCGATTCTCGCCAAGCACGTGATCGAGGCGGCGGAGCGCGCATCGAAATAGGCATTTTTTCCCACAGGGGTTGCCGGGGCGGCTGTTTCGCCCTTTTTGCGCCGAAGCGATACACTGTTGCCGTTTGATTTCTTCGCTCAAGGAGGATGCGCATGCCGTGCACAACGATTTTGGTTGGTAAGAACGCGAGCTACGACGGGTCGACGCTTGTCGCCCGCAACGAGGACTCGTCCAACGGGGTGTTTGAGCCCAAGCGCATGCGTGTTGTGCACCCCGACGAGCAGCCGCGTGTCTACACGAGCGTTTTGAGCCACCTGACCGTTGAACTGCCCGACAATCCCATGCGTTACACAAGCGTCCCCGACGTTGTCCCGGGTCATGGCATTTGGGCCGAGGCCGGCTTCAATGAGCTCAATGTTGGCATGTCCGCAACCGAGACGCTCACCACCAACGAGCGCGTCCGCGGCGCCGATCCGCTCGTGGACTATGTGCCCGCCAAGGGCAACGAGGGCGAGGACGGCTATGTGCCGGCGCAGCCCGGTGGCCTGGGCGAGGAGGACATGGTGACCCTGGTGCTGCCGTACGCCAAGTCTGCCCGCGACGGCGTGCGTGTCCTGGGTGACCTGCTCGAGCGCTACGGCACTTACGAGAACAACGGCATCGCCTTTAGTGACGTTGACGAGATCTGGTGGCTCGAGACCATCGGCGGCCACCACTGGATCGCCAAGCGCGTGCCCGACGACGCCTATGTGACCATGCCCAACCAGCTGGGTATCGATAGCTTTGACCTGGACGATGCCGAGGGCGCCCAGGCCGACCACATGTGCTCCGCCGACCTGCGCTCCTGGATGGCCGAGTGGCATCTGGACCTTACGCTGGGTGTTAAGGGCGACGGTCCCGCCGCGGTCTTTAACCCGCGCGAGGCCTTTGGCTCGCACAGTGACAGCGACCACGTTTACAACACGCCGCGCGCCTGGTACATGCAGCGCTGCCTCAACCCCAGCGATGTGTGGGACGGCCCCGACGCCGACTACACGCCCGAGAGCGACGATATCCCCTGGAGCCGCGTGCCCGAGCGCAAGGTGACCATCGAGGATATCAAGTACGTGCTTTCGAGCCACTACCAGGGTACGGAGTACGACTGCTACGGCAGCAAGGGCACGCCCACCACGCGCGGCGCCTATCGTCCCATCGGCATCAACCGCAACAGCCAGCTTGCCGTGCTGCAGCTGCGCCCCTATGCGCAGCCGGCGTATCGCGCCGTGCAGTGGATGGCGTTTGGCTCTAACTCGTTTAACGCGCTCGTGCCGCTCTACGCCAATGTCGAGACCATGCCCGAGTACTACGCCGACACGCAGGCTCGCGTGACGTCCGAGAATTTCTATTGGGCAAATCGCCTGATCGGTGCCTTGGCCGATGTTCGCTTCCACGAGTGCGGTCGCGCGGTCGAGGACTATCAGGAGAAGGTCGGCGGCATGGGCCACAAGCAGATTCACGACGTTGACGCTGTCGTAGCCGCGCTGCCCGAGGCCGAGGTGCCTGCCGAGCTCGCCCGTGCTAACGAGGCCTTTGCCGAGCTTGTGCGCGTGGAAACCGATGCTCTGTTGGGCAAGGTGCTCTACACCACGAGCTGTGCCATGAAGAACTCCTTCGCGATGAACGACAACGTAAGGTAAAGACGGCCTTGCGGCGAACGAGCGGGACAAACGCCGTCGAAGGCTTTGCCCCGCTCGATTTCTATCCCGGCGATAAAACGATTTTGTGTCGTTCACCCAATCTTGGGTACAAGAAGGCCAATGCAGTTGTTCATGATTGGAGCCAACCATGGTTATGAAATTCGATCAGCTTGTTAACGGTGCCATCAACGTGGGCTTCGGTGCCGCCGCCGTTGCCGTCGAGGGCGGCAAGAAGGTCCTCGACGACCTCAATACCAAGGGTGAGCAGGTGCGCAAGGACGCCGGCACCCCCGATATTGCCCGCAGCGTGTCCGACATGTTCGAGCAGGCCGGTGGCACCATCTCCGACCTGACCGAGCGTCTGGGCATGCAGGGCGAGACCGCGGCACAGCGCGTGCTCGACGAGCTCATCCTGGCCCGCGTCCGCGTTATGACCGCCCCCGAGCGCACGGCCTTTTTGGCCCATGTGCGCGACATCGTCGATTCGGTCGAGGATAACGTGACCTCGGTGCCCGTCGAGTCCGTTGAGCCCGACGATGCAGAGGACACCGAAGAGGCCGAGTAGCAGCGCAGATGGCAGATTCCACCACCGATTACAACAATCAAGATCCCTTGGGTGACGAGACGGCGGTTGCCGATGAGGTTGAGGCCGCCGTCTCGGGCGCTCGCAAGAAGCCGCGCGCTGTCGATATGGTCCCCGAGGAGCCCGACGCGATGGCGCCGGACGAGGAATACCAGCTCACGCCGGCGGGTCGTCGTGAGCGCATTGGGCAGATCGTTCGCCTGATCAAGAAGTACCGCGTGTGGGATAACCTCACGCCGGTTCGCCTGCGCCGCCTGCTCGAAGAGCTTGGCCCCATGTTCGTCAAGATGGGGCAGATCCTGGCTAACCGCTCCGAGATTTTGCCGCAACGGTTTTGCGACGAGCTGCGTCGCCTGCGCTCCGACGTAGAGCCGGTGCCGTATGAGGTAGTGCTCCGCTGTCTGGAAGAGGAATACGGTCAGCGCTTGGGACAGATGTTCGACGCCATCGACCCCAACCCACTCGGTAGCGCGTCACTCGCGCAGGTGCACCGCGCCCGTCTGGTGACCGGCGAGGACGTGGCCGTTAAGGTGCAGCGCCCCGGTGCGCAGCAGGTCATGGCGCAGGACATCGACATCATCCGTTCGGTGGTGCGCATCGTTTCCAAGTTTGTCAACACCGATCAGTTTGTTGACCTGCACGGCGTGGTCGAGGAGCTGTGGACCTCGTTTCGCGAGGAGACCAACTTTTTGGCCGAGGCCAAAAACCTCAACGATTTCTATGAGTTCCATAAGAGCGTCCATGGCGTGTCGTGTCCCAAATCCTACCTGGACCTTTGCACCGAACACGTGGTGGTCATGGACTACATCGACGGCATCTCCATCGCCGATCCCAAACGCCTTGAGGCCGAGGGCTATGACCTGGAAAAGATCGGCTCGGCGATTGTCGAGGACTATTCGACGCAGGTGCTCGATGACGGCTTTTTCCATGCCGACCCGCATGCGGGAAACATCATCCTCAAGGACGGCATCGTCTACTTCATTGACCTGGGCATGGTTGGGCGCATGTCGAGTCACGACCGCGGTATCGTCAAGGACATGATTTTCGCCGTGGCCCAAGGCGACGTGCCCAAGCTCAAGGATTCGCTTATGCGCTTTGCCGTGACGCGCGGCGACTCGGCCGAGCTCGACCATTCGGCCTTTTTGTCCGACTTGGACTTTATCGTGGCTGACTTTGCGGGCCTTGACCTGAAGGATCTGGATATCGGCGAGTTTTTGACCTCGCTGTTAAACCTCGCGCGTAAGAATGACGTTGAGCTGCCGAGCGTGGTGACGATGTTCGCGCGTGGCATGGTGACGCTCGAGGGTTTGCTGACCGAGTATATGCCCAACGTCAACATGATCCAGATCATCCAGACGCATATCAAAAACGAGAAGAGTACCTACGCACGCATGCGCGACATGAGTCGCGATTTCGCGGCGAGTAGCTACCGAGCGGCAAAGGGTTCGCTCGAAGCGGCTGAGTATCTGGGCCTGGCGTCGCGAATGCTCACGCGCGGTCAGCTCAAGCTGAACTTGCAGCTCATGAGTAGCGACAAGGCGCTGCGTCAGATAGGCGGCATCGTCGACCGCATGTCAATGGCCATTGTCATCGCCGGTCTGTTTATCGGTTCCTCGGTGGTCTACTATGCGCGCATCGAGCCTGTTGTGCTCGGTATTCCGATCATCGGCTTTGTTGGCTATGTGAGCGCGCTGGTTTTGGCGCTCATGCTGGGCCGCAATATCTGGCGCAACAGTCACGGCGGCAAGCACTAGCGTAGCTGCACGGTGTCTTGTCCCACGGCGCCCTTCCATACCCAACTCTTTCCTATCGCAAACAATAGCTTTTACCTTGGGCTTCGCCTGCGTACGGGGCCCTTTTGCGTGATACCATACTGACAGTAATAATCAATGGCCTAGATGGTGGTGCGGAGACGCACGAATGCGTGGTTTCCTGCGCATTTGGGAGAATCGGGGTGCAAGTCCCCGGCTGTACCAGTAACCGTAATTCCTCTTGGCTCGGGATGCTCGCGTCGCAGATCGGACGACGTACCCGAGCCGTTAAGGTTAAGTCGGATCGCCTCCCATCTTGCATGCGGCTGCGGCGTATGCCGCCGGTGTGCATAGGGCTCTGGAGGGAAGGGGGACCCCGATGGGGGAACTCGAGCGCAGCATGCGCGATGACGTGGGGCAGCCTCAGGGCAACGCTCCAAGTACAGACAATGGGGGACAAATGGATATGTTTGAGGACGAGCGCAAGCGCGCCTCGTTGCGTCGCCATGGGGCGATCGCGCGCGGCGTAGCCAAGCGCGGCCTGGTGGCATTCCTGGCCTTCGCGATGGCCTTTGGCACCACACCGGCCCAGCTGTGGGCCGATGGCGCCGAGGGCATTGCCGAGGCCGTGGCTCAGGCCACAACGCCGAGCGAGGGCGCGCAGGCCACGGACGGTGCTGCAGATACTACCGCGGCTGCTGCCGACGCAAACGATTCGGCTGCAGGTGGCTCCTCCGAAACTGGGGATACGGGTTCGGCCGCGCCTGACAACGTGAGCGATGATGCATCGGACGACCCCGCTGCGTCAGACCCTGCTTCGGCCACCCCGGCGAGCGAGGCGTCTGACACCACCGCCGAGACCGGCGACGCGACTGCGGTGGCCAGCGAGCCCAGTGTTGCCAAGGCCGCGTCTCGTGCCGCTGATACGTTTTCCTCGAATAATGGTGTCAGCGTCGGAAAAAGCCAGTCGCCTTCTCGTTGGGCTGGCTCTAACTTCACCGCTTTTATCCAGAGCAATACTACGCTCTATGCGAATGTTTGGACTTCGTCCAGCAAGCGCGCCAGCGCTTCGGGCTGCACCTATCAGTGGCTTGCTGCCGACATCAGCAACAAGAGCGATGCGGACAATTCCGCATTTGTTCCTGTCGAGGGCCAGACGGGCGCATCGATCGTTTTGGACGATGCCCTGCGTACTCAGCTTAACGGCAAGTGCCTGCGCGTACGCATTACCGATGCAAGCGGTAACGTCATCTACGGCCCGACCAAGGGCGCCAACAACCAAAAGCTGACGGCGACGAACACCATCAAGGCACCCGTTCCTACCAAGACGGCCCTGGATGCAAAGTCTTATGTCCTCATCCAGTCTTCGGCAGACGATTCGAGCTCGTATTCGTCCGTCAAGGCCGAGATACTGAACCCTGGCACTACACTTTGGGCGAATGCCTACGACGGCGAAGCGGTCCCCAATAAGCGTATTGCGGCGCAGGGTGGCTGGACCTATCAGTGGCTTGCGTCCGATACGCGCGATGCCGAGGATTCCGCCTATCAGGTGATTCCCGGTCAGACCGGCCAGTCGCTAACGATTACGGACGAACTCGCCTCGCAGCTTGCGGGCAAGTACGTTCGCGTTAAGGTTGTCGGCGATGGCCAGGAGCTGTACGGTCCGAGCAGCTCTTTCGGGACGCCCGCGTCTGTTGGCTACAATACGCCGGGTCCTGTTGCCGCGAGTGACCAGATCGCGTTGGGCCACATCGTTCTCGCCTATAACGGCGCCGAATTTGGCGACGATTATGAGAACGTCCCCAACGCTAACGTCGGTGACACGATTAAGGCTGCCGCCTACTACCTTAACTACGACACGCCGACTGACCTCTATGGCTCCGACAAGGTCGATTTTTCTTGGTGGGTGGCCGATTCTGCTGACGGCACGTTCGAGCAGGTTGCAACTGGTGATACCTTCACGGTTACCAAGGAGTGCGCGAACCGCTACCTCAAGGTGGTCGCTAAGGCCAAGAAGGGTATCCCCGGCTCCGATAGCTGTGAGACCAAGGCGGGCCGCATTCTGCCCAAGGGCGCGACGACGCTCGATTCAGTTGCATTTACCAATGCGAGCAAGGGCGCCAAGGACACTGGCTCTACGATTGAGGCGTGCGCCTACAAGGCGGTCGATTACTCGTCTGAGCCGGTTACCGAGGGCGTTACCTACACGTGGCGTTGGTCCTCTGTCGACCCGTCTTCCTCTGCGTTTGATGCGAAGACCGACTGGCATGTGGTCGAGGGCAAAACCGACAGCAGCTTTACGATTCCCGATGACTACGCCAAGCGCTGGGTGAGCGTGTCGGCCACTGCGGGCGATAACACCGTAGAGGCGACTACTGCTGTGGCCGTTAAGGCCGCAGGCTCGCACGAGCTGTTCCTGGCGTATCTCAAAAAGATCGTCGGCGATCAGAGCGATGACGCCAAGTTTGTCTACAAGAGTGGCGAAAAGATCGGTGTTACTGCATTCGAGAAGACGTCTGCAGGAACAAAGGGTGCCGAGCTTACATCTGATCAACTGACGTATACGTGGCAGATTGCCGATAGCGCCCAGGGTCCGTTCACGACGCTGACGGATGAGAACGCGCACAGGCCGTCGTTCGTAATTTCGCAAAAGTACGTCGGCAAGTACCTCAAGTGCATCGTCGACGGTGGCTACAACACCGACTATGCCTCCACGCGTTATGCCATCGTCAAGGGCGAAGATGCCAAGGCGTATACCCTGACATCGGTTAATGTCGCTTCGAGCGGCAACCTTGCACAGGTCGGCGGAACGCTTACCCCTACTGCCAATTACATGGCAACGGGCGATTGGGGCGATTACGAGACGGCACTCCCCGAGGGCTCCCTCGTCGATTACCGCTGGTATCTCGCCGATGACGCTGAGGGCACAAATGCCCACGAGCTGTTTGGCGCCGACGAAACGACCGGCGCGATCACGCTTCCCGCCTCGGCTGAGGGCAAATACGCCTATGTCGTGGCAAACGCCGGCAACAACGATGTCAAGAGCACCGCTTGGCTCGTTAATTCTTCCGACGAAAAGTCTCTTTCCGTTAACGTCAGGGTTGTAGGCGTAAGCAAGCACGATGTCGGTCAGTCCTATGACCTTGTGGACTGGGTGCCGACGGCCTCGTTTGAGTGGTCGAGTACCCAAAAAATGTCTGCCTGGGACATCTTTGCCAAGGTGCTTGACGACGCCGGCTATAGCTATAGCACGGACGGCGGCGTTCCCTATTCGGTTACGAACCCCGATAAGTCCCAGACGCTCGCGATGGAAAACACGGCGTCCGGCTATAAGTACTGGCGTTTTGATATTAATGGCAAGGCTGCCAACTCTTATGCCACGGGCTACTACCCGAGCGATGGCGACACGCTCGAGCTCGTGTACGAGGATCCCACGGGCACGGTTTCCACGCAGGTTTCCGCGACGTGTTCGGTCGTCGGCACCGACGCCAAGGGTGCTCAGCAGACCTGGGCCGCCGCTCAGAGCATTACGCTGAAGAAGGGCTCGACCGCGGCCGACCTCTCCGAGCGGCTCTTCAAGCAGACCGGCCTCAAGGCGGACTACGACCCCAACGGCTCCTGGGGCTGGGCGCTCAATTCGATCACGTCGCCCTTCGACTCCGGCCGCACGCTCGCCTACGACCCGACGACCGAAGCGTACTGGCAGCTGTTCATCAACGGCAAGTCCTCCATGGTCGGCGCCGGCGGCTACACGCTCAAGGCCGGCGACTCCGTCGTCTGGTACTACTCGAAGTACAACGACCCCGCTCCTGCCGATCAGCTTTCGGTAAGCTGCACCGTTATCGGCCAGGATGCTTCGGGCGCCCGGCAGACGTGGGCACAGCCTACGACAGCTCTCGTGGACGAGGGAACAACCGCTGCTGACCTTTCCGAGCAGATCTTTAAAAAGTCTGGCATTGGCGCCAAAACGGGGGAGAGCTCGTTTGGCTGGTATCTCGAGTCGCTGACCTCGCCGTTCGAAAAGAACGTGACCCTCTCGAGCGAGAAGGTTGACGAAAACACCTGGAAATATTGGCAGTTCTTTGTCAATGGCAAGCCTGTTGATGTTGGTGCGGGCGCCTATACGCTTAAGGCAAGCGACGAGATTGCTTGGGTCTATGGCTCCGACGGCACCATGCCTGGTCAGGTCTCCGTTTCGATGGAGATCATCGGCAAGAAGGACGATAAGGCTCAGCGCTGGACTGATCCTTCGATGCAGGTGTTTGTCGAGGGCACGACGATCAAGGATGCCTCTGCTGCCTACTTCGATGCCGTTGGCGTCAAGTCCAAGATGTACGACCAATTTGGTTATTGGGGCGTTCACACTCTTGTCTCTCCGCTTGATGGCACCGAGCTGTCGGGTGCTTGGTCGTTCTTTGTCAACGGCGTTCCTGGGTCTCAGTTCGATAGCGACTATGTGCTCAAGTCGGGTGACAAGATCGTCTGGGCTTATGCTGCTGGCGATACCGTTCCTAATCCCGATGAAGTCGTAGTTGATCCGAGCGCTTCGCGCCCGACCGATTGGAAAGCCGACTGGAGCGGCAATTCCAATGCGGTGGTCGAGAACGTGTCCACGCCTACGGGCGCGCTGGCAAGCTCTTGGACGTTTGATTGGAAGGCCTATTCGGGCGCCACGTACCCCAACGCGAGCGAGCCGATTGTCGTAAACGGCAATGTGTATCTCGCCGTCAACAAGCGCCTGCTTAAGATCGATGCCGAGTCGGGCAAGGTGCTGGCCGAGTCGAATCTTAAGACTGCGATTGGCTACACGACGCGTCCGATTTATACGAACGGCTTGGTCATCGTCCCGCTCGATGGCGGTGCGGTCCAGGCTCTGACGGCCGATACGCTCACGACGGTTTGGGTTACCGACCCTGTGAGCAAAACTGCTCAGTCGAATTCTCAGCTGACGGTCGATGGCAACTATCTCTATGTCGGCACCGTTGATGTCGACTATGGTAAGGGCGTGTATAACAACGGCCATCTGACGCGCATCAATATCCTGACCGGTGCCGTTTCCTGGCAGCACGTCAACGCCGATGAGGGTTATTACTGGACGGGCGCTACCGTGGGTGACGGCTTTATTCTGGTTCCCACCAGCGCCGGTACCGTTGAGATGCTCAGCAAGTCTTCGGGCGCTGTGCTTGGAAGCGTTTCCGTTGGGGCTATCGTTAACTCCTCCTGTGTGCTCTCCGCCGACGGTAGCCATGCTTATCTGATTTCGCGCGATGGCAAGCTGCACGTTTTGGCGATTTCTGACGGTAGTTCGCGTGATGCGGATGCCGCTTCGCGCATTTCCGAAGAGCGCGTCGTCGACCTGGGTCTTACGGGATGCGCCTGCATGCCTACGCTGTATGGCAACAAGCTGATTGTCGGCGGCGAGGTTTCCGGTGGCTCTGCGCTGGCGATTGTCGACCTTGATAATGACTTTGCTACGACGTTGGTTTCGTCTGCTGATGGCTCCGCGCTTCCCATCGGCGGCATCAAGGGTGCACCGCTCGTGAGCGCCCAGGCAGATGGCACGTATGTCTACTTCACGGTTAACTACGGTGCGACTTCCGACTATGTGAACTACACCTCGGGCGGCGGTGTCTATCGCTACAAGCTGGGTGACGCGCAGGCGACCGGTGCGTTTAGCGCAACGGGACACAACAACTACTGCGACTCGCCGATTGCCTGCGACGCCAAGGGCAACCTCTACTACATCAACGATTCCGGCACGTTGTTCAAGCTGAATGGTGGCGTTAAGGTCTCGTTCGAGACTGGCGAGGGTTCCAAGGTCGATTTCCAGACTACGGCCGACGGCAAGCTGGTTAAGCCTGCCGATCCGACGCGTGAGGGCTACACCTTCGGTGGCTGGTACACCGATGAGGCTTGCACGGAGGCGTATGACTTCAGCACGCCGGTGACGGCCGATATGACGCTGTATGCCAAGTGGACCAAGAACGCCGTTAACCCTGACGGCAATGGCGGTTCTGGCTCTAACGGTGGCAGCGGCTCCGGCACTGGTGCTGGTACCGGCGCGGGCACTGGCTCCGGCTCGAAGGGTGGCGCTGTCGCCCCGGGTCAGAAGCCGGTGACCAAGACGACGGTGTCGACCAAGAGCGGGACCAAGGACAACAAGTCCGACAAGAAGGACTCCGACAAGTCCGACAAGAAGGACGAGAAGAAGTCTGACAAGAAGGACGGCAAGTCCGACAAGAAGTCCGACTCCAAGTCCGACAAGGCATCCGCTTCCACGACCACTGCCAAGAAGTCCACTGAGGCTTCCGCGCAGGAGTCTGGCCTCAACCCGCTCGCTATTGTCGGCATCGCGGCCGGCGTGATCGGCCTCGCGCTCATCGCCGTCTTCATGCTGACCAAGCGCGGCAAGGGTGACGGTAATGCCCGATAAGCCCAAGGAGACCAACGGGCAGCAGCCCGACTCCTCGTTTATCCAGCTCGACGATGCAAAGCAAAAGGGCGCCGCTTCGGCGGCGTCCGCCCCGCGGCGCAAGGCACTTGTCGGCGTTTTTACGGCTGCTTGCGTTGCCCTGATTGTCGTCTCGCTGGGGTTTGTCCATCCCTCCACAAGCGGTGCCTGGTCCATCGACTGGATCGTTCAGGCCGTGACGGGGGAGAGCGTCGTTGCCAACGACGCCAGGGGAGCTGGCTCGGCTGCTGCTTCTGGCAAAGCTGACTCTAAGAACTCCAAGGCTTCGGGCGATGCGAAAGATAAGTCCAAGGACTCGGGTGACGCCAAGGGCGATTCCGAGTCTTCGAACAAGAGCTCGGATAAAAACTCGGATGGCAAAAAGTCTGAAGACCAGCGTGGCAAGAAGTCTGGCGATGTATCGGCTGCTCAGAATACCGAAACTGCCGATACTTCTAACACGTCTGGTGGTACCTCTTCGGGCGGCGGCCAATCGTCTGGCGGCGCCTCTGCTTCTAACGGCGGAACCGCCTCCTCGGGCGGCCAGGGCGGCACGCAGGAGCCCAGTTACGTCACGGTGACGGTTGCGGTCACATCGAGCGCCGTGGGCAATCCTGTGTCCGCCGGCGGCACCTATACCTTTAACGAAGGTGCCACCGTCTACGACGCCCTATGCGCGCTCGGGCTTTCCGTCAACGCACACGGCTCATCGTACGGCACGTATGTCGCCGCGATCGGCGGTTTGGCCGAGAAGCAGTATGGCGGCACGAGCGGTTGGATGTACTCTGTCAACGGCTCGACGCCCATGACGGCCTGCAGCAACTACGTTCTCTCCAACGGCGACAACGTCGTCTGGTATTACGTAACAGGCTAGGGATCTCAACATAACGCACGGAACGGGCAGCTCGGACAAACATCCAGGCCGCCCGTTTTTTGATGCGAATGGGACGGAGTTTCCCAATCGAGGCTCAACCGGAAAGCGCGTCCCACTCTGGAGGCGGATTCCGGGATGCAGTTTCCGCTTCGATGGCCATTGGGAAACCGCGTCCCGTTCCGAGGTCGGATTCCGGGATGCACTTTCCGCTTGAGTGGCGTTGCGGAAACTGTGTCCCGCTTTGAGGCCTCAATCTGGGACGCGCTTTCCGGAACGGCGCCCATGGGGAAGGCGCGTCCCATTTCGGCACCGTGGCCCGTCCCGTACGTCTTCCTCGACAGCCTCGTCAAACAAAAAAACCGGCTGGAACGTGAATTCCAACCGGTTATATATTCAAGCAAATGTCGAATCGACTATGACTGCGCGCCCTCGAGGAAGAAGCGACGGCTAAAGTAGTTGTACCAGGTGACCAGGAACGTTGCGATTGCCTTCATGGCCTGGTAGCCGATGCTCAAAAACGTGACGCCCACAAACATGTACAGGTCGTTGAGGCCCAAACCGATCACCGACAGGATGGTGAAGATCGTGAACTCGCGCTTGCGGCTCATGCCCTCGCGATGGTCGAACACGTACTTCATGCTGAGCCAGTAGTTGACCACGACGGACGTGGTAAACGAGATCGTGGTGCTCATCAAAAAGTCGAGGTGGAACAGCTCGACGAGCGCAATGAGCATGCCCCAGTCGATGCCAAAGGAGATAAGACCCACGACAGCGAACTTGAGGAACTGCTTGGTATGAGGTTGTGCCAGTGCCTTGCGCACGTAATCACATCCAATGCGTTGATGAATCGAGCAACGAGATACTTTAGAGCTTTTGCATGGGAAACGTAAGGTCTTTGGCAAGAACTATACGAACTCGCCAAATATTCAAGAGGTAATCCGCAAACGTTGCAAATCTTCCCGCAAACGAGCAGGGCCCACGAACAACGCAGTGCTCGACGTGCGTCATCCGCAGGTCCCCGTAGCTGTGCGGGAAAGTCGAGCTACTTGGTCTCGTCGCCCTCCAGGAAGATCTTTCGGGTCACAAAGTTGTAGACCATAACAAGCGCGGTGGCGCAAATCTTGGCGATATTGGCCTCGAGCCCCAGGCCGGCGTTGAGCGCCAGCACGATACCGTCGTTGAGTGCCAAGCCAATAACGGACAACACGACAAAGATGATGAACTCGCGGCGGCGGCTCATGCCCTCCTTGTGTGCAAACACGTACTTCATGCTCGCGACGTAGTTAAAGATGAGCGAGACGATAAAGCCGCTGGTGTTGGCGATCAGGATATTGAGACCCAGGCCGTAGTGGAGCAGATTCATGATGCCAAAGTCGATGACGGTGGCAATGACGCCGACGACGCCAAACTTCATGATCTGCGCAAGGAGCTTTTGCATGGTACCTGCCTTAGGGTGGCGCAGGGGCGCCGCGGGGATGACAAACTCAGCAAGTTTAGCCAATCCCCGCAGGCGGGGCTAGACGCGCTCCTCGATAGCACCGTTTCTATATGCATCGAGGAGTTGGCGCAGGTCCTGGATCTGGCTGCGAATCTTGACGCCGGTATCGGTGTCGCTCACCATGCGGCGCCGGTCGGCCTCGTCAAAGCGGTTGGTCTCGCTTTCGATGTCGATGTTGCGGGTGAGCGCTTCGGCAACCGTTGTAAAGGCCTGGTGCGACTTGAGGCGGCATCCGCGCGAGCTCGAGATGAGCGTGTAGCCGGCGATGCCTGTTTTGGGATGGTAGGCGCGACAGAAACCGCCATCGATGACCAGCAGCTTACCGTTGGCGCGGATGGGCTGCTCGCCCTTGGTGGTTTTGACCGGGGTGTGGCCGTTGATGATGTGGCCCGTCGGCGAGCAGGCCATGGGTGCGACGCCAAACTCGCGCATGATATCGTCGCAAACGGACGAGGACGTGGTGAGCGTATAGTACGGGTCCATCGGCTCGACCCACGTGCTCTTGTCGGCGATGTAGGCGCGCTCGAACGTGCGCACCACGCGTCCGCTGGCGGGTGAGTTAAAGCCGATCCACAGGTACCACATCCAGTCGAGGGCATCGCGGTCGCCGACGCGCCAGGCGCGGCGGGCGATATAGTCGCAAAAATCAAAATAATCGCGCCCGGCGTGCCAGGTGCCCAGGCAATTCATGCTGCTAAAGGTGCCGTCTTCGTTGAGCGGCACGCAGCCGTGGAACAGCAGGTTGCCGTTGGCGACCTTATACATGGAGCCGTGGGTATAGAGGAAATCGATGTGGCGATGCAGGTGATCAGCGGTGACAAACTCGGACACGAGTTTGTCGATGATGTGCTGCTCC
This sequence comes from Collinsella sp. CLA-ER-H9, assembly GCF_040092295.1. NCBI lineage: Bacteria > Bacillati > Actinomycetota > Coriobacteriia > Coriobacteriales > Coriobacteriaceae > Collinsella > Collinsella sp. CLA-ER-H9. The sequence continues at coordinate 56,945 of NZ_JBBNLV010000004.1, forward strand.
TCGGGCGTGAGCGTGTAGGGGTCCGCCGGATCGACGGTGGGGAAGTCGTTGGTCGTGAGCGGCCACACGCTGCCGTCGGCAAGTGTGACTGTGCCGGCGTCGTGATCGATCTTGTCGAGCAGCAGGCGGTCGGCCATGTCGAACTCGGGGTGGCGCTGGATAATCTGGCCCTCGAGCTTAAAGAGCAGGACATTAATGGCTTTGATCAGCGGGCTTATCGGCTCGCCGGCGGTATAGGTGGCGTCGGCGAAGGCGACAAGCTCGCGCAGCGAGATGCCGTAGTCGTTCTCGAGAATCTCGTAGTTGTCGTAGCGCAGGTTGTTGCGCAGCACCGTGGCGATGCAGGCGGGCTCGCCGGCAGCGGCGCCCATCCACAGCAGATCGTGGTTGCCCCACTGAATGTCGAGCGAATGATAGGTGAGCAGGCGGTCCATAATCTTGGCCGCGCCGCCGCCGCGGTCGAAAATGTCGCCCACCAAGTGCAGGTGGTCGACGGCGAGGCGCTTGATGAGCGAGGCAAGCGACTCGATAAAGTCGTCGGCGCTGGCGGTCTCCAAGATGGATTCGATAATGCGCTCGTGATAGCGCACGCGGTAGTTGTTCTCGTCCGGATGCGTGTGCAGCAGCTCGTCGATGATGTAGGCGTAATCGCGTGGGATGGCCTTACGCACCTTGGAGCGCGTATAGCGGCTCGAAAGCGAGCGGGCGACCATGATGAGCTGGTCAAGCATCGTCTTGTACCAGGTGGGTGAGTCCTCGTGCCGGCTGCGGACAAGATCGATCTTCTCGCGCGGATAGTAGATGAGCGTGCACAGCTCGCCCTTTTCGTCAAAGGAGAGCGTGTCGCCAAAAATTTCGTCGACATGTTCGCGCACGACGCCCGAGCAGTTGTTGAGGATGTGCATAAAGGCTTCGTACTCGCCATGCACGTCGCTCATAAAATGCTCGGTGCCCTTGGGCAGGTTGAGAATGGCCGAGAGATTGATGATCTCGGTAAACGCGGATTGCTCGGTGGGGAACTGTCTCGACAGCAGGCGCAGATACTTGAAGTCTTGCGGATTGCGATCGAATGCGACCATGAAGCACCTTCCGATGTGGTTAGTAAAACTGATAAACAGCGTCAAACGTTTATCAGTATGCGCCGCTTTTGTTTCGATTGGGGATGGGAGGTCGAATTGTTGGTCGAACGGTTTGGTAAATCGATTTAGTTGAGGTAGATATGGCGGTTGAATGGAGACGTAGGGTCGTTTTTTGCAGGCGCATACCTCCGGGATCGATAGAGATGATGACGGTAAAGATGTTCACTACCTTTGGTTCAATTTGGTAAATAGTGGACATTTGTACCGTATTCACGCTTGCTGTGCGATAATTTGCGCAGCAATGAGTAAGGAGCCTCATATGAGTGATTTTGTCCTGACCTGTGAATCCGCCGCCGATCGAACCCGTGAGTTCTTTGCATCGCGCAATATCCCTGTCGTGTGTTTTCATTACGAGATCGACGATGTTGTCTATACGGACGATCTGTATCAATCGATTACGCCGGATGAGTTTTTTGCCCAGATTGCCGCGGGCGCCATGCCCAAGACGTCTCAGGTGAGCGTGGGTGAGTACGAGGAGTTTTGGGAGCCGTTCGTTGCCGAGGGTAAAGACGTGCTGCATCTGACGTTGTCGTCGGGTATTTCGGGCACGTATGGATCGGCCTGCGTTGCGGCGCAGATGCTCGCGGATCGCTATCCCCAGGGCGGCAAGGTGCGCGTCATCGATTCGCTGGCGGCGTCTTCGGGCTTTGGCCTGCTGCTGGAATATGCCGCCGACGTGCGCGATAGCGGGGCTTCACTCGACGAGACGGCCGCTTGGATTGAGGAGCATAAACTCAACCTGCACCACTGGTTCTTCTCGACCGATCTGTCGAGCTACCTGCGCGGCGGTCGCATTTCGGCCGCGAGCGCGATCATCGGCACGGCGCTCAAGATTTGCCCGCTCATGACGGTCGATTGCGAAGGTGAGCTGGCGCCGCGTGAGAAGATTCGCACCAAGAAGCGCGCGATCTCCGAGATGGCCAAGACCGTGATGGCGCATCTGCAGGACGGCACGAACTATTCGGGCAAGTGCATCATGTCGCACTCGGCGTGCCGTGAGGACGCCGAGGCCGTTGCGGCACTGATAGAGGAACAGGTTCCGCAGCTCAAAGGCAAGATTGAGATTAATAGCATCGGTGCTCTGATTGGCTCGCATACTGGCCCTGGCACGGTGGCCGTCTACTTTATGGGCGACAAACGCATGGATTAGCGTTCGTGGGCTGGCTGACAGCTTTAACGGCTACGCCTGCTCCCCCTGACATTCGATAACAGAAAAAGGCCCGTCCCGTTGTTTGCGGGGCGGGCCTTGCTGTTGCGGCTAGTGTTTCTTTCCGCGGAAGAAGAAACCGTGCAGCGAGGGCTTGAGTCCGCGGTTGGCGCGACGCTCCTCGATATGATCGTGGATCGAAGCGACGCGTTCGATGACTTCGTCGGGGATCGGCACGTCGGGATTCATGTTCTCGACCTGGCTGACCTCGGCGGCGGCGACCTGGTCGATAATGGGCACATCGTCGCGCGAGATGACAGGCGTGGCGTCTTCCTTCATCTTGCGATAGCGCTGCATCATGTCGGTCTGCAGCTGCTGTGCCGAAGGTGGCGTCCAAATGATGGCGTTGGCGCCGGCGGCGATGGTCTCACGGATGCTCTCGGGCGTCTTGCCGCCCGGTGCGATGAGCGGCAGGTTGGGATAGTGCTTGCGCAGCTCGCGCAGGACCTGGGGCGTGTTCTTGCCGGCGGCGATGTTGAGAATCTTGGCTCCGGCGCGCACCTTGGCGTGAGCATCGTCGTCGCAGCGAACGACCGTGGCGATGACGGGGATGTCTGCCAGATTGGTGATGTGCTCGACCATCTCGGCGGTGGCGGGGGAGTTGACCACGCAGCCCGCCGCACCCTGCATCTCGGAGACGGCCGCCATCTGCACGGAGCGCTTACCGGTGGTGGTGCCGCCGCCAACGCCCACAAAGACCGGGCACTCGGCAACGGTCAGCAGCGCCTGCGTAATGGCGGGCTGCGGCGTGAAGGGGTAGACGGCAAACACGGCGTCGGCATTGGAGTTGCGGATAACCGCAACGTCGGTGGTGTAGATGAGCGATTTGATGCGGCGGCCAAAGAGCGTAAAGCCGCTGGCCTCCTCGATTTCATCGGGCATGCGGAGGGCCGCCTTGCGCAGGCGTCCGTCGATGGGCAGCGGCTCCATGGGCAAAAGGCCGTTGGGAGTTACGGCCACCTGGGGCTCGGTAAATTCGTCTGCAAGCTCGACTTCGGAGAAGTCGACCGAGGCGACGATGTCCTCGTGAACCTCGGCGGGAACATCGATGGGGGCTTGGTCGTTTGCCGTGACCGGCGTGTCGAAGGAGCTGGTGCCGACAAAGGCGTCGACGCGCTCGTTTAGGTCGTTGAGAGAATCCATAGCGGTCCGTTTCTATGTTGTGCGGTCGGCAGTGTACGACCGGCGCTACGATTGCTAAATTGTTTGACGAGTTGATTTTTCCCCGCCACGCCATCCGTTAGACCGAAGGGCCGGCGAACGTGAAGGAGCTGTGGTGGCGGGAATCGAGGTGCTATCTTGAAAGTCCCGTATACAAAAGAGAGGTGACACGGTATGGAATTCTCGGCAATGTTGGGCTCGATTGGCCTATGCATGGGCGCAATCGTTGCCGCCGCGGTCATCTACTTTGTGGTCACGGCCATTAAGGGTAAAAAGGCCGAGCGCAAGGAACGCGAGGCACTTAAGCAGCACCGTGACCAGCAGGACAAGTGCGCACGGCGATAGCTTGTTGAGTTGGTCCGTGCGCTAGCTGCGTTTTCGGACCAGGGCGATATAGAAGCCCTCAAAGTCGCGACTGGGCGGAATGGTCAGCGTGCCGGGCATGCCGTTGGCAATGGCCGAGACGTGGCCCGCGGCAATGGCTTCGGTAAGGGCGTTGCACTCGATATGCGGCTTGTCGCCGGCATCCTGGGCGCGACGCGCTTCGCTTTCGCTCGGCGTGCCGTCGAGGGGGATGAGCTCGCAGTCCATATGTTTGTCGAGGGCCTCTTGCAGGGCATCCTCGTTTTCCTGCGGCAAGATTGAACACGTCGAATAGACGAGCGTGCCGCCCGGTTTGAGGGCCCCCATGGCGCGGTCCAGAAGCGCGCGCTGCGAGCGGGCGCACTTGACGAGCAGCTGCTCGGTGAGGCCGCGCAAGCTCTTTTCGTTGCCGCTGATGACGGTGCCCGTGCCGGTGCAGGGGGCGTCGAGCAGGATACGGTCAAAGCGGAAGAACTCGTCAAGCTCGCGTGCGTCAATGCGCATGACGGGCACGTTTTTTGCGCCCTGGCGGCCCAAGTTGGCCTCGAGCTTTTCGGCGCGGGGAATGCTCATCTCGCAGGCGGTGAGGTGTCCCTGTCCCTGGGTGAGGGCGGCAATCTGCGTCGTCTTGCCGCCGGGGGCCGCACACATGTCCAGGATGTCCTCGCCGGCACGTGCGCCCAGCACTAAGGGCGGCATCATGGACGACAGGCTCTGCAGGTAGATCTTGCCGTCGCAGTAGATGTCGAGATCCCACAGATCGGAAACTTGGGCCTCGGGCAGGATGAAGGCATCCGGGTACCAGGCAACGGAGCGGTGGGCGATGCCGGCGGCATCGAGCGCCGCGGCAATGTCCTCGGCGGTTGCCTTGAGCGTGTTGGCGCGCAGCGTGACCGGGCGTGTGGCCGCGGCGCCGAAGCCCTCGATCATGAGCTCGGCATCGGCGGGTGCATAGGCACCGGCGACCGTGTCGACCATAAAGCGCGGCAGGTCGGCGGCGGAGTGTTGGGCGGCAAGCTGGTCGGAAAGCTCGGTGGCGGCAAACTGCCTGAGCTTGAGCTCGGGCTTAACCTGCTTTTTTTGCTTGCGACGACGCGGCTTAGACATCCGTCTTTCCTTCCACCTAAATGATTATTCTGGGACGGGGATTAAAAAATCATTTAATGATCCCCGTCCCAAAAAGACTACTTTGCCGCGCCCGGGAATGATTTTTAATCCCCGTCTCAGAATAATCATTTCCGGGCGCGTTGCGGTTGCCTAGTACTGGCTCTCGTGCTTGCTAAAGAAGTCGAAGCGCGGGGGCAGCGGCTTTACGCGGTGCTCGCCGGGCTTCTCGCCTAGGCTCTCCACAAACTCGTCCGTGGAGGCAAAGATGTTGTCCCAGCTAAAGAAGGCGACCGGGTCGATGTCGAAGTACTCGCAGATGAGCTCGCAGCCGGCTGGGACGATGCCGTGCATGAGTACGGTCGCCACACGCAGCTCGGTAAAGGCGTCGACCAGGGCCTGCTTCATGGCGGCGTAGGCTGGCTCGCCCTCGAGCTTGTTGGCGGCCTTGGAGGCATCGCTCCAGCGCTTGTTGGCGGCGCGCAGGTAATCGTCGCACACGGCGAGCGCGCGGTGCGTCTCGAACTTGTACATGGCCTGCTCAAACGCAAGGGCGGCCTGCTCGGCAGCCTCGACCACAGCGGAAGAGGCGGCGCCGGCCGGAATGCAACCGTTGCGATAGGGGTTCTCGTCGCCCTCCTTGACGGCGACGCCGTAGAAGCAGCTGCGGGCCAGGCGGTTGAACACGCCGGTCAAAAGGGCGCTCTCCTTAAGGGCTGGATCGATAACGCGCTTGTCGTCGCAGGCGCGCACCTCGTTGCCGTCCTTGTCCTTGCCGGTCACGCGCGTGTCATATGCCTTGGGGCTAAAGCTCACCGGCTTCTCGGACAGGCCGAGCGACAGCCAGTGCGCGCGCATCTGCTCGCAGGTGTAGTGGTTGAGCAGGTCGTCTGCCGGCGGGGGAGGCGTCTGCGAGGACGAGCTGGCCTTTTTGCCCATGTAGAGCAGGTGATAACAGGCGCTGACGGTGCTCTGCGTAAGGTCCCAACCCAGGGCCTCCCACATGGCGGTCTGCGCGATGCAGTAGAAGTAGATGTTGTCCTGACCGATGAACTGGTAGATCTGCGCGTCGTCCGAGCACCACCAGTCGCGCCAGTCGAGTGAGCTGTGCTGATAGGTGGGCGCGGGGACCTGCGTGGAATCGGCGGCGGGCTCGCCCATGAGGGCGGCGTCCTGGGCGGCGACGCCCTCGGTTACGCCGGCGGCGCGGGCATCGCGTGCGAGTACGGTGCGGGTGTAGCTGATGGGCGCCCACAGGCTCTCGGGCCAGCACCAGCAGGTGACGTCGTTCACGCCGTCGACTTCGGGCACCGGAACGCCCCAGTCGATGTTACCGGTGATGCGGAAGGGCACGAGCGCCTTGCCGCTGCGGAAGCGCACGCCGCCGTTGGCGAGCACCGCGTGGGCGTCGTCGCGCTCCTTCCAGCTGGGGAAGGTGACGGTAAAGCTGCTCTTGTTGCCCTCGGGCTCCAGCACGGTGTGCTCGGGTAGCTGGTCCTCGACGGCGTCGAAGGCCTCGCGGAACTTGTTCTGAATATAGAGCTGTGCCGGCAGCAGCCACTCCTCCATGGTCTTGGAGACCACGGAGCGAACCTGCGGGTTCTGGGCGAGCTTGGCGGTGTAGGTCTTCATAAAGTCGAGGTAGGCCGGCAGGTCGAAGTAGAGGTTGTCGACCGGGCGCAGCTCGGGCACCTCGCCGGTGAGCTGGCTCTTGGGAGCGATGAGCTCCTCGGGCTCAAACTGGTGACCCAGGTCGCACTCGTCGGCGTACGCCTTCTCGGACTTGCAGCCCTGAATGGGGCAGCGGCCGATCACCTGACGGCCGTTGAGGAACGTGCCGGCCTTGGCATCGTAGAACTGCAGCGTGGAGCGCTTGGAGATGGTGCCCTGCTCGTGCAGGCGCTCGATAATCTCGGCGGTCACCTCGTTGTGAATCTGCGCAGCCGGCTCAAGGCCCGAGCCGCCGTAGATATCGCAGCTGATGTTGTAGTTGTTGAGGGTCGCGGCCTGGCGGGAGTGATTGGACTCGACATACTCGCCGATGGACTTGTCGTAGCCCTCGTTCTCCTTGAGCTTGCGGTAGCTCTCCATGATGGGCGAGCCGTAGCAGTCGGTGCCCGAGGTGAAGATGACGTTCTCGCGGCCCAGACGGTCGCGCAGGAAGCGGGCGAAGAAGTCGGCCGGGACAAAGACGCCGCCAACGTGGCCAAAGTGAAGGCCCTTGTTGCCGTAGGGCTCGCCGGCGGTAACGATGGCGCGGCGAGGCCAGCTGGGACGGTCGTTCATGGAGTATTTGGATGCCATGGGACTCCTTCGCATATGGTGAGAGCGCGGCCGGGCGCAAGGCCTGACGACGCGGTGGTCAATTCGTGCATATCGTTCGACATTATCGCACATGCGGACGGGTACGTGGCAGGGGCGCTATCCTAAGATGCTATGAATGAGATTTCCAACATACATGCGTTTGAGGACGAGGATTTTCTGCACGCCTGCTTTGTGTGGGGGATGGCGGTGCTTGGCGTATTTGCCGTGTGCCTGGTGCCGGTGTTTATGCTGCTGGGCGGGCCTTCGGACTTGGATGCGGCGGACGCGGGCGGTTGGACGGCCGTCTTGGGCTGGATAGTCGGCTTGGCTGCGGTTTCGGCGGCGTCATTTGCCGTGCACGAGCTGGTGCACGGTGTGTTTTTTAAGCTGCTGGCGCCTGCGGGCGCGCAGGTGACCTTTGGGGCAAATCTCAAAACCTGCATGATTTACGCCTGCGCCGAAGGCGTGGTGTATTCGCGCCGGCGGTACGTGGCGGTTTGCCTGGCGCCGACGGTTGTTGTGACGGCGGCGTTTGTCCTGGGGTTTGCGTTCTCGGGCTATCCGCTGCTGTGCTACCTGGCGGCCGGCTTGCATTTGTCGGGCTGTGTAGGCGACTGGTATTACGTGCGGGCCATTTTGCGCGACCGCCGCATTGTCGCCTGCGAGGACACATCTTTTGGCGTGCGCTTTTTCGCAAGGTAGTCTTTTGGGATGATTTTTCTGGGACGGGGATGTTGATGAAGCCGTTGCTGCTGCATGCTTGCTGTGCGCCGTGCTCGCTTGAGCCGGTTCGCCTGCTGCGCGAGGAGGGGTTTGAACCCACAATTTGCTGGACCAATCCCAATATCCAGCCGCGCGATGAATGGCGGCGGCGTTTGGACGAGCTGCGCCGGTGGTGTGCCGATGGCGACATCGAGCTTATCGAGGCGGGGGAGGACCGCGAGCGCTGGGAGGCCGGCGTGGCCCCGCTGGGCGCCGATCGACCTCGTCGCTGTCGCGCGTGCTATGCCCTGCGTCTGGCCGAGGCGTGTCGTGTGGCCCAGGAGCGTGGGTTTGAGTTTGTGGGTACGACGCTCGCCGTCTCGCCGTATCAGTTGTTCGAAACCTGCAATGATGTGTTGGAGCGTCTGGCTGCCGCCCGCGGTCTAACTCCGGTAATTCGCGATTTTCGCCCGTATTACCCCGAGGCCACGCGTCGTTCGCGCGAGCTTGGCATGTATCGACAGAATTACTGCGGCTGCCGGTTCTCGGCCGTCGAGGCGGCCATGGATCGAGCCCGCATCCGCGACGAGCGCAAAGCCGCCAAAAAGTAGTTCATTTGGGACGTCAGCCTGCTAGGATGTAGAGCGGACTTTAGCTATATAAGGAGAATCCGACGTGTCTATGCGTACCGATGATTTTGACTACAACCTTCCTGAGGAACTGATCGCCCAGGCGCCTGCTGAGCCGCGTGACTCCTGCCGTCTGCTGGTGGTGGATCGCAAGGGCTCCCAGGCGGGAACGCCGCTGGAGCACGGCGGTACCGTTGAGCACCGTATCTTCCGCGATATCATCGACTATATCGAGCCAGGCGATGTGCTCGTCATCAACAAGACGCGCGTGATGCCGGCCCGCCTGATCGGTCGCAAAGCCGGCTCGGGTGGCGTGGTCGAGACGCTGCTGCTCAAGCGCCGCGAAGATGTTGACCCGCTGGGTCACGTTTGGGAGTGCCTGGTCAAGCCGGGCAAGCGCCTGAAGCCCGGTGCTCAGATTGAGTATCGCGCCGGTGGCGCCCATGCGCCCGAGGGGGCTCCCGTGGTGCTGACAGCCGAGGTTGTCGACTTTGTCACTGATAGCCGCGGTGGCCGCCTGGTGCGCTTTGAGCCGGCCGGGTGCAATGCCGCCGGCGACCCGCGCACGCTCGACGAGGCCATCCATGCTGCCGGCCACGTGCCGCTGCCGCCCTACATTACCGATTACGAGGGAGATCCCGAGAAGTACCAGACCGTTTACGCCATGAAGGAGGAGCACTCGGCTGCCGCTCCCACGGCGGGCCTACACTTTACCCCCGAGCTCATGGCCGCTATCGAGGCCAAGGGTGCGAAGTTTGCCGCCGTTGAGCTCGAGGTGGGCATCGACACCTTCCGCTTGGTTGAGGAGGACGACCCTACGCAGCACGTCATGCACACCGAGCGCTACCACGTGTCGCAGGAAGTTGTCGACGCCGTGCATAAGGCGAAGGCCGAGGGGCACCGCGTAATCGCCGTCGGCACCACCGCAGTGCGTTCGCTCGAGAGTGCGTTCGATGCGGAGGCGCCGGTGTCCGATCCGGCTGTGACGGCGCGCTATTTTGAGGGCCGCGAGGACGGCGCTGACACGCTCGGCCGCGGTGACATCGTGGTGCGCGAGAACGCGACAACGCAGCTCTACCTCATGCCCGGCTCGACCTATCACGTGGTTGACGCACTGATCACGAACTTCCACGTGCCGCGCTCTACGCTCATGATGCTCGTGAGTGCGCTTGCCTCCCGCGACCAGATCATGGATGCCTACGCCGCTGCCATCGAGGAGCGCTACCGCTTCTTCAGCTTTGGCGACGCCATGCTCATTTGTTAGTTACGCGGTTCTACGAACCGCGTAACTAGTCTACGCTGCAAACGCCCCTAAGCGGCAATCTGACGTTCAATCGTCGGGCATGACCAGAAGGTCAATGCCGCCTTGTTTCAAGGCACCTTGCTCGCTCTGGCGGGTTTTCGCTGTCGGTGCCAAAACATCGACGTTGCCGTGGTTCAACCTGCCAAAAGGTGTAGTCATTGGGGACGTTCTTGTTTGACTAGTCGTTTAAGAACGTCCCCAATGACTACCTTGCATCAATCTAATAAGTTGCGGTGAGATAGTTCTTGAATTGGCCTTTTTTGAGGCTAAACAGGAACTATCTCACCGCAACTGCCTTGAGTGTTTTTTGGCAGCTAGTTTACTTGCTCGCGAAGAGCCCGATCAGGACGATCACGAGGATTACGGCGATGATGCAGACGATGGCTCCGGTGAATTTGATGCGTGAGTCGCGGGTACGCTCGCGCACGTCGTCCTCGGCGGCTTCGAGTTGAGCCACTTCGCGCTCGGTTTCGGCGTGCTCGGCCTTATCGCGGGCCAAGGAGCCTGCGAGCGATTCGGTAATCTCGGGATGGTCGTGCACCTCGGTCGCCTGCTCGATGATCGACTGCGCATGCGCTACATCCGCCTGGGCATTGGCAATAGCCTGCTCCTGCTCTCGACGCGCCTTGTCCTCGACGGCGATCTTCTCGCGCAGTTCGCGTTGGCGCGTTGCGGCGGCGGCTTTTGCGGTCTGCAGCTCGTCGCGCGCGGCATCGGCCTCGGCCGTCACGGCCTGATGGGCACGCCTGGCGTCAGCGATGGGGGCTTGTGCCTGCTCGACGGCGTGCTCGGCGGCCGCGAGTGAGTGCTCAAGATCGGCGGTGATGTGCGGGACATCTTCCTCGGCTTTGCGCAGGGCATCGGCCGTGTCGGAGATCTGCATCGAAAGCTCGCTGGTGCGCACCGTGTAATTGGCGGGATTCGCCGAAGGATTGCGCTGCAGCTCGGCATACTCGCGGCGCAGCGTTTCGAGTTGAGCGCGCGTGGCATCGACGGTTTGCTGCGCTGCGGCAACGCCGGCGTCGCGCTCGGCCTGCACCTTGTCGCGGATGCGCTTGGAATCCTCGAGGCGGCGAACGAGGCGGTTACCGGTCTCGCGCGAGCTGGCTTCGCGCGCCTCCACGGCATCGAGTGCGGCTTTGAGACGCCGCTCGGTGGCATCGTCCTCTTCTTTTATTTGCTCGAGCTGCGCCTTGAGCTCTGTTGCCTTGGCAGCATGGGTATCGCGGCCGATTTCTGCCGCCGCGGCGGCCTTTTGTGCCGTGTCGATAGTCTGGCGCTGCTCGGCGACGATTTGGTCGTAGCGGCCTGCGATGTCCTGGCGTGTCTTGAGCTCCTCGCCTTGATCGGCGATGCGCTGCTCAAGTTCGGCCAGGTGGGCACGGGCGTCCGCGAGTGCCTTCTTTGCGGCGTTCATCTCGCGCATGGCCGAGGCACCCTGGGCGATAAAGGCGCCCACGGCGCTGGCGGTGTTTGAGACGGCGCCTCCCAGATCGCGGCTGGCTGCTGGGGTGTGCAGGGCGGTCGGGTGAGCGGCGTTCGCCGTGCCCGCATCGGGCGTCTGCGGCGTGGCGATGCTGCCGGTGCCGCCCTCGACTACGGAAAAGCCGGCAGCGTGCGGGTCGACTGCATCGGCACCAATGGTGGGGTGCTCAAGCTGCAGGAACGAGGGCAGGGTGCTGCCTTGGTCGGCAACGGGGGTCTCGCCGGGCACGAAGGTCGAGGCGGCCTCGGCGGCCTCCTCTTCTTCGGCGTCAATATCGGCGTCGGCCACGGCGTTTTTCATCGCTTTGACGGCATCCATCATGGAGTCCATGACGGCATCGAGCTCTTCTTCCGAAGACACCTCGATAGGGCCTTCTGCTTGCGGGGCGGCGTCCTTTTCGGGGGCGTCGTCCTGAGCGGCCGAATCGTCGTTTTGCTCGCCGGCATCTTCGGCCGTAGGGATTTCCGTCGCAGCGCCGTTATCTAGAGTGGCGTCGTCGACGTCGGTATCATTGCAGGTCGCAGCGTCAGTATCTGCGGCGACGTCTGCTGAATCATCAATATGCTGTTGAGTCTGGGGGTCCAGCTCGTCTGTCATAGGCATGTGCTCCTCATCGTTGTTTGTCACCCTATGATAAAGTCTCGCGCCGACATCCCGCGCCCCGCAGCAAAGTTTCAAAACGTGTTCGATGACTCGCTTGGATAGCAAAAATTCATCCTCTAAAGTCAGTTTACGCTTGACATTCCCTTCGCCGAATGACGTTGCGCCGTTCGCCTGCTGCGGTCTTTATTTTTCACTTGAACACGCTAAAGTTGCATTTCAGCTTTTGGCGCGTGAAGTTGGATACGCGCAGTCGGCGGGTGTGCCCGTCGCGATTCGAAAGGACTTTGTATGGGACTTTTCACTGGTAAGACCGTGATCGTCACCGGCGGCGGCAAGGCCACGCTCAAGGACGGTTCCGCTGGCTCCATCGGTTACGGCATCGATATCGCTTTTGCCAAGGAGGGCGCAAACCTCGTCATTACCGGCCGCAACGTTGCCAAGCTCGAGGCTGCCAAGGAGTCCCTCAAGGCCGACTACGGCGTCAAGGTTCTGCCTGTTCAGGCCGATGTCTCGGCTGGTCAGGACAACGAGGCCGTCGTCCAGAACGTCATCGACAAGGCCATCGAGGAGTTCGGCCGCATCGACGCCGTCGTCAACAATGCCCAGGCCAGCGCTTCGGGCGTGACCATTGCCGATCACACCATGGACCAGTTTAACCTGGCCATTTACTCCGGCCTGTATGCCACCTATCTGTACATGCAGAAGGCCTATCCGCACCTGAAGGAGACCAAGGGTTCCGTGGTCAACTTTGCCTCGGGCGCCGGTCTGTTTGGCAACTACGGCCAGTGCAGCTACGCCGCCGCCAAGGAAGGCATCCGCGGCTTGACCCGCGTTGCCGCCAACGAGTGGGGCAAGGACGGCATCAACGTCAACATCGTGTGCCCGCTTGCTTGGACCGCTGCGCTCGAGAACTTCCAGGATGCCTATCCCGAGGCGTTCAAGGCCAACGTCCATATGCCGCCGGCGGGTCATTACGGCGACGTCGAGAAGGAGATCGGCCGCGTGGTCGTTCAGCTCTGCGGCCCCGACTTTAAGTACATGAACGGTGAGACCGTCACCCTCGAGGGTGGCATGGGCCAGCGGCCCTAACAGTTACGCGGTTCTACGAACCGCGTAACCAGTTGACGCTGCAAACCCGCCAGAGCGGCAATCTGTCTTTCAACTTCGGCGGCATGACCAGAAGGTCAATGCCGCCTTGTTTCAAGGCACCTTGCTCGCTCTGGCGGGTTTTCGCTGTCGTTGACAAGGCATCGGCGTTACCTTAGCTGTTGGACGTAGTCGTTGGCGACGTTTTTAAATGACTAGTCGTTTAATGCGCCAGTTTCTGTCGAGTCGGTGCTCCTTGCGGGTTGCCCGTATAATGGTTTGCGTATGAACCGCAACCAAGGAGTTCCAGTTTATGGACCAGAGCCTTTTTAAATTCGACCTGATCGCCGAGGACCCGACGACGCACGCGCGTGCCGGCGTACTGCACACCCCGCACGGCGATATCGAGACGCCAATCTTTATGCCCGTGGGCACCAAGGCAAACGTCAAGGGTATTCCTACCGAGACCGTCAAACAGCTCGGCGCCCAGATCGTGCTTGCCAACACCTATCACCTGTCCATGCGTCCCGGCGAGGACACCATTGCCGAGCTGGGCGGCCTGCACAAGTTTATGAACTGGCACGGCCCCATTCTTACCGATTCGGGCGGCTTCCAGGTGTTCAGCCACAACGACGCCGTCAAGCTCACCGACGAGGGCGTGCGCTTTATCGTCAACGACTACGACGGCCGCCACGTGTTCTGGACGCCCGAGGACAACATGGAAATCGCCATGAAGCTCGGCTCCGATATCTGCATGCAGCTCGACCAGTGCCCGGGCTATCCCGCCACGCGCGCCTACGTCGAGCGCGCCGTTGAGCTGTCGAGTATGTGGGCCGAGCGCTGCTATAAGGCGCATACCCGCGATGACCAGGCGCTCTTTGGCATCGTCCAAGGCGGCATGCACCTGGACCTGCGCCTGCGCTCGCTGCGCCATCTGGAGGAGTGCGGCGACTTCCCGGGTTACGGCATCGGCGGCTATTCGGTGGGCGAAGACCACGAGACCATGTTCGAGACGCTGGCACCGCTGGTTTCCGAGTACATGCCTAAGCACAAGCCGCGCTACCTCATGGGCGTCGGCAACCCTACCACGCTCGTGCGCGGCGTTGGCGTGGGCATCGACATGTTCGACTGCGTGCTGCCGACGCGCACCGGCCGCATGGGTACGGCGTTCTCCAGTGAAGGTCGCCTTAACTTCCGCAACGCGCGCTTTGCGCACGACGACGGCCCCATCGACCCCACCTGCACCTGCCCGGTGTGCACGGGCGGCTACAGCCGTGCGCTCATCCGTCACATGGTCACGCAGAAGGAGATGCTCGGCGGTATTCTGCTGTCGATGCACAACATTTACTACCTGCTCAACCTTATGCAGCGTGCCCGTCAGGCCATTATCGAGGGCCGCTACGGCGCGTTTGTGAGCGACTGGATGAACAGTCCTGCGGCGGTGGATTACTAAGAGCCGCGACCGCTGACCGATGCCTTGCAAGCACTTGATGCATCGTGGGTACCATACCGAATAGTTGATGTTCGGGCGGGTGTTTGACGCATGGCGTCGACCCCGCCCGTTTCTATTTTCGATAGGAGTGCCCATGATTAAGAATGAGAACGTCGAGGGCGAGCCGGCTTACGACGAGACGTACCGGCGCGGTCCCGTGGTCATGCGCGGCCCCATGATTCCCAAGGACAACACCTACGCCAACCTGCTGGCACCCGAGGACTCGACCGACTGGTTGCACACCGACCCCTGGCGCGTGCTGCGCATTCAGGCAGAGTTCGTCGATGGCTTTGGCGCGCTTGCCGAGCTTGGTCCTGCGGTGACCATCTTCGGCAGTGCCCGCACGCCCAAGACAGATCCGCTCTACAAGGCGGCTCGCACGGTCGGTCGCAAAATCGCCCAACGCGGCGTGGCGGTTATCACCGGCGGTGGCCCCGGCGTCATGGAGGCGGCCAACAGGGGAGCGGCGAGCGTGAACGGCAAGTCGGTCGGCTTGGGTATCGAGCTTCCGCACGAACACGGGCTCAACAAATACGTGAACCTCGGCATGGATTTTCGTTACTTCTTTGTGCGCAAGACCATGTTCGTCAAATACAGCTCGGGCGCCATCGTGTTTCCCGGCGGCTTTGGCACGCTCGACGAGATGTTCGAGGTGCTCACGCTGGTGCAGACGCACAAGGTCAAGCGTATGCCGCTCGTTTTGGTGGGCACCGAGTACTGGCAGGGCCTGTTCGACTGGCTCAACGGCCCGGTGATGGACGCCGGTATGATTAGCCCGCTCGATCCGGAGCTGGTGCACATTACCGACGACCTCAACGAGGCCGTCGATATCGCCCTGAGCGGGCTGATGTAGGGCGAGCGCGCCTGTCGTTGTAGTGATGAGAAGGCAGACTGATGCTATTTAACATCAGTCTGCCTTCTAAACTGGGTATACTGATGCAAAAGACGAGAGCGAGGAGGTCGCGTATGTCTACTGCAACGGTTAAGCCTACGACGGTTCGCATCGAAGAGGGGCTCAAGGAACAGGCGACTGAGTTCTTGGATACAGTTGGCCTGAGTCTCAATTCGTATCTCAACCTTGCTGTTCGGCAGCTGGTAAATCAGCGAAAGATTCCGTTTGAGATTGTGGGTCGGCCCGAAGTTCCCAACGAGGCGACGAGGCGCGCCATGGTGATTGCCGAGGCTCATGAGTTGGGGATTCTGCCAGACGACAGCCCGTCATTCAATAACGCTGATGAGCTTATATCGTTCCTCGATGAGGACTAGCGATGTTTGAGATTAAAGTCGAGGCTCAGTTTAAGGCGGATTACAAACGGACGACGCGCATCCATCCGCAGCTAAAAACCGAGTTTAAGGCGGCAGTCGCAGAGCTTGCAGCTCGCGGCTCGCTTCCCGCGGAATATGGCGCCCATGAGCTTTCAAACCCGGGCGGCAATTACAACGGCCACATCGATTTCCATCTATCCGATGGGTTGGTCGATGTGGTCGTTCTGTACTTGCCGCATAAGACTAATCCTGTGATCCGACTGGTCAGAATGGGCTCGCATGAGGAACTGTTCCGGGGCCCGCAGGGCTGATTGCCGATTTCTAAGTTGCGGTGGAATAGGGATTGATTTGCGGCTGATAAGCCAAAAACAGTCCCTATTCCACCGCAAGTGGTGGGGATGTCCTGCCTGTTGACGTGGCATCTGGCTTTCCCTTGTGGTTGATTTCGTCTAAGAGCTCCGCTGCGATCTCGCTGTTTTTGAACCTGATGCTGCAGTCTTCTTTCTTGGGGAAAGCTAGTAGCGGGATCGTTCCGTACCAGATAGTTTCTTCGTCAATTATCGCTGCACACAAACGTCCTTCTGCTCTAATGGCATGCTCGACGTTCATTTTTGCCAAAGTCTCGCTTGCATCTTCGCGCGGAGTCGAGGCAATGAAAAACTCAAGAGCAATCCCTCGGGCAGTGGCACCTTTGATTGCATCGCCGAGCTTTGCGAGGCAGGCGGCGGATGCGTAGGGCGCGGCAATGAAGATGCTCTTAGCGGCGCCAACGATGTCTTCAACCAGAGTCTCTACGGCATTAGCCGGTTCTATGAGAATGTTTTGATCGGACTGCTCGATGCCTCCGGTCACGTAGACTTCGTACCCGAGCTTGGCGTAGGTCTTGAGTCTCTTCTGGTACATGCGGGCGAGCATGGGTATAGATAAATCAACGTAGTCGAATATCTCAACCCGTCGCTTGCCCTCGTGGCTTCTATGGAGCCTGCCTGCCTGCTGCGTGATGCTGCCGTCCCACGATATCGGCGTGGCAATGAGTAGAGTGTCAAGGTAGGACAGATCGAAGCCCTCGCCCAAAAGGCTTTCGGTGGCGACGATGATTCGATGTTCATGCTCGAAGCGGGGAAGACTGCTCAGTATCGTTTTTCTTTCTTTGGCGTCGATTTCCCCGGTCAGGAGAACGGGTTCGTGTCCTTGGTTTTTGAGCATCCCGAACAGCTCCTCGGCATGCTTTTTCCTTTTAGTCAGCACGAGCGGATGCCGGCCGTTTGACGCAGCTTCAATAGCGTCGTTGACAATCAATTCGTTTCTAGCTGCATGCGTGCACAGCAGGTCGAGAATCTGATTGAAGCTTGCACCTGGCTCGTAGGCGGGTAGTCGAATTCCAGTAAAACGAGGCCGTACGATGCGCTGGATGCCCTGCTGAATCGCTTGCGCTTTTGGATCGATAACATAACGGAGCGGGCCGCAGAGCATGGAGAGCGCCCGCGTAAGGCCGTCGGATCGTTCGGGCGTCGCAGAAAGGCCGTATACGTATTTGGCCGGGGCGGACTTGAGAATAAGCTCGAGCTGTGGTGCGGCGGCATGGTGGCATTCGTCGCAGATAATGAGGCCGTAATTACGAACAAGGCCCTTAACTATCGGCTCTCCGGTTTGACGGTCTTTGCCAGATAACGACTGGAACGAAGCGATGTCGACGAGGCCGCTTACGGCCATTTTGCCTCCTCCTATTTGTCCGATGACCGGAGGCTGCCTTTTGCTGATTCGTCCTTTTGGGGTTCGGACGGGCTCCCTGTTGTCCGTAATGTCGATAAATCGCTCGAGCTGGGATTTCCATTGGGTTATGAGTGCGGTTTTGGGAACGATGACGAGCGTTGGAAGACCAATGGATGCAATAAGATAAGCTCCGACGACTGTTTTACCGAAGCCTGTCGGCGCGGACATGATTCCGTCTTCGTATATGAGCATCTGATCAGCGGCGATTTGCTGCTCAGGGCGAAGGACTCCTTTAAATGCCATAACAATCGGATTGCCCGATTTGCGCTCGTCTGAATAGTGGGCGGTAACGCCGGTCTCTTGAACTAGCCGCTCAAGTTGAGTTTTGCAGCCCCGGGGAATTGCAACATGACCATCTCTCAGTTCGCTAAGGTCTATGAGTCGCGGTTTGCCGAATACTGATTGATGCATGGACTGCGCGCGATAGAATGCCGGATTGGCAAATGTCGCAAGTCCGCGGATTTCCATTTGAGCTGCTGGACTCAGAGACTTCTCGGGGATGTACAGCATATCGGCTTGAATAACGGGCAGCGATGAGGGAAAGTCCCGCGATGTGAGTGGTAGTCGCTTTCGTGGTCTTTGGGCATACCGTTTGCCCTTGTTTGCCACCGTAGTTGTTGCTGGTCCGTGTGGGTTGTTTCCAGGGGCCTCAATCAGATCTTGCACCGTCGAGCGCGGAATCAGCTGGACTTGTGATAGATAGAGCCATTGGTCGGGAAAGGGCTTGAATTGTTCGTCTACAAATACACTGTTTCCTTCACGTTGCGCCTTGCCTTGAAAGGGGAGTGCGATGAGGTTTCCGAAGCCTCCATCGGGAATAGTGGCCTGAGCGGGTAGCATTCGATCAAAGGCCTCGAACGTGATTGTCTTATTATGCGCCGCAGCTTCGGTTATGAGGCAACTTCCAAACTCTCGGGTAGCCTTTGCGCTGATTGGCTCGAGGAAGA
Source organism: Collinsella sp. CLA-ER-H9 (assembly GCF_040092295.1). Lineage (NCBI taxonomy): Bacteria > Bacillati > Actinomycetota > Coriobacteriia > Coriobacteriales > Coriobacteriaceae > Collinsella > Collinsella sp. CLA-ER-H9. The sequence continues at coordinate 75,510 of NZ_JBBNLV010000004.1, forward strand.
AAAACCAGATGTGGGCGCCGTTGCCGGACCTTGAGCGCTCAACGGCGGCGTTAATGCCCCGTCGTATTGCAACAAGCCGTACGGCATTTGTTGCCTCTTTCCAGTCCGCTTTGTCAAAATCGATGACGAGAACTTTCGTGTTGCAGTTCCTATCGAGAACATATTGCCCGAGGACATCGCGGAACCGGTCATCGTTGCCTTTAAAGTGAGCAATGATTGCGGCATCGCTTAATTCCGGGAAGACGCGATTGCTGCATTCTACACATTTAACTCTTTGATGGGCTGCTTTGGGGCAAATTCCTGGCTCCCACTCATTAGCACAAGCAGGCGTATAGCCAATGCCCCCGTCCTTTCTGCGATATCCATGAGCGTAAACATCTTTGCGCCCGGTAAAGAGACTGCGAAAGAGCTCGAGTTTATCGCGTGCTGGGCTCGCGCTGGTGACGATGCCCTCGATTTGTGCTCGTTCATCGAACAAAGCGCCAGCTTCTTCCCACTCTTCTAGCGTTGCGTAGCGTACGTCTGAACCGTTGTTGCAAATGACGATTTGTCGGTGTTGGTCCGATATATGTGTGATCGTCTGATCGTATTTAAATTGTGCGGTCCCAAAGAGGGCGTATTGATGCATGGCGTTGCCCATTTGAATGCCGTCCTTGTATTGGAGTTGTTGAGACGAGGGTACGGCATTACGGCTTTTTGGGATATGTAATTTCGATTCAAGTTTGCTAATGGCAAGGGATTATTCTGCGAGCGGCTTTCGGTCGATGCCAAGGCGCGCGACGGCCCTTGATAATCAGGGTTTGCGGTCATATGGGTAGCCGGAGGCGTAAAGAGCGGACCTCATTCAGACCCGGTGGGCAAAAAATGGCAAATATGAGTACTGTTGCCCGGTTAGTCTCATATCATTTGAGAAGCATCTAAGACCAATTGACTGAGTTATAGTATATTCACCCCCCCTAAACACGACGATTCGGGGCTTTATGGAGCTTGAAATCGGTGGGAGCGGGCAATTTCAGCGAAATTTTGCTGTTACTAAATTTATGACAGTACTCATATTTGCCATTTTTTGCCCACCGGGTACCGCTAGGGGCTAGTCGAAGCTCCCCTAAACAGCTGGGAATGCGCCGATCGTCAGCATATCTTGTATATGGATGGCTCAGCAAAAGAAGTTGCGGTGAAATAGGGATTGATTTGTGGCCATACGCCAAAAAACAGTCCCTATTCCACCGCAAGTGGTAAAGGTGCCCCTAGTGGATGGGCTGGTAGCGGGGGCAGTAGCTGATGGCGATGGCGTCGACGCCTACGTGGGTGGCGATGGTGCAGCCGATGGGGCCGGTGCCGGCGTCTACGTAGTCTTGGCCCGCGAGCGCCTCGTTGACAAGTTCCTGCTCCTCGGCGGCGCCGGTCGTGAGCACGCGCACGCTTGAGCCCGGGTGCTCGTCCAAAAACGCGAGGCAATCTGCCATGGTGTTGGCGACGATGCGCTTGGCGCCGCGGCCCTTTTTGATGGCCTTGATCTCGCCCGATTTCCACTCCGGCGAAACGGCCAGACGAATGTTGAGCATCTGCGTCAGCTGGCCAGCGAGCTTGGGCGCGCGGCCGTTCTTGACCAGGTTCTCGAGTGTGCGCGGAATCAGCAGCAGATGGGCGTCGGGCAGCGTCGCACGGATCTGCGCCTCGGTCTCGTCCAGGCTGCGGCCGTCCTCGCGCATGGCCAGCGCGTACTCCACCAGCAAACCCTCGGCGCCCGAACCGGTGCGCGAATCGATGCAGCGCACGTCGAGCTCGTGCGTTTCGGCCGTCAGGCTGGCGTTGGCGTAGCAGGCAGACCACTCGCTGCACAGCGAGATAAAGATGGCACTATCATGGCCGTCGGCGAGCACGCGGTCAAAGAGCGCCTTGAACTCGCCGGCGCTCGGCTGCGAGGTGTGCGGCAGCTGCTCGGAGCCGGCCATGCGCGCGACGTACTCCCCGGCGGTAATCTGCACCTGGTCGAGCAGATCCTCGCCCTCGATAATCACATGCAGCGGAATCACGTAAATGCCGAGCTCTTGGGCGCGGGCGGGGGAGATGTCCGACGTGGAGTCGGTTATGATGGCAAAAGACATAATTGCACCTTTCGTTGGAGCGCTTGCGCGCCGCCTTCTGAGAGCAAAGTGCGACAAGTATAGTAGAGTCGTTCCACATTACTAGGTTCAATTGTTGAATAGTCAACAGTTTGAAGTGTCGGTGTGGAAATCGTCAACTGGGGAAGAGGAATGCCGATGGGGGCGTTGGAGATAGGCAAACGGCCGGTCGTGCTGTTCGATTTTGACGGCACGGTGGCAGATACGGGCCGGGCGGTGATGACCTCGACGTGCAAGACGCTGGCTGCGCGCGGGTTTTCGGAGGCGCAGATGGGTGATCTGCGCCGCATGATCGGGCCGCCCCTGTGGAAGAGCTTTCACGACTTTTACGGCTTTTCCCGCGAGGAGTCGCTTGTGGTGGCCGACGAGTACCGTGCTTTTTTTGATGAGCTGGGACCGGAGGAGTATCCCGTGTTCGACGGGGTCCCCGAGTTTCTGGATGGGTTGGCCGCCCGGGGCAAGCGTATGGCCGTGGCGACGTCGCGCATGGAGGCAAAGTGCATCGATATGGTACGTGAGCTCGGGCTTTCTCAGTTTGAGGCGGTGGTCGGCATGAATCCGTCGCAGGGGCGCGAGACCAAGGCCGATTCGGTTCGCGATGCCCTGGCGGCGCTCGGCGCGACGGCGGGCGATGCCGTGATGATCGGCGATCGCTTTAACGACGTGGAAGGCGCGCACGCGATGAGCGTGCCGTGCATCGGCATTTATTCGGGTGCGGCGGCGCCGGGGGAGCACGAGGCAGCGGGCGCCGATGCGGTGGTGCACTCGGTGGCCGAGCTTGCTAAACTTTTCGCTATCTAATGACGTGATGTGAGGGGCGGGCACGCTCGCCGCTCATTGCTAAGGAGGTCGTCCATGAATCAGGTGGAGCAGAGCGTTGCCGAGTATGTCGACGAGGTCTGGGAGGATGTCGTCGCCGATATCGAGCAGCTGGTGAGTTATCCGTCCGTGGCAGTTTCTGCTGATGCAGAGCCCGGTGCGCCGTTTGGCCGCCCGGTTCGTGATGCGCTCGATTGCGCGCTCGGCATCGCGCAAAAGCTCGGCTACCAGACGAGCGATGACGAGGGTTATGTGGGCATTGCCGATATCCCGGGCCGCGGCGATAAGCAGCTTGCGACTATCTGTCATGTGGACGTGGTGCCCGCAGGCCCCGGCTGGAACACCGACCCGTTTGCGATGGAGCGTCGCGAGGGCTGGCTGCTCGGCCGCGGCGTGATCGACGACAAGGGTCCGGCCGTGCTGTCGCTCTACGCCGGCGCCTACCTGCTCAAGCACGGCATCGTTCCGCGCTACACCTTCCGCGCGCTGCTGGGCTGCGATGAGGAAGTGGGCATGTCCGACGTTCACCATTATCTGGAGAACTACGCGAATCCTGACTTTCTGTTTACGCCCGATGCCGAGTTCCCGGTCTGCAATGCCGAGAAGGGCCAGTTTGGGGCGACGTTCGTGAGCCCCAAGATCGACGGCGGGCGCATCGTGTCGTGGAGCGGCTCCGAGGCGAGCAATGCCATTCCGTCGCAGTCCATCTGCGAGCTTGCAATTGCCGCCGATGAGCTGCCGGCGCCCGTTGAGAACGTCGACCGCCTGGAGATCACGGCGCTTGATAACGGGCATGCGCAGATTTTCGCCCACGGTATTGGCGGCCACGCTTCGATGCCTGAGGGCACCATCAACGCCGTCGGCCTGATCGTGTCGTATCTGCGCGAGGCCGAGGACGCGTTTGGTGCACGCGATGAGCGCCTGCTGACGCCTGCCGAGCACGAGTTCGTCAAGTTCCTGGCCTTTGTGCATGCGGATGCCTATGGCCGCGGCCTGGGTATCGATGCGACGAGTCCGGCGTTTGGCCCGCTTACCTGCAACGCTGGCGTCATTCGCGTGGCGGATGGCCATATTGAGCAGGTCATCGACGTGCGCTTCCCCGACAGCACGAGTGCCGATACCATCCGCGAGCAGCTCGACCCGCTCGTGGGGCGCTTTGGCGTGACGTGTCGTGTGGGTCGTGCAAAGGTGCCGTTCTCGGTCTCTGCCGACGATCCGGCCGTGAAGGCGCTTATCGATACCTATAACGAGTTCACGGGCAAGCATGCCGAGCCCTTTGCCATGGGCGGCGGCACGTATGCGCGCAACTTTGCCCGCGCCGTCTCGTTTGGCCCAGAGGAGACCGGCCTGGAGCTGCCCGCATGGGGCGGCCAGATGCACGGCCCCAACGAGTGCGCCAACGAGGAGCAGCTCAAGCAAGCACTCAAGATCTATATCGTGGCAATCCTTCGTCTAAACGAACTGGAGCTTTAAGGTTACGCGGTTTCCTAATCTAAGTTGCGGTGGAATAGTTCCTAGAATGGGCCATTTGATGGCCAAACAGGAATTATTTCACCGCAACTTCGTTTTTATTGGTGTAAAAGGCGGGTCATGCTTGGTGGTGAATTTGTTATTCGTTTGTAAAGCCGAGCCGCGCTTGCGGTAAGGGTCTATCAGATGCCCGTAAGAAACCGCAGTTGGCGCGAGCGCTGCCCGGTCGGGGCCGTATCTTTCCAAACAGCAAAGCGGGCAGGGTGCCCGCGATTCGCATGTATGAAAGGAAGATCATGCTCGATCAGGCTTATTCTCGTCGTCAGTTCCTCGGCCTCGCTGGTGGTCTTGCCAGCATCGTCGGCCTCGGCCTCGTTGGCTGCGGTGGCGCAGGCGCTTCCAACGCTGCCGACAAGGGTAGCGCCGCTGCTGCCGAGTCCGTCTCCGGCGAGGTGACCTACGACGGTGCCTCTTCGTTCCAGGCTCTCGTCGAGGCCGCTGCCGAGAAGTTCATGGATGCCAACCCGGACGTCTCCGTCTCCGGCTCGGGCAACGGTTCGGGCAAGGGCCTGACCGCTGTCGCCGCCGGTACCGTTACCATCGGTAACTCCGACGTCTTCGCCGAGACCAAGCTCGAGGCCGACCAGGTCAAGAACCTCGTCGACCACGAGGTCGCCGTTGTGGGCATGGGTCCCGTCGTCTCCAAGAACGTGACGGTCGACGACCTGTCCCTTGAGCAGCTCAAGGGCATCTTCTCCGGCCAGATCACCAACTGGAAGGAGGTCGGCGGCGACGACGCCACCATCGTCGTGCTCAACCGCAAGGCCGGCTCCGGTACCCGAGCCACCTTCGAGGCAGCCGTCTTTGGCGACGAGGCCGTCGACTTTAAGGGCGACGCCGAGCTCGACAAGTCCGGCGATGTCCAGACTCAGATGGGCAGCACCGACAACGCCATCTCCTACCTGGACTTCTCGCACTTCGATGACTCAAAGTTCAACGCCATCAAGGTCGAGGGCGTGGAGCCCAAGAGCGCAAACGTCACCGACGACTCCTTTAAGATCTGGGCTACCGAGCACATGTACTGCGCTAAGGACGCCGACGAGGCCACCAAGGCCTTCCTGGAGTTCATGCTTTCCGACGACGTCCAGGGCAAGCTCGTCGAGGAGCAGGGCTTCATCCCCGTCTCTGCCATGAAGGTCGTCAAGGACGCCAGCGGCAAGGTTTCTGCTAAATAAGTAATCGCCCCGGAAAGGTTTGCAATGGCAAAGCAACTGCCAAAGCGCGACCTTGAGAACGTGGGCCTGGGCGTCACGGGTGCGTGCGTAGCGCTCGTGACGCTTGTCGTTGCCGCGCTCATCTTTATGGTCGCCCAAAAGGGCCTCTCGGCTTTTCTCAAGGACGGCGTTTCGGTCGTCGAGTTCTTTACCGGCACCAAGTGGGACCTGGCCAACACGGCTAAAAACGGCCTGCCCTATACCGGCGCCCTGCCCCTGATCGTCACCTCGTTTGCGGTCATGGTGCTCTCCACGCTCATCGCGCTGCCCATCGCCATCGGCTCTGCCATCTTTGCGGTCGAGATTCGACCTAAGTTTGGTTCCAAGATCTTTCAGCCGCTTATTGAGCTTTTGACCGGCATTCCCTCGGTCGTCTTTGGCCTCATCGGCTTTCACGTGGTCGTCGGCCTTATGAAGAGCGTTTTCCACGTGAGTACGGGCTTGGGCATCTTGCCCGGCGCCATCGTGCTGGCCGTCATGATCCTGCCGACGATGACCACGCTTTCGGTCGATGGCCTGCGCGCCGTGCCCGACAGCTACCGTCAGGGCTCGCTTGCGCTGGGCTACACTCGCTGGCAGACCATCTGGCACGTGGTGCTCAAGTCCGCCATGCCGTCGCTCATGACCGCGGTCATCCTGGGCATGACCCGCGCCTTTGGCGAGACGCTCGCCGTGCGCATGGTTATCGGCGGCATCGAGGCCATGCCGACGTCGCTGCTGTCGCCGGCGTCCACCATCACCACCACGCTTACCACGTCTATGGCGGTCTATGCCGAGGGTTCGGCCCAGGATGATGTTCTGTGGGCGCTCGGTCTGCTGCTGATGGGCATGAGCCTCATCTTCATCCTGATCATCCACCTTATCGGCCGCAAGGGGGCGAAGGCTCGTGGCTAGTACGCGCATCCATATCGACGAGGCGAGGTTCGGGCGCGTCCAAAAGCAGGACCGCATCGCCACGGGCGTGCTGACGGCGATCGCCGCCATCGTCATGCTCATCGTCGTCTCCATGGTGACCTATATCCTGTTCGAGGGCATCTCGACACTGTTCCAGCCGGGCTTTCTCACGCAGCCGTCGCGCGCCAACGGGACCCAGGGCGGCGTGCTCTATCAGCTGTTCGACTCGTTCTATCTGCTGCTGATCACCCTAGCCATCTCGGTGCCCATCAGTCTGGGCGGCGCGGTCTTTCTGGTTGAGTACGCGCCGAATGGGCCCATCCGCGGCATCGCCTCCACCGCCATCGAGACGCTGTCCTCGCTGCCTTCCATCGTCGTCGGCATGTTCGGATTCCTGGTGTTCTCAGTGCAGCTGGGCTGGAAGTACTCCATCATCTCCGGCGCCGTCGCGCTCACCATGTTCAATATCCCCATCCTGGTGCGCGTGATCCAGCAGGCGCTCGAGGACGTGCCACAGGCCCAGCGCGATGCATGCCTGGCCATGGGCCTTACCCGCTGGGAGGCCACGCTGCACATCCTGATTCCCGAGGCCATGCCCGCCATCGTGACCGGCATTGTGCTTTCGGCCGGCCGTGTGTTTGGCGAGGCCGCGGCACTGCTCTTTACCTCGGGCATGAGCTCGCCGGTGCGTCTGAACTTCTTGAGCTTTAACCTGTCGAGCCCCACCTGCGCCTGGAACGTGTTCCGTCCCGGCGAGTCGCTCGCCGTGCACATCTACAAGATCTATGGCGAGGGCAGCCCCGAGGCTCAGCAGATCGTTTGGGGCACCGCTGCACTGCTGATGATTTGCGTGCTGCTGTTTAACGTAGTCGCCCGTATCGTGGGCAAGCAACTGGCAAGGAAGATGACGGCCGAATGAGCGAGATGAATGCAACGCCCGCAACCGAAGCGGTGTCGTCCGAGACCCAGGATTTTCTGTCGAGCGTGAGGGAGAGCGAGAAGCACGTTCGCGTGAGCGGTAGGGCTGTGAGCGACGAGGTCGTGCTCTCCACCAAGGACGTTAACGTGTACTACGGCGACTACCATGCCCTGCACGACACGTCGCTCGACTTTCACAAGGGCGAGATCACGGCGCTCATCGGGCCTTCGGGCTGCGGCAAGTCGACCTTCTTGCGTAGCCTCAACCTGATGAATCGCGAGATTCGCCGCTGTCGCGTGGAGGGCGAGATCAACTACCGCGGGCGCAACGTGAACACCAAGACCGAGAACACGTACGAGCTGCGTCGCTCCATCGGCATGGTGTTCCAGCAGCCAAACCCCTTCCGCAAGTCCATTCGCGACAACATCACCTTTGCGCCCAAGCGCCACGGCATCACCGACCGTGACGAGCTCGACCGCATGGTCGAGGAAAGTCTGCGCGGTGCCGCGCTGTGGGACGAGGTCAAGGACAAGCTCGACAAGAGTGCCTACGCGCTTTCGGGCGGCCAGCAGCAGCGTCTGTGCATTGCGCGCACGCTGGCGCTCAACCCCGACGTGATCCTGTTCGACGAGCCCTGCTCGGCGCTCGACCCCATCTCGACGTTGGCGATCGAGGACCTGATGTCGTCGATCGTTGCCGACCGTGCCATCGTCATCGTGACGCACAACATGGAGCAGGCGTCGCGCGTGTCCAACCGCACGGCGTTCTTCTACATGGGCGATATGGTCGAGTACGACGAGACCGACGAGATTTTCCAACGGCCCAAGGATAAGCGGCTGAATGATTACCTCACCGGCATGTTCTCCTAGTCCGGGACATGCTTGAGGCCCGCGGCGGCCGCGGTTGCCGCGGGACTGATTGGAGAGGCGGGTCATCTCTTGCGTGAGATGGCCCGCCTTTTTGCTCCGCGACCGAAACGACCACCACAAAGGGGACAGGCACCTTCGTGGTGGTTTGGGGTGGGGCTCGCTGCTATCATGGACAACGTTGAATTTCTACGAAGGAGCAGGGCATATGGCGATTCTTTTGGGATGCGATTCCGTCAGCCTAGAGTTCCCCACCAAGCATATTTTCGATAACGTGACGCTCGGCGTGGACGAGGGCGACCGCATTGGCATTGTCGGTAAAAACGGCGACGGCAAGTCGACGCTGCTGAGCGTGCTCGCCGGCACGTTGGAGCCCGACGACGGCCGCGTGACGCACCGCCGCGACACCACGATCGGATTGCTCGGCCAAAAGGACAACCTGGTCGATACCGATACCGTGCACCATGCCGTCGTCGGTGACACGCCCGAGTACGAGTGGGCCTCGAGCCCGCGTACGCGCCAGATCTTGGCCGGTCTTATTAGCGATGTGCCCTGGGAGGGCACGGTGGGCGAGCTCTCGGGCGGCCAGCGCCGTCGCGTGGACCTTGCGCGCCTGCTGATCGGCGACTACGACGTGCTTATGCTCGACGAGCCCACCAACCACCTGGACATGCGCACCATCAACTGGCTCGCGCGTCACTTAAAGGCCCGCTGGCAGCGCGGCCAGGGCGCCATGCTCGTGGTCACGCACGACCGCTGGTTCCTGGACGAGGTCTGCACCAGCATGTGGGAGGTCCACGACGGCCGGGTTGATCCCTTCGAGGGTGGCTACTCCGCATATATCCTACAGCGCGTGGAGCGCGACCGCATGGCCGCCGTCACCGAGGAGCGTCGTCGCAACATGGCGCGCAAGGAGCTCGCGTGGCTGAGCCGCGGTGCCCAGGCGCGCTCCACCAAGCCCAAGTTTCGCGTGGATGCCGCTCGCGAGCTTATCGCCGACGTACCGCCTGTGCGCGACGAGCTGGAGCTCAAGCGCCTGGCGGTGAGTCGCCTGGGCAAGCAGGTTATCGACGTGGTCGACGTGGACGCCGGCTATGCGGATACCGATGGCACGCCCAAGCAGGTGCTCTCCGACGTGACCTGGCTCATCGGCGCGGGCGACCGCTATGGCCTTTTGGGCGAAAATGGCGCTGGCAAGTCGACGCTGCTCGACGTGATCCAGGGCAAGATTGAACCCACGCGCGGCCGTGTGAAGATTGGCCAGACAGTACGCTTTGGCGTGCTGTCGCAGCAGCTCGAGGAGCTCGAACCCTACATGGGCGACACGATCCGCGAGGTGCTCGGCAACTATAAGAAGTATTACGTCATCGACGGCAAGGAGACTTCGCCCGAGAAGCTCTGCGAGCGCCTGGGCTTTACGACACAGCAGCTCTGGAGCCGCATCGGCGATCTTTCGGGCGGCCAGCGCCGTCGCCTGTCGCTGTTGCTGACGATTCTGGACGAGCCCAACGTGCTTATCCTGGACGAGCCCGGTAACGACCTGGATACCGACATGCTCGCGATTGTCGAGGACCTGCTCGACGGCTGGCCCGGCACGCTGATCCTGGTGACGCACGACCGCTTCTTGATGGAGCGCGTGACCGACCAGCAGTGGGCGCTGCTCGACGGCCACCTGACGCATATGCCCGGCGGCGTCGACCAGTACCTGCGCCTGTGCAACGCCACCGCCGAGGGCGAGCCCGTGGGTGCGCCGAGTGCCAAGACCGGCACGTTTGACACCGGTGCCGCGGCGGCTGCGGCCGAAAAGCCCAAATCGAGTGGCCAGCCCAATGGCCTTTCCAACGCCGAACGCCAGAAGCTCCGCCGCGAGGTGAGCTCGCTCGAGCGCAAAATGGAGACGCAGCGCGCTCGCGTGGAGGAGGCCGAGGCCGCGATGGCACAGGTCGACCCCACCAACTACACGGCGCTGGGCGAGCAGCAGGCAAAGATCGACGAGGCCCACGCCGCCATGGACGAGCTGGAGATGGCGTGGCTCGAGGCGAGCGAGAAGCTCGAGGGCGAGGAGTAGGCGAGGATGATTAAGGCCGCGTTTTTCGATATCGACGGCACGCTGCTGAGCTTTAAGACCCACCAGATTCCGGCGTCGGCGCAGCAGGTACTCGACAGCTTTCGCGAGCAGGGGATTGCGTGCGTGATCGCCACGGGCCGCCCGACCTACCAGATGCCGGATTGGCTGTTCGACTTGGGATGGGATGCGTACATTACGCTTTCGGGCCAGCACTGTTTTGATGCCAAGGGCGTTTATCGCAGCTGCCCGATCGATCCGGACGACGTTGCGGTGATTGTTGACCAGGTAGCGCAGGGGCGCTACGACTCGCTGTGCATGCAGGGCGAGAACTCGTTTGTGAACCGCCTGTCCAAGCGCGTGGTGGCGGCTGCCGACAATGCCGGAATCTCGTATCACGAGGAGCCTTTTGAGCATGCTTTCGACGCGCCGGTTTACCAGTTCTGCGCCTTTGTGGACCCGGTCGACCAGGGCATAGTTACCGATGTCCTGTCGCATTCTACAACCACGCGCTGGTGCGACCTGTTCTGCGACATTATTCCGGCCAACGGCGGCAAGGACCTGGGCGTGGCGGCGACGCTGGAGCGCCTGGGCATCGACGCGAGTGAAGCGATTGCCTTTGGCGACGGCGAGAACGACCTGTCGATGTTCTCGGCCGTGGGCACAAGTGTGGCCATGGGCAACGCGCAGGATGCCGTGAAGGCCGCGGCGACCTACGTAACGACCGCCGTGGACGATGACGGCATCTACAACGCCGCGAAGCACTTTGGCCTGTTATAGCTGCGGCTCGGCACTTGGGGACGCTCCTTTTCTGCCGGCAGCTGGGGACACTCCCTGCGCGTTGCGTGTCGTGTCGCCCTGCTTGCTCCGCGCATTTTGTGAAACACGGTTAACTTTTTAGACAATGTAGTAAGACATGGGCAACTTTTGCGGTAAAGTAATTCAAGCAAAAGTATCCAAAGGCTAACTAGAAGCCATCGCGAAAGGCGGCCCATGGCCCTGCGTGAATCTGGAGAAGACTATCTCGAATCTATTTATGTGCTCTCGGAGCGCCAGGGCATCGTTCGGTCAATTGACGTCGCCGAATACCTGGGCGTAACCAAGGCAAGTGTCTCTAAAGCCATGGTGACGCTGGAAAGCAACGGCTATGTCGAAATGGGAAAACGAGATGTTCATCTGACGGAACGCGGTATTGAGGTTGCCCGTCAAATGTGGGAGCGCCATTGCTTTTTTGTGGGGCTGCTAGAGGACGCAGGTGTAGCGCCCGAGGTTGCCTCGCAAGAGGGCTGCCACATGGAGCATTGCCTGAGCGAGGAGAGCTTTGAGAAGCTAAGATCGATGTTGGGGCGGGAAGATGTGGCGGGCCCAGCAACGGAAGCCTAATTGATCCCCAGTAGCGCGGAGTTCGCGCAAAGCGCGAACCAGCGACCGGGACCAGTAGCCCCACCAACTAAGTCCAACTCAGACAAGGAACCCCGCCAGCAAGCGATGCCCAAGAACCACCAGCAACGTCACCGCAGGCCGGGGCCGGGTTTGGTTTTGAAAACACTCCGCAGCGCGAGGCCCGTCTTTCCGTTGCTCCGTAGGAGCAGGAAAGACGGGCCTCATGCGCGAGGACGTTTTCAAAACCAAACCCGGCCCCGGCCGGAGGGACCACGAGTGCTACAGGTTCTTGACACCCATCGCGCGCATGGCGTTCAGGATGGCGATGATCGCCACGCCCACGTCGCCAAAGACGGCAAGCCACATGTTGGCGATGCCGAGCGCCGCGAGCACCAGGATCAGCAGCTTAATGCCCAGCGCAAAGATGATGTTCTGCCAAACAATCGTCATGGTCTTGCGCGCCACGCGGATCGCGCGGGAGATGTTGGACGGCTTGTCGTCCATCAGCACCACGTCGGCAGCTTCAATTGCGGCGTCCGAGCCCATGGCGCCCATGGCGATTCCGACGTCGGCGCGCGTGAGCACGGGTGCGTCGTTGATTCCGTCACCGACAAAGGCGAGCTTGCCCTTGCTCGATTCGACTGCCAGCAATGCCTCGACGCGCTCGACCTTATCGCCTGGCATGAGCTGCGCGTGGAACTCGTCGAGCCCCAGCTGCTTGGCCACAGACGCTGCAACCTCCTCACGGTCGCCCGTGAGCATGACGGTGCGTTTGACGCCGGCAGTGTGCAAGTCGCGAATCGCCTGCTTGGCATCGGCCTTTATGGTGTCGGCAATTACGATATGGCCGGCGTACGTGTCATCGACCAGTACATGGAGGATCGTACCGACGACCTCGCAATTGGGGGCGTCGATACCGGCCGCAGCAAGCATCTTGGCATTGCCGACGATGACGCGCTTGCCGTCGATATTCGCCGTCACGCCATGGCCCGCGTCATTGGTGGAGTCGCTTACGCGTTTGGGATCGAGCTCGCCCTGGAAGGCGGTGCGTACCGACTGCGCGATGGGGTGATCGGAAAACGACTCGGCAAGGGCCGCGACCTCAAGCAGTGACTGCTCGGTATAGCCGGTCTCGGGGTGTACCGCCACGACCGAAAACGTGCCGTTGGTGAGCGTGCCGGTCTTGTCAAAGACGACGGTATCCACATCGGCGAGCGTCTCGAGGTAGTTGGAGCCCTTGATGAGAACTCCCAGCTTGGACGCGCCGCCGATGCCACCAAAGAAGCTGAGCGGGACGCTGATCACGAGCGCGCACGGGCAGCTGACGACCAGGAAGGTCAGGCCGCGCAGGATCCAGTCGGACCAGGCGCCGGTGACCAAGCCGCCGCCGAGCGCGAGTACCGCGGCCGCGCCGGTGACGGCGGGCGTGTAGACGCGGGCGAAGCGCGTGATGAAGTTCTCGGTACGCGCCTTCTTTTCGCTGGCGTTTTCTACGAGCTCCAGGACGCGCGCGACGGTGGACTCGCCAAATGGCTTGGTGGTGCGCACGTGGATGAGACCCGTCATGTTGATGCAGCCGCTGATGATATCGTCTCCGGTTTTGGCCGGGCGGGGGACCGACTCGCCGGTAAGGGCGGCGGTATCGAGCTGCGTCTCGCCTTCGACGATGACGCCGTCGATGGGCACGCGCTCGCCGGGCTTGACGACGATGACGGTGCCGACGGCGATGTCATCGGGAAAGACCTGCTCGAGTGTGCCGTCGAGTTGCTCGACGTTGGCATAATCGGGTGCGATGTCCATCATGGCGCTGATCGACTTGCGGCTCTTGCCCACGGCGTATGCCTGGAACAGCTCGCCGACCTGGTAGAACAGCATGACAGCGGCGCCTTCGGCCATGTGCGGATCGGTATCGGGGAAGAGCACCATGGCAAACGCGCCGATGGTCGCGACGGCCATGAGGAAGCTTTCGTCGAAGGCCTTGCCGCGGCGGATGTTGTTGTATGCCTTTTGGAGCACGTCGTAGCCGGCAATTAAAAACGGCACGAGGAACAGCACGAAACTGGCGTAGACGTTGCCGGGCTCCCCAAATGCGATAGTGAGAGCTCCGAGCTCGTCGAGGGCATAAACAACGGCAAAAATGCCTAGCGCTACCAGGATACGGTTGCGCTTATGCTCAAGGGACTCTTTCTTCTTACGCTTCTTCTTTTTCTTCTTGGGATCGGCGGTTGCCATGATTCAATCCTCCCATTTGAATGTATGAACACTCGCTCATATAATTTCGCGAGCAAAGGCCGCGGCAAGCGCGACCTTGCAGGTTGGCGTAATCTGGGCTAGAGAATGATCTCGCAGTCCGGCTCGGCGTCGGCGGTAAACTCCACGACGCGGTCGAGGACCTCGTCGAACTCGGCGTCATCGGCCTCGAGCGTTAACTTCTGGGTCATAAAGTTGACCGAAACGGACTTGACGCCATCGAGCTTGGCCAGCTCGTCCTGAAGCTTACGCGCGCAGTTGGCGCAGTCGATCTCGTCGAGCTTGAACTGCTTTTTCATGGTGGGTTCCTTTCCCCGTTTTTGCGGCTTGGGTGCAGGCCGCGCTGGTACCGTGGTTGGTCGCTATTCGCAGATGTGGCTCATGCCTTGGTTGAGCATGGTGTAGACATGGTCGTCGGCAAGCGAGTAGAGGATGTTGCGCCCGTCGCGTCGGAATTTAACCAGGTGCGACTGCTTGAGCGTGCGCAGCTGGTGCGACACCGCAGACTGCGAGGTCGCGGTCGCTTCGGCGATGTCGGCCACGCAGAGCTCGCGACCCATGAGGGCATAGAGGATCTTGATACGCGTGGTGTCGCTAAAGACCTTGAACAGGTCGGCAAGGTCGTACAGCAGCTCCTCGTCGGGAAGGTCCTCGGGCGAGCAAGTGGTGGGGACGTCGGGCACGATGCTGGTGTCGATGCCGGACTTCATTTCATCAGCTTGTTCGCTCATTGCAATATCCTTTCATATGAACATGCGCTCATATAACTTACTTTCGAGTATATGAGCGCATGTTCATATGTCAATATAATTCGTGAAATATTTTGCTATCGAATGCTCCCAAAGGCGGCTAAGGGCATCGGTGGGCGCGAATAAGGCCGCTGATGCCAACGTGGGTACCTTAGCGACGTGCAAAAACGGGCCGATATCCACTTGGTTATCGGCCCGCATTGCGTTGCTTGAGAGGGACGCCTCGGCGTGTCGCTTTTGCGCGGGGCGTTATGGCCCGACGAGTATCGCTCGCGAATGGCGCCTCTGCTTGGCAATCTACTTGGCAAATAGGTTCTTGAGGTTGAACTCGGCCTGGACGGTACGGAGCATGAGGTCGGTGTCGTCGAGGCCCAGGTGCTGCTCGTTGGCGTCGGCGGCGAGGGTGCCACGGCGGCGCGCCCAGTTCTCGAGCGCGGCGGGCGCGGACTCGCGGGGGAGCGAGCGCACATCGGCGTCCAGGCTGCGGCAGATCTGGCGCGAGTCGATGACGATGATCTTACCCGCGCGGCGTGCCTCGGCGTAACCGTCCAAGTGGATCTTGAACCAGCTGTCTTCAAAGGCGGCGTTGTGCGCCATGTACGGGTACTTCTTCATAAGCTTGAGCAGCTGCTTTTGCAGCTCTTTGTTCTCGCGGAAGGGCGTTTTGCCGTCGATGTCGTCCCAGGTGATGTGGTGGATATTCGACAACGGCACATCCTCGCCGCGGTAGATATCGGGCAGGCCGCAGTAGTGCGCCTCGGCGTCGTGCGGGACGGCGTCGCTGGTGAGGTCCATGATCTCCCAGCCCACGTTGATGATATAGCCGCGCTCGGGTGCGCGGCCGGTGGTCTCGATGTCGATGCCGAGCACCGTGCCCTGAATGGGCTTGCGGGCGTAGGCGACGCCGAGCGCGTCGCGGTCGCCGCGGATCTCGCGCATGACGGACGCGGCGGTGCGCTTTTGCATCTTGCCGATGGCAGCGCAGGTGTCGGCGTCGGACAGGCCGCGCGAAAGCGTCGCGGGCGTCACGTTGCGCAGGCGCGCCTCGCCAATCTGGTCGCACAGGTCGCGGTTGCGGTCGGCTAGGTCGCGCACGGTGGCAAAGTCGAAGCCGGGGTCGTCCTCGGCGGTAAAGTACTCAGTCTCGAGCACCTTGAGGGCCTCTTCGCCTTTCTGACGCTCGGATTCCATGGCGCCGTGGTCGCCGTAGATAAACATGGGGATAAACGGCTGGCGCTCGTATTCGAGTGCTTGCGAAACGTTCATATGCTGCTCCTTGGACGGGCCGCGTCGCGCGGCTCGGGTTTGTCGAGTTATGGCGAGATGATAGTTTACCATGGGCAACTATTGGCATCACGCCTAGGACAATTACAATACCCTAGTTGACCGCTAGGACTTTTACAATGCTGCCGAAAGACACGAAAGGTTCCATCCGTCATGGATTTGCTGATTGATATTCTGCTCGACGCCGGCAAGGACACGCTCTCGCTGGTGCCGTTCTTGTTGGTGACATATCTGGTCCTCGAGACGCTTGAGCATGTTGCGGGCGACCGCGTTAACGGCGCCATTAAGCGTGCCGGCGCCGCTGGCCCCGTGGTTGGCTCGTTGCTGGGCATGGTGCCGCAGTGCGGCTTTTCGGCCATGGCGGCAACGCTATACGCCGGTCGCGTCGTGACGCTGGGCACCCTGGTGGCGGTGTTTCTCTCGACCTCCGACGAGATGCTGCCGCTGCTACTTGCCGAGCAGGTTCCCGTGCAGACTATGGCGATGCTTTTGGCTTCGAAGGCGCTGATCGCGCTGGTCACGGGCTTTATCGTGGATGCTGCCATTCGCGGCCTGCGTCGCAACGCCCGTGCGCATGTGGCGATTCGCCGTACCGTGTTGGGAACCGCTGTCAATCCGGCGCACGTTAACTGCGCGCATGACGATCACAGCGGCGGTGACATCATCGACGAGGTGGCCGAGGCTGGCGTGAGTGCCGATCACATCCATGAGCTGTGCGAGCGCGACCATTGCGGTTGTGATGAAGACGAGGACGAGCACGAACATGGACATGTCCACGATCACGGTCATGAGGGCGAGCATGAACACCATCATGGCCATGGTCACTCTCACTCACACGAAGGTGCGCCCGTCCTGTCGATTATCCGCAGCGCCATCTCGCATACCGTGCAGGTATCGGTATTCATTTTCCTAGTGACGCTGATTCTGGTCGCCGTGCTCGAGACCTTTGGCGAATCTGCGATCGAGCAGTTCCTGCGTGGCAACGAGACGCTCGCCGTCCTGGGTTCGGCGCTTGTCGGCCTGATCCCCAACTGCTCGGCGAGCGTGGTCATTACGCAGCTGTATCTGGAAGGCGCACTGCAACTGGCACCGATGCTCGCCGGCACGCTCATTTCCGCCGGCGTGGGCTACCTGGTCCTGTTCCGCACCAACCGCAGCGCTCGCGAAAATGCCGTGTTCCTGGTCATGATGTACGTCATCGGCGTGGGCTGGGGCCTCGCCCTATCTGCCTTCGGCCTCTAAGTAGGCCTAACAAAACGGGCTTCAAAATAGCCATGCACGGCGTCTGCACAATGCGGCGACGCATGGCATTTTGAAGCCCGTTTTTTTGTTGAGCCACGGATCCTGAGCGCTCACACCGTCCAAAACAAAAAGGCAGATTTCCGGGCATGTCCCAAAAATCTACCTTGGTTAGCGCAGCAGCTCGGTGAGGTTGCGCTTAAAGCGGGCGCGGTCTTCGCTGGTGAAGGCTGCTGGCCCGCGGGTGCGACCGCCAGCGCGGCGCACCTTCTTTTCTTCGTGACGAATAAACAGCTGCATGTCGATGGTCGCCTTGTCGTACACGCGCCCGCGCACGCCGATGGCGGAGGCATCGCGGCCGAGCACCATGCTCGCCAGGCCAATGTCCTGCGTCACGACCACGTCGCCCGCCTGCAGACGTTCGACAATGGCAAAGTCGGCACTATCGGCGCCCACGCTCACATCGAGCGTGGTGACCCAAAAGCCGCGTCGCGCGTGCTCGGCATCACGTGGATCGTCGCGGCGAATGTGCCGCTCCAGGTTCTGCGTGCTGTTGCCGGCAATCACCACGGCGACGCCCGCCCGCCGCGCGCAGTCGATCGACTCACGCGTGACCGGGCAGGCGTCAGCATCAATAAACAGCGTTCGCGGCATCTAGCGCACCAGCTTGCCAAAGCGGATAGCGCGAATAATCAGCGTCACCCCAAACACCAGGAGCGCGGCGCCGCTAAAGATGACGAGCATCTTTGCCGACCACAGTGGATAGATAAACACGAACATGCCGGCGATGATGGAGAGCGCGCCGCTCAGGATGGCGAGGGCGCGGTTGGACGAAAGCTCGGACTCCAGAATGGACATGACACCTTCGACGATCCAGCCAAAGCCAGCCACGACCACCACGAGCGTGGTGAGCGTCGCGGTCGAGAAGGCCTGATTGCGCAGGATTATGACGCCGCCCAGGATGATGAGCAGGTTGGAGATGATGCTCGTCACGCGCCAGCCGGCGGGCAGTAGCGGCTCAAAAATGGCGGTGAACAGCCTGACGCCAGCCGTGATCACAAAGTAGAAGCCCAGGACGGTCGTCAAAAAGACGAGGGACTTGGCGGGCGCAAACAGCAGCGCGATGCCGGCAAGCAGCGCGATGACGCCCGTGACGGCGTAGATCCAGCGCACGGCCTTGATTGCCTTGCCTGCCATGCTTTTCTCGTCAAATCCAAACAGGTTCGACTGCTGGTCGTCGTTCTTAAAGATGCCCATGAGGTCTCCTTTCCGCGCGGCGTTTGCCGTCATTGTTGTTTTTGCGGCGTATGCCGCAGTTGCTACAACAAGTATCGCCTAAAGGCACCGGCGTATGGGTCGGGGAGGGCGAAGTGTAACCCAAAGGTCCCGATTTGTTCTCGTTGTTCCCCATGTCGCGTTTTTCTATTCAACAGGTGTAGAACATTGCGGCTCTGTTCGTTATTGCCTGCGTTTTAGGTTAGATTTTCCTAAGAACAATTGGCTTGTATTGGGGGGTTCCTATGAACGAAGCAGTTCCCGAGGCACCGTCGAGTGTCGAATCGATGGCAAAGCAGGGCTGCGAAAAGCTCGGTCTGGAATCGTTTGACGCGCTGGTCCGTCGTGCTCGCACATGCCGTCGCTTTGACGAGTCCATGCGCGTGCCGCGCGAGTTTTTGCTCGAGCTGGCAGAGCTGGCGCACCTGGCTCCCTGCGGCGCCAATGCTCAGCGCCTACGCTTTCATGTGGTGAGCGACGCCGAGGAGTGTTCGAGCTTATTTGAAAAGCTCGCATGGGCTGGTGCGCTCAAGGATTGGTCGGGTCCTGTCGAGGGCGAGCGCCCGACCGGCTATATCGCGATCCTTGCCGAGCGTCCCGCTCCGGGCATGCCTGCCGCGCCAATTACCGAGGCAGACGCTGGTATCGCCGCGCAGACGATGATGCTCGCCGCCCGCAGCGCTACGCCCGAGGTGGCGGCGTGCATGTTCAAGGCTTTTCCGCCTCGTGCGATTGATGTCATGGGACTTGACGGCGACAAGTACGAGGTCAAGCTGATCATGGTCTTTGGCGTTCCCGCCGAGACACAGGTGATCGATGCAATTGATTCCAACCCCGACGGCTCTATTAATTACTGGCGTGACGAGGCACAGGTACACCACGTACCCAAGCGTCTACTCGCCGACGTACTGGTGTAGTTGAGCGTCGCCGCGGCGTGATCCGGCGGTAAACCACCACAAAGGTGCCCGTCCCCTTTGTGGTGGTACGAGGGGAGGGCATGTGGCCGATCTGTATTTGGTGCGGCATGGGCAGACCGAGCTCAATGTGCAGAACATTTTGCAGGGCTGGCACGATTCGCCGCTTACGGCGCGCGGGCGCGAGCAGGCACTGGCGACGCGCGCGGCGTTTGAGGCGCGTGGCATCTCCTTTGACCATGCGTATTCGTCTCCGTTGGGTCGGGCACGCCACACGGCCGAGCTTATTGTTGGTGAGGGCCTTCCCATAGAGCCGGTCGACGACCTGCGCGAGTGGCGCCTGGGCTCGCTGGAGGGCACATCAAACCGCGAGATGCCGGCGCAACCCTGGGGCGATTATCCGGTGGCCTTTGGTGGCGAGTCGGAAAGTGAGCTTCGCGCACGTATGGTCGCGGCGCTGTCTCGTATTATGGCCCGGCCTCGGCACGACTGCGTGTTGGCCGTTTCCCACGGCTCTGCCTGTCAGGAGTTTCTTGAGTATGTGGCCGGCGGGGGAGGACAGCCCGACAACGGTGCCGTGCTTCATTTTGGCTATTGCGACGGGGCGTTTTCGCTCCTTGACTGGTAACGAACGAAAGGACCCCTATGAATAAAGACCTGTATCTGGTCCGTCATGGACAGACGATATTTAACCTCAAGCGCATTATTCAGGGCTGGAGTGATTCGCCGCTCACGCAGTTGGGCTGCGAGCAGGCGGCGCGCGCTGGCATGTTCTTGCGAGCGCGTGGCATCGAGCCCGACCACGCCTACACCTCGACGCTGCATCGCACCGAGCAGACTATCGCCAACCTGTGGCCGGGCCTTGCCTACGAGCGCCTTGATGGCCTGCGTGAGTGGTTCTTTGGTGACTTCGAGGCCGAGCGCGTGATGCTGATGCCTGGGCGTCCGTGGCGTGACTTTTACCGCCAGTTCGGCGGCGAGGGGCAGATGCAGGTGCGCGAGCGCATGGTGGCGACGTTGACCGATCTTATGCGACGCCCGGATCATTCGTGCGTGCTCGCGGTAAGCCATGGCTCGGCTATCAAGGAGTTTATGGATTACGTGAAGGGCGCGGCGGCAGACGAGCGCGACCGTGTGCCGGGCAACTGCTCGGTGCTGCATTTTGCATTTGACGATGTGACCGATACGTTTGACTTGGTCGAAGTCTTTACGCAGGAAGATTATGCGCGCGAGCTGGGTCTTGAGCCGCTGGTGGCGGCAGCGGGTCCGCAGCGCGGGTAGCCTGGGCGTGGCGACGTGGATTGCCGACATCATTGCTCGATGTGAAAGGGGCGGGGATGCATGCGCATGTATCCCCGCCCCTTGTTTGTTGAGCTGCCGAGTCTTTGTGCTGGGCGTTTAGACCCTGTTAGAACCGTGCGATCTGGTGGGTGAGCAGACCCGTCGGAACCTGCGGCGCGCCGCCGGCGACCTGTGCGGCGGGGAATAACGCGGCAACGGTAAAGTTGAACGGCTCTTTGCCCGTGTAGGTGCCGGCTGTGCGGGCCTCGTCCGCCAGGAGCTGCGCCGCCCCTGTCAGCGCGGCGGCATAGGTGGGGTCGTCAGCCGGCGCTGGCTCTGGTGCCTGGTCGAGCATGGCTCGGATGGCGGCAACGGCGTCCTCGCGCTTGACCTCCCACACGCGGTGCGTAATGCCGGCGGGGTCGGTGACGGCATAGAGCGACGCACCCTCTTTGGCGGCGCCCAGGATGATATCCATGACGGGCGACGCCTCGTAGGTAAGCGACACAGGGCGCGGCTGGACCTTAAGCTCGGCGATTGCGCGGGCGGCTGCGGTGGCACCTGCGGGGGTCGCGCCGTCGCCCGCCAGTACGCCGACCGGGCAAATCGCCACAACGCCCGTCACGCGCCCCGGCTCTCCGGAGCATTCGTACGCGTAATACGCCGCGCCCGGATCTTTGAGCATAAGCCCGTCGGCGATGGCGTCGCGCAGGGCGTCGTTGCTGCTCAGGATACCGCCCATCTGCGGCAGCGCTTCGAGCACGCGGTCCTGAGCTGGGCGGATGCAGGGAAACGGAAGTGCTTTCATGGGCGGTCCTAACGCGCGAGTCGGTTTGTTCGCGGCTTATTATGCCCCAACTTGGACGCTTGCGTCCCAGAGCGTGTTGTCAACAAGCGCGATGAGCACGTTCTGGCAGCGAACGATATCGGCATGGCCCCGGCTCGTTGGGCTTATGCGCGAGCACCAACGAGCCGGGGCCGTAGCTCATGCAATTGCGGTTACCCGTCTTGCCGGCAATGACGGCGGTATCGGTGCAGCCGGTAAAGAAGCTGGCGGGCACGTCCGCGTCTGTCACGTCATCGGCGGCGCGCTTGAGCGCAGCTAGAAGGGGAGAGTTCGGGTCGCGCTCGATGGCGGGGCGATCGCCCGTCACGGCGAAACTGCCATGGCAACCGGGAACCGCGGCCTCGGCGGTGGCAGTGGCCTGCTCGACCATGTTGATCGCGGCGGCCGTATCGGTCGGCGGCGTCAGGCGCATGTCGACCCAGACCTTGGCGTGGTCGGGCACGACAAAGGGGCGATAGCCGCCCTCGTCATCACCAACCATATGAAACCTCAGAATCAGTTTGCTTTGCAAACCGATTGTAAGTCACCTGCAGATTCGCGACGTGCACGTAGCAGCATTTACCGTTCGCAGGCCGAGCCATCGCGTTTGCCGTCCGGGCGGGTTTACAAACGACGCAGTGGGTACGTACTCTCCATGGACGACATGCTGTGCGACATATCTGCCTTTCGGTATCACCGGATACCCCCACAGGTCTTGGCGATAATGCCGGACCTGCCCGATTCTGCGGACGATCCGCGCAGGGAGCGCCTTTGTGAACATCCACTCGTCAAGCATTTCCTGCGCACTCCGTTACATGTGTTGGCGCAGGGCGGCTGCGGACGTAAGGGCGGTCGCATTGTCAGACATGTTTGGAACGGGGAGAGGCCGTTTGGCTCCGTGCAGCAGACGGAGTTTGGCCTTGATGTCGCGTCCCCGCTCTTTACCCTGCTGACCCTGGCTTCCTCGGTTTCAAACGAGCGTCTGATCATGTGCATGTTTGAGATGTGCGGCACCTTTGCCGTGTGCAAGATTGCACCTCAAGTAAAGTTGGCGCTTGAGCAGGCATATGGGAGCCGGTGGGGTGACGCACGGTCGGGCTGGGAAAACGTAAAGGATGCCTCGGGGAATCCAACGGACTTGTGGAAACGACCTCCCTTGATCGAGCTCTCTGACCTTACGGAGTTCGCCAATAAGATCCAGGGACTCCGCGGTGCTAAATCATTCACACGTGCCGCGAAATGCATTACGGGGGTTGTGGCATCGCCGCTTGAGGTCCAAGCTTCGATGCTGTTTGGCCTTTCGAGGCTGCGCGGCGGCGAAGGGCTGCGCCTTACCAATAACGTCGAGATTCGCATGACGCGCAGCGCCCGCCTGATTTCGGGGCTTGATAGGCGCTACGCCGATATCTTGCTGTCAAATAAGGATGGCAGCCGAGAGTGTCTGGTTGAATGCCAGGGTAAAGCCATTCACGGATCCATAGAATCCAAGATCTCGGACTCCGATCGAACGACGGCCCTGCAGACGATGGGATATCCCGTCGTTCTGATGACCTATGGTCAGCTGGTCGACTCCGATGCCTTCCGCGTGGTGACGGAACTCATCATGTCCTATCTCGATGTGCCACTGAAAGACAAGACGCCGCGGCAGCAAGAGCTCGAACGGCGACTTCGTGAGGAGATTTTTATCGATTGGGCGGGAATGTAGCCGCGCGGGTGGAAAACGGTCGCGGAAGCTAGGGTTTTAGTTGCGAATAGCCTTCAATTGCTCCTTGGAATTGGCTTGAAAAGTGCTACCTAGAGCAAGTTATTTCGGAAAATGGACAGTCAACTTTAGTTTGGCATATAGAGATCGATTTTTACCTACTAAAACCCCTGATAAAGCTGTTTGTAAAAGCAGTTGTGCTTAGCGACTAGGGCCTCACTGTCGATTATCCGAAAAAACTTATTATGGGTAGCATTTTCAAAACCAGCCGGAGCAACGAAATCGGCCCCCGTTTCGTGAAAACGGGGGCCGAATGGGCTTCATGGTCTGCCTGGCAGGCTTGGCGCCGGCGCTATTTGATCACGCGCACGCGATACATCGACGGAATTTGCTTGAGCGCCTCGATGGTGCTGCTGTCCAGGTGCTCGTCGGTGTCGAACATGGTGTAGGCGTTCTCGCCGGCGGACTCGTTGGTCATACGCTGCACGTTGGCGTTGTCCTTGGCCAGGATTGCGGTGATCTGGCCGATCATGTTGGGCACGTTGGCGTGCAGGCAGGCGATGCGGCTCGCGGCGCGCGCCTTGCCCATGCTGCAGGCGGGGTAGTTGACGCTGTGCGCGATGTTGCCGTTCTCCAGGTAATCCTTGAGCTCGCTGATGGCCATGTCGGCGCAGTTGGCCTCGGCCTCGCCAGTGCCGGCGCCCGAGTGCGTGGTGATAAACGTGTTGGGCATCTTGACGGTCTTGGGCGTGGCAAAGTCGCAGCTAAACCAGCTCAGCTTGCCCTCACGCAGGGCAGCGTCGACGGCGTCCTCGTCAATGATGGTTTCGCGCGCGTAGTTGATGAGCACGGCGTCGGGCGCCAGCAGGTTAATCTGCTCGGTGCTGATCATGCCGATGGTGTCGGCCTTGCTGGGCACGTGCACGGTGAGGTAGTCGCAGCCGCGGCAGAGGTCCTCGAGCGTGCCGACGCGCTGCACCTCGCGGCTCAGCACCCATGCGTGCTCGACGGAAATGAACGGATCGTAGCCGTAGACGTCCATGCCCAGGTCGACGCAGGCGTTGGCGACCTTGGAGCCCACGTTGCCCAGACCGATAACGCCGATGCGCTTGCCCTTGAGCTCGCGGCCCACAAAGGCCTTCTTGGCCTTTTCGGCGTCGACCTGAATCTCGGGGTCGTCGGCGTTGTCGCGCACCCAATTCATCGACTGCACCACGCCTCGGCTCGAAAGCACCAGCATGCCCAGGACGAGCTCCTTGACGGCGTTACTGTTGGCACCGGGGGAGTTAAAGACGACGACGCCCTTTTTGGCGTACTCCTCGACGGGGATGTTGTTGACGCCGGCGCCGCAGCGGGCGATGGCGCGGATGCCCTCGGGCAGCTCGTAGCCGTGCAGGTCGGTGGAGCGCATCAGGATAGCGTCGGCCTCCTCGGCGGTGCTCACAAACTCGTAGCCCTCGCCAAACTCGACCTTGCCGTCCTTGGTGATGTCGTCGATGGTTTTGATCTTGCGCATGGAAAACTCCTTAGCAGGTTTGGTTTAAACAGGTGGTTTGAAGTGGCTGGTCGGCCCGCGCGTTGCGGGCTAGTTAGATCGCGGACTCAAACTATGCTGCGCCTCGAAGTCCTTCATGTACGTGGCCAGCGCCTGCACGTCCTCCATGGTGACGGCGTTGTAGACGCTGGCGCGCATGCCGCCCACCAGGCGATGGCCCTTGACGTTTTGAATCTGGTGTTCGGTCGCGCCTGTGACAAAGGCCGTATCGAGCTCGGCGTCGCCGGTGCGGAAGGTGACGTTGGCGATGGAGCGGCTGTCGGCCTGCGCGGTGCCATGGAACAGCTCGCTGTGCTCGAGCAGGTCATAGAGCAGGTTGGCCTTGGCCCAGTTACGCTCGGCCATGGCGGCAAGTCCGCCGGTCTCCTCCACCCAATGGAACACCTTGCCGCACACGTAGATGCCAAAGGTGTTGGGCGTGTTGAGCATGGAGCCTTTGGCGGCCTGGGTCTTAAGGTCCATGTACTGCGGCGTTTGCGCAAAGGCGGGGCCTTCGGCGATCAGGTCGTCGCGCGCGATAACCACGGTGACGCCCGCGGTGCCGGCGTTTTTCTGCGCGCCGGCGTAAATGAGCCCGTAGCGCTCGAGGTCGAGCGGCTGCGACAGAAAGCAACTCGAGACATCGGCGACCAGCGGCACATCGCCGCAAGCGGGTAGCTCGTGGTACATGGTGCCAAAGATGGTGTTGTTCTGGCAGGTGTAGACGTAGTCGAGCCCATCGCTCGCGGCCTCGGCGGCAATGCGCGCGTTGATATTGGCCATGTTGGGAATGCGGTCGAAGTTGGTGTCCTCGGAGCTCGCGAGCAGCACGGCCTCGCCGTACTTGGCGGCCTCCTTGTACGCCTTGTTGGCGAAGTTGCCGGTCACGACGTAGCCGGCGCGGCCGCGGCGCATGAGGTTCATGGGGATGCCCGCAAACTGCAGCGTGGCGCCGCCCTGCAAAAACAGGACACGGTAGTTGTCGGGGATGCTCAGCAGGCGGCGCAGGGTTGCCTCGGCGTCGTCGATGATCTGCTGGTACATGCTAGATCGATGGCTCATCTCGAGCACGGACATGCCGCAACCGCGGTAGTCCATCATCTCGTCGGCGATCTCGGCGAGCACGCTTGTGGGCAGCGCGGCCGGGCCAGCTGAGAAGTTGTGCACACGTGCCATCTTCTAGTTCCCCTCGTAGTCGTTTGAACGTTCGGGATACTTTAGCACAGTGGAGCGCCAGGCGCGACCGTATCACGGTAAAACTCGAGTGCGCCGCTATGATTTACAGGATGGTTACATGGGGGAGGGCGGTCGTTAGGTCTATATCACCGGGATATACCGTGACAAATACTCCTTGAGTGCCGGGTCGCATACATAAAGAAACGTTCCCAGCATGCCACGCGTCATGAGGACATAGTAGGCGTTGACGATGATCTTTCGTAGGTCGTCGTCGCTTGCCTTTTTCTTTGCGACGGCATCTTTGAAATTCGCCTTGTTAACGCAGACAGCTCCTTTATCGGTGTTGTAGTAAATGTCGGGACCCAGAATTACGAATCCGTAATTGAGGTCGTAGCCCTGCACTGTGTGAATGCAACCAACCTCATTGACGGCGTTGGCAGAGTTGACCCAATCCTTTTGAGTTGAATTCCAGCGTTTATGAATGCCCTCGATGACGATATCGAACGTATCTTTATTGGTCTTGGTTTCCCACTTCCACGCAAAGCCTGCCGTCATGCGGGATAGACCAACTTCTTCTTCCTTGGCTTGCTGCAGGGAACAGAAATCCTCAAATCGGTCGACGATTCCAAACTGGTATCTGGGGATATCGCTGTCCGGATCCCCGGCTCGCGAATCGTAAGGCTCCGATGAAAAGAGATCCTTGAATTTCATGCCGGCATGCATATACGCTTTGTTATCGAGTAGATCATATACAAAGTCGAGATACTCATCGCCGCCGCGTACTCGCATTTGCGTGCTTAGGCTGAACTCTTCAGTTTCAATGCCCTCTTCTTCGAGTTGGTTAAGTCGCCGCTCAAGACCGTCTCGATTGAGGCCGGATGCCCTGACTTGCTGCTTGGGGTCATAAAACAGATATGCCTTGTCGCAGCATTTGAATATCCAGTCAACTTGGTTGCTTGTGTGCGGAAGGTCAAGACGATCACAAGTGCTATAGAAGGCCTTGATGCCGGAGCCCATGCTTAGATAATTACCCAGTCGATGTGCTTCATCGACAAGTAGGATGTCATAACGATCATTTTTGGTTACGTCACTGGGGCTCAAGATATCGCCAGGCTTTAACCCTGGAAGGAAGTGCGTGAGTTTCCTGAGGGTCTTTTTCAGGGAATCCATGGGGGTGACAAAACCGACTCGCAGGCCGGAAAGGTTGGGCTCATTTTTGATTTTGAACATGAGACTGATGGCGAGGATTGTTTTACCTGTTCCCGGCGCGCCATTCACGACGGTTATACGTTCTCTTTTTGAGCCGCCATGTTTTACGTCTTCATGCTCCTGTTCGAGACGTTTAAAAATCGTCTCGATCGTTTCGTATTGGTCGGGCGTAAGCGTCTTGAAAGGCGAGAACTTGAACAGATCGGAGTTCTCGAGCTCTTCAATCGGATGAATCGCGTAGTTTTCTTCGCGAAGCTTTGTCCAGAGGTCTCGGAACCTCTGGCGATACTGAGGCCGCTCAAAATAATCGAATTGGGCATAGCCGTTGTTGGCATTGGTGACCTGGTATTTTTCGTCGGCACAGAACAGCTCAATAAGTCGATTCTCGAACTCGAACGTTGCGGATTGGTTGAAGGTGGGATTGTCGATCAGAAGGGTCCGGTCGAAGTCCTTGTCCACGTTTGCAGCGTGTTGTTTCATACGGCGCTGGTAATTGGTTGTTTGGCCGATGTATGCCGTCTTGTTTTTGCTGTTGGTAAGAATGTAAAGGACGGGCCAGCTCTCGTCATGATGGGTCCCGGGCTTTGGCGTGCCAAAGTCCTGAAGCGATTCGCTTGTCTCAAAGGGCTGGGGTAGGGGAAGCGTGTATTGCCGAAGGGCGAACTCATTACTCATGATGGTCCGCCTTTCTGTATTCGTTAGATGATGCATCGACGGGGTAGCGCTCGCCATTGCGCTTGAGCTTGGACGAAAGCGCCGCTGGCAGGTCGATTTCATTTAAATCTGAGAAACGCAGAAGGAAAAGAAGCGTGTCGGCGACTTCGTCTTCGATAGCTTGGCGTTGCTCGGTGTCTTCGAACATTTCTGCAATGCGCTCGTCGCTCACAAAACGAAAGAGCTGAAGGAGCTCGGAGGGCTCAGTTGCCATGCCTATGGCAAGCTCTTTTGGCGTGTGATATTTGCGCCAGTCGCGTGCATCACAAAAGTCCCTGACTTGTTTCGTCATGGCATCGAGCTTATCCATCGTCCGCAACCTCCCTGATGTTCATTGTTTTATTATGGCCGTATCTGGTATTTATTGCACATCATTTGGGGTGTGCGGTTTGTTCGGTCGCGATTGGCCGGTAGGAGGTTTCACCATGAAGATCGAAGTTGACGTAGGTCAGCTGCGCGAGAGCCTGCTCGACCGCGTGGGGTCTGCGGCGGGCGTGGGCTTTCCGGCCGCCATGCTCGACGTGATGGATATCGAGGACGAGTCGCCCCAAGAGCTCCTAGCCCGAGCCGAACGCGAAGGCCTCGACCTCCGTGCCTTCGCCACAGGCGATGATACGGACGACGGCTGGTAGCCATAGCCACCCCTCAACCCCATCCCCTCAATAACTTGCGGTGAAATAGGGACTGTTTAGGCTGCTAGAAGGCCTATTCAGTCCCTATTTCACCGCAAGTTATGGGTGGGGATGGCTACGACGCTAGCGTGGCGATGACGGCTTCGTCGCCGGCGTATATGAGGGTATTGCCGTCGGGGATGATGGTTTGGCCGTCGCGTTTGAGCATCACCACGATAAAGGGGTGCTTGCCTTGCGGCACATCGCGAAGACGCTGGCCGGCCAGGCGACCGTGGGGCGTCACGGTGACCTCACGCAGCGTAACCTCGGCACGCTCTTCAAACGTCGGCGCGGCCATCACCAGAAGGTCTCCTTCCTCAATTATGGTATCGCCGTTGGGCAGCACGGGGTGTGCGCCGTCACGCAGCACCAGGACCACGAGCATGTCGGTGACGCTGCCAATGTCCGCAAGCGAGCGACCGGCAAACGGATGACCCGCGCCCACCTTGAGCTTGACAAACGACATGCCGTCCTCGTCGCGGTAGTCGTTAAACGTACGGCGCACGTCGCCTTCCGCGTCGATCATGTCGAGCTTTTTCGCCACCGCCGGCAGCAGCGATCCCTGCACCACAATGCTCGACACGGCAATCACAAACACCAGGTCAAACAGATCGTGCCCACCGGGAACACCGACCACCACGGCAAAGAGGCTGAATACGACCGAAGCCGCGCCGCGCAGACCCGCCCAGCTTACGAGCGCGACTTGGCGAGGATTGGTCTTAAAGGGCGCCAACAGCAGGCCGACGGCGATGGGGCGGCTCACGAAGAGCATAAACGCCATGAGCGCCAGGCCCGGCAACAGCATTTGCGGCAGGCGCGCGGGCGTGACGAGCAGGCCCAGCAAAAAGAAGATGGTCATCTCGGCCATTTCGGTGAGGGTATCAAAGAAGTGGGCCATCTCGACCTTGCCGGTGATGTCGCTTGCACCCAGCACAATGCCTGCCAGGTATACGGCCAAAAAGCCGTTGCCGCCCAGGTGGCTCGGCAGCGCGTAGGCAACGATCGCCACGGCGAACAAAAAGATGGTCTGCGCGCCCTCGGCCGTTGCGTGCGCGCGTTCAATCAGGCGGCTGGATGTCCAGCCGATGGCAAGGCCCAGTCCCACGCCCAGGGTGATCTGCTTGGCCAACAGCACGGGAATGTCGATGTCGCCGCCCGCCGCGAGGGTCGCGAGCACCGCGGTAAGCATGTAGGCGACGGGGTCGTTGGAGCCCGATTCGACCTCGAGCAGCGAGTCAGTCGCGCCCTTTAGCGAAAGGTTGTGCTCGCGCAGCACGCTAAAGACGCTCGCCGCATCGGTCGACGCCACGACCGAGCCCAGCAGCAGGCCGCCGATCCAGTCGAAGCCTAGTGCAAAATGCGCAAAGGCGCCCGTGATGCCGGCGGTGGCGATAACGCCGAGCGTGCTCAGCAGTACCGCGGGCGCGGCGACGGGCTTGGCGCGGTCGATGTTGGTGTTAAAGCCGCCGTAGAACATGATGAACAGCAGCGCCGTACTGCAGACGGTTTCGGTAAGCGCGTAGTCGCTAAAGTCGATGTGCGCCGGCCCGTTGACGCCCAGCAGCATGCCGAGCGCGATAAAGATGAGCAGGGTAGGGAAGGGGAGCTTTTTGCCGACGGGTTTGATGGTCAGACACAAAATGATGACGAGGCCGATAAAGAGAAGTATCTGGTTCATGGGTAGTGTCCGCTCCTGGGTGGTTGGCGTGGCACGGTCAGTTGTCTGCGGTTATTTGTACCCAAAGATGGTGGGTTTATGGGGCCGAGCCGCGGGCGTTCGCATTATCGACACGAGGCGGGGGGCGCGGGCGGTGCTGGTTGGGGCGTTGGTGCTGGTGGCGCGGTGTTTTCGGGGCGTGCGGGCGGCCGCTTGTGACCGTTGGCAGCGGTGGCACTTTCCAGCTTTATTGCAACGGAGTACAATGGGTAACGTTTAAGTTCAACTTGAAGTTTTAGTCGTGGCATCGGGCTTCGGCCGTAATGCAGGGAAAGGCGTTCCATGGCGATCTATGTGACATCTGATGCTCACGGGCACGTGCGCGCGCTGGACGAGGCCCTTTCCAAGATCTCGCTGACGTCCGACGACACGCTGTACGTGCTAGGCGACATGATCGACCGCGGTCCCGATCCGGTCGGCGTCATTAACTTGGTACGGTCGCTGCCCAACGCTCGCGTGCTTAAGGGCAACCACGAGCAGATCATGCTCGACGCGATCATTGGCCAGGACCCGCTCGATGCCGAGACCTGGGATATCAATGGCGGTTGGACCACGCGTCAGCAGCTCAACGAAATGGAATTTGAGGCATACGAGGGGCTGGTGCGCTGGGCTGCCGCCCTGCCGCTCTACGCGGTGGTCGAGACTGCCGAGCGACCGTATCTGCTGGTGCACGCCGGCGTTCAGACCGAGGCGGCGCGTGCGTTTTTGCTTGAGCATGGTGTCGATTGCGGCGACGGCAGGGGAGCGGTCGATGCCGATAGCGAGCTGCTGCAGCAAATGCTCGCCGTGCAGTCGTCCGATGACTTGCTGTGGATTCGTCACGGCTACTGGGATGCCCCGACGGGGCTGCTTTCTGCCGAGGGCAAGGGCCCGGTCGTGGTGAGCGGCCACACGCCCACGGTGTCGCTGGGGCGTTATTGCGAGGTTGGCGGCCTGGCAGGGCTCGATGAGGAGTCGGGCCGCGGGCGGATGGTGCGCTTGGGTGGCGAGGATACCGCCGGCGTGCCCGATCGCATCGATATCGACTGTGCGGCGGCCACCGGTTCCGAGTTCGGCCGCGTGGGCATCCTGCGCCTGGACGACGGGGCGGAGTTTTATGCGAACATCAACCCGGGCGAATAATCGCTGCAAAGGGTAGCTAATTTGGGACGGGGCCTTTTTGACTACTTTTGCCCTTCTGCCCGCTAATTGATTTTTCTGGGACGGGGATTAAATAATCATTTGGCTGCCCGCTGGCTAAGTGAGTAGACTTTTTTGGAAATGCCGAGCACCCAACTTATTTGCCTCAATAAAACTGCAGGTCACAGACTTGTGCTTTGCTGGCGTGGTCGGGGATTCGGTAAAAGTCTACTCACTTAGTTTTGCGTGATGCATATTGTTCGCAACGAGACCCCAGTCGGGGAGATTCCATCGCAAATTCCGGTGACCGGGGCAGCTAATTAGGCGCCGTACGGGTTGCGGTCGCGTTCTATGCGTTGGCGAATGTGGGCGTATTCGACAATCAACAGCACCAGCAGTAGGACCATGATAGCCAGGTAGCTCACGACGGCACCCATCAGGCCCAGCAGGTTGATCAGGATCACCGGGAGCACTACGCTCACGGCAAAGCAGGTCAGGTAGATCTTGGTGACGTCTCCAGCGTGGCGCAGCACTGTGATGATGGCGTAGATAAAATCGATGGCCGCGGTTACGCCGCCGGCGACGACCATCAGCAGCGCCAATGTGCGGTAGCGCTCAAAGTTGAGGCCGTACATAAAGCTCATGAGGGGAATGCCGGGGCCGGCCATAAATGCGGCGCATACGCCGGTGATGGCCACGATCAGCGCCATAACGGCAATAATAATCAAGTCAAAACGGCGGCGTTTGCGCGGGTTCGCCCAAATGCTCGACAGACGCAAAAGCTGCGGTTTATAGACAAATCCGATGCTCAGCAAAATAGCCTGCGCCGGAAAGAACAGGGCATTAAAGTACAGCTGGTATTTGTAGGCCAGCGTGCCTTCCATAACAAACTTGGGCATGCTCTCGATAAGGTTGAACAAAAAGAGCGCGCCAAAGAGCGGAGCGCACTGGACAAACAGGTGGCCGACCTCGCGCAGGCTCACGCGGCGTGATTTTTCGGTCTCGAGCAGGGCGAGCGGCGCGGTGACCAGCACGAGCGAGGCGATGGCTGTGACACCCATGGCCATCGCCGCGATGGGCATGCTGCGCGTAAGGAACAGCGCCACGCTAAAGACCGCGATGACGCCGGCGGAGCGTAGCGTTTGGCTCATGCCGGCCAGGTAGAGTTTATCGGCCTGCTGTAGGCGGCCCTCGTACACGTCCGCCACGCCGTCGATCACTTTATACAGGTAGACGCCCAGGCCGATCGTGGCCATCTGCGCATCGTAGCCGCGGGCGCTGCTGTACATGAGGCCGCAGCCTAGGGCGAGCGCTCCGCAAAGCCAGCGATTGAGCTGGTAAGAGGCAAAGGACGTCTTCTCGTCGATGTCCGAGACCTGGAAATTGCGCACGCCGTAGTTGCACGCGATCATGATGAGTGTGCCGGTGACAAACGCAATGGAGAACTTGCCGGCTTCCTCGGCGCCCACGAGCTGCGTGGACACGATGGTGAGCAGAGGAAACGCCATGCCCCATACGGCGGTGCCCAGGGTATTCCAAAGGTAGTCGCGACGGGTGGCATGATCTTCGTACTCGGCTTCTTGCGTGGAGAAGCCGCCGCCGTAGACGGCTCCGAGCAGGCGGTTCCACCAGGCATTGACCATGCGGTGGATGGGGCCGGGCTGGCGATCGCGCTCGCGGCGACGGCGTGTGGCCTGGTTGCTGTCGGGACCGCCGGCGTTACGCTGGCTTAGCTCTTGGATTCGTGCGAGCTCCTCGGCGGTGTGCGATGCGGGGAACAGGCCGTTCTCGATGCGTCCGCCCTGCCCGTGCGCCCCGCCCGATACGGTGGGGTCGGTGACGCCGTTGCGGCGGGCGATGGCGCGGCGGATGCTATCGAGGGGCGTGATGCTCAAGGCGGAGTCCTTTCTATTGCTGCGCTCTAGTATAGACGCGGCGGTGTTTGCTCGTGTTTTTGAACGGATTGTTCAATATTTCGGCAGGCGGCAGAAAATTGTCGGTAAGCGTGCGTTATCCTGTTCAAGTTTTATGACACCCCCGATGCCGCCCTCGCGGTACCAAGGAGCTTTTACCCATGGACGTCGCCGCATTTTTGCTGGCTCTTGTGCCTATCATCTGGCTTGTCGTGATGCTGCTGTGCTTTAAATGGCCGGCCTGGAAAGCCGCGATTGGTTCGTTTGTTCTTTCGTGCGTGCTCGCCTTTGCGTGGTGGCATTTGCCGGTGGCGCAGATAGCCACGGCCTCGCTCGAGGGCTTTTTGATGGCGCTGTGGCCCATCGTGTTGGTGATTATCGCCGCCGTCTTTACGTATAACCTCTGCGTTCGCACGGGCGCCATGGACGTGATCGGCAGCATGATCACCTCCATCAGCAGCGATCGCCGTCTGCTGGCGCTGCTCGTGGCGTGGTGCTTCGGCGGCTTTATGGAGGGCATGGCTGGCTTTGGTACCGCTGTCGCCATTCCCGCCGGCATGCTCGCGGGCCTTGGTTTTGAGGCCGTGCCTGCCGTGCTGATCTGCCTGCTGGCCAACGGCGTGCCCACGCCCTACGGCTCCATCGGCATCCCCACGGTGTCCGTTGCCGACCTGGTGGGTCTGGATTCCCTGCACCTGGCGACCGTTCAGCTGGTGCAGCTCGCACCGTTCTTTGTGGTGATGCCGCTGCTCATCGTGTTGGTTGCGGGCCGCGTGACCGACGATCAAGGCGATGTTGCGAGCGTAGGCGAGCGCCTGCACGGCGTGGCCGGTATCGCGCTGCTCTCTGGCGCGTCCTTTGTCGGCGCTGCCCTGGTCGTCGCTATGTTTGTGGGCCCCGAGCTTGCCGTGGTCGTGGGCTCCATCGTGTCGCTCGCGCTGACCGCCGCGCTTGCCATGCGCGCCGAGAAGTCCGGTCACCTGGACGCGCGCTTTCACATGAATATCGAGGCCGGTGAGCAGCTCACCGCTAAGTCGGCGCTTTCTGCCTGGTCGTGTTTCATCCTGATTTTTGTACTGCTGTTGGGTACGTCCAACCTGGTGCCCGCCGTGCATGCCGCGCTTGCGCCCTTTGCGAGTCACGTGCAGGTGTATTGCGGCGAGAACCCCGGCACGCTCACGTTTTCGTGGATTAACACGCCGGGTGTTTGGATCTTCCTGGCCGCGTTTATCGGCGGCGCCATTCAGGGGGCTTCGCCGCGCATGATGGGCGAGGTGCTGGCCGCGACTGTGAAGCAGATGATGCCGACGGTAATCACGATGCTTTCGGTGCTGGGCTGTGCCAAGGTGATGGGCTATGCGGGCATGATCTCTTCGATCAGTGCGTTCTGCATTGCCGTCGCCGGTGGTCTGTACCCGATTCTGGCCCCGTGGATCGGTGCCGTCGGTGCGTTCGTGACCGGTTCGGGCACATCGTCGGGCATGCTGTTTGGTCCCATTCAGAGCCAGGCCGCTTCGGCGCTGGGCGTGAGCGACTACTGGATGGTTGCGTTGAACGCCCTGGGTGTCGCCGCCGGTAAGATGGTCTCGCCGCAGACGCTCGCGATTGGCCTCGCTGCCGTGCACGTGCGCGGTAAGGACGCCGAGCTCCTGGGCGCAGTGCTGCCCTACGCCGCCGGCATGCTGATCCTCATGAGCGTCATCGCCATGCTCGGCCAAGGCCTGCCGCTGTAGTCGGCACTTTGGGAACGTCCCTAAGTGCCGGCATCTAGGGACACTCCTTGGTTGTTGCCTGTTTAAGAGTGTCCCCAACGACTGGTCCATAAGTGTCCCCAACGATTAGTCGATTAAGAACGTCCCCAATGACCAGGCCGCTTGCCTGTGATTTTTGACCGTTGGGCGGGCGCTTCGCCGTTGCCGCAAAAACGTTTTTGCATATCGGGTACAACGGGCTTTACGTGAGTAAAGTGCGCGCTGCGTCCGCGTGTCGCGTTTTTAAAGGAGGCCCCATGCCTGGTGTTACCCCTGCAGAAGTTCTGTCCAACTTTGGTATTACGCTGGTCGAAGATCCCGCCGATAATCAGCCCCGCCTGCTGGTTGATCTACCCGCCGCGGAGCTCGTCGAGTACGCTATCCGCCGCGAAGAAGGCCGCATGGCATCCAACGGCGCGCTGGTGATCGAGACGGGGGAGCGCACCGGCCGTTCACCCAACGATCGTTTTATCGTTGACACCCCCGATGTTCACGACAAGATCGCCTGGGGCGCCGTCAACCGACCGCTTTCGATTGAGAGCTACGAGACCATCAAGGCCGGTATCGTCGACTACCTCAACGAGCGCGACGTGTTTGTCACGCGCGGCATGGCGGGCGCCGACCGCAACCACACGCGTCGCCTGCTCGTCGCCTGCGAGCGTGCCAGCCAGGCGCTCTTTATTAAGCAAATGCTCGCTCGTCCGCTTGCCCGCGAAATTGCGCGCACCGGCGAGCCGGACTTTTGCGTGCTCGCGGCACCTGGCTACCAGTGCGACCCCGCCATCAAGGGCCTCAACTCCAGCGCTGCCGTGGTCATCAACTTCCAGGAGCGCGTGATTCTGGTTGCCGGCACCGGTTACTCCGGCGAAATCAAAAAGTCCATCTTCAGCGTTATGAACTACCTGCTGCCTGTCGAGGACGACGTGCTGCCCATGCACTGCTCGGCCAGCATGGATCCCGTCACGCATGAGACCGCGGTGTTCTTTGGCCTCTCCGGCACGGGTAAGACCACGCTTTCGGCCAACCCCACGCGCCTGCTGATCGGCGACGACGAGCACGGCTGGTCCGACATGGGCATCTTTAACGTCGAGGGCGGCTGCTACGCCAAGTGCGAGGGCTTGGATGCGTTCCACGAGCCCGAGATCTTCAACGCTGTTCGCTTTGGCGCCATCTGCGAAAACGTGGTGCTCGATGAGAATCGCAAGCCTAACTATGATGACATCTCGATCACGCACAATACGCGCGTGGCCTATCCCGTCGAGCACATTCCCAACGCGTGGACCAAGGGCATGGGCACCACCCCGAGCGTTGTGCTGTTTTTGACATGTGATGCCTTTGGCGTGCTGCCGCCCATCTCGCGCCTGACGGCCGACGCCGCCATGTATCACTTTGTGACGGGCTTTACGGCCAAGATCCCCGGCACCGAGGTCGGCGTCACCGAGCCCACGCCCACGTTCTCCTCGCTGTTCGGAGAGCCGTTTATGCCGCTCGACCCCATGGTCTATGCCAAGATGCTCGGTGAGCGTATCGCCGACGGTCGCACGCGCGTCTATCTGGTCAACACCGGCTGGATTGGCGGCGGTTATGGCGTGGGCCATCGCATCGAGCTTGCCTACACGCGCGCCCTGGTGGCCCGCGCCCTCGACGGTACCATCGAGGACAGCGAGTTTGTGCACGACGATATTTTTAACGTTGACATTCCCACTACGTGCCACGGTGTGCCCGATGGCATCCTGGTGCCGCGCCAGTACTGGCAGAGCACCGCTCGCTACGACGAGGCAGCGCACAACCTGGCGGTGATGTTTGAGGAGAACTTCGAGAAGAAGTACTCGCACCTGCCCGAGTCCGTCAAGGCCGCCGGCCCGCACGCTCAAGTGCCCGCCGACGCCCGTCATCGCGGCCGCGGCCTGCTGGGACTCCGCCGCTAGCGTCGCCTCAGACCCAAAACCACCATAAAGGGGACAGGCACCTTTGTGGTGGTTTTGCTCGCGCGGATGACTCGGGTTACAATACGCCTGACATATCGCCCCCTTCTCCGGATGGGGGCAGCGTAAGCGCTCTTGTGGCGGCACCGTAGGACTTTGAAGGTGGCCGCCGTAAGGGCGCTTTTTGTTTGGGTGCCCTCGCTCGGGCGCGAATCGTGAAGGGAGCATGTATGAAGAGCTTTATTGCCGAGGATTCATTTTGGGAGCTGTTTCCTCAGGCGGCGGTCGGTGTTGTGGTCGTGGAGGGTATGAAGCCCGCGGCCCAGATACCTCAAGAGGATGTGGACGCGATAGCGGCGCTGCTCGACCGTGCCAATATCGATGCGGAGCGTCATCTGACCAGCGATACAATCAGCGAGAACGCACCGGTCAAGGCATGGCGCGAGGCCTATCGTCTGTTCAAGACCAAAAAGGGCGCGCGCTGTTCAATCGAGAACCTGCTCAAGCGCGTGCTCAAGGGCAAGCCGGTGGGCCACATTACGCCCGCGGTGGATATCTATAACACGGTGTCGCTGTCCTATGCACTGCCCGTGGGAGGCGAGGATCTGCATGCGATTGAGGGGGACCTTCGCTTGAAGGTGACCGACGGCGGGGATGCGTTCCTGCCGCTTGGCGAGGAAGCGGACGACCCGACGCTGCCCGGCGAGCTCGCCTACATTGACGATGCGGGCGCCGTGTGCCGCTGCTGGAACTGGCGCGACGGCGTTCGAACGGCTCTATCCGACGATTCGGCCGACGCGTTTTTGGCGATTGAGTGCGTAGAGCCCGAGCGCATGGGGGACTGTCAGGCCGCCATCGATCGCTTAGCCGAGCTGCTTGAGCGCTATCTGGGGGCGACGGTTGTCGTTAAGATGCTTGTGACCCGCGACAATCCCCGCGTGGAGCTGTAGCAACTTTTGCAAATCATACTCGCCGGTCAAAACCACCACAAAGGTGCCTGTCCCCTTTGTGGTGGTTTTTATGTTGATGAGTTAACAAATAGGGCGCGCAGTGCTGGCGGCCGCTGGGTACGGTTAAGATGTTTACCCGTTAGCATTATGCAAGCGAAAGGCGGTCGTCTCCCATGCAGCAGAGCGACGAGACACGTTTCGAGGACTTTGTCGGACTGATCAGCGGACTCTACAAGGAGATCCAGCGCATTAAGACATCTGAGGGCGCAAGGCTGGGCCTTAAGGGCTCCGACATCATGTGCCTGTACTATCTTGAGCGCAGCAAGGACGGCCTGACTGGTGCCGACCTCGCCCGCATGGCTGGCGTGACCCGCGCTGCCGTCTCGCGCACGCTGGCGCATCTGGAGGAGGGCGGCTACGTCGAAGTCGACGATTCGGGCGATGCCGCCGTTAAGTATCGCGCCCCGGTTCGCCTGACCACGTTGGGCGGCGAGAGCATGAACGAGGCCGATTGCATTATTCGTGAAGTGCTCGACACCACCGGCAAGGCCATGGGCGTGGAGCAGCGTGAGCAGATGTATGCGTCGCTGCGTACGATTCTCAACACCTTGCGCGAGCTGTAGGGCCGCCTGGGCATTTGCTTCCCATTAACAACTGCATCGTCCCGTTTAAGCGCGTATACCGTGCCGGGGCATTGCTGTCAAAATTCCCTGCGCGAGGTCCGCGCAAGAAAGGATTCGCTATGTCCGTCCGCATTATTACCGATTCCGCAAGCGATATGTCGCCGGCCGAGCATCCGGCACTGGCCGTTTTGCCGCTGTCCGTCACCTTTGGAACCGATGTGTTCATGGATGGCATCGACATCGATCACCAGCGCTTTTACGAGATGCTCGTGGAGCGCGATGAGCTGCCCAAGACCGGTCAGGTCAACCCGTACGCGTTTTCGCAGGCTATCGCCGAGGTTCGCGAAGCCGGCGATGAGGCTGTGATTATTACCGTGGGCGCTAAGCTCTCGGGCACCAATCAGAGCGCCCGTACCGCACTAGCCGAGGCGCCGGGCGGCGATGTGTACGTGGTTGATAGCAACAACGTCACCCTGGGTGAACGCATCCTGGTTGAGTATGCGCTGCGCTTGGTGGACGAGGGCCGTAGCGCGGCCCAGATCGCGGCGGCGGTCGAGGCCGTGCGCGACCGCGTGGTGGTTATTGGCCTGCTCGAGACGCTGGAGTACCTGGTGCGCGGCGGTCGCCTGTCTGCTGCTGCCGGCGCCGTGGGTACGCTGCTCAACGTAAAGCCTGTGGTAGCTGTCGAGGACGGTCTAATCGTGCAGCTGGGCAAGGCACGCGGTTCCAAGAACGGCCGCAACCTGCTGAACCAAAAGGTCGAAAAGGCGGGCGGCATCGACTTTTCCATGCCGCTGGCGCTCGGCTATACGGGCCTTTCGGATGCGGTGCTCAAGAAGTATATCGAGGACAGCGCGGCACTGTGGGCTGGCCACACCGAGGGCGAGCTGCCCGTTCACACCATCGGTGCCACCATCGGCACCCACGTAGGCCCCGGTGCCGTAGCCGTAGCCTTCTTCCAGCCCGCCAACTAACCAACCTGCCAGCAAATGATCCCTTGGGGACGGAGGAAAACGGATCATCGACCGCACGGAGGCCGCGAATGATCCGTTTTCCTCCGTCCCCAAGGGATCATTTCTTTATGCTGTTAATGCGGAGAAGGGAGCGAGCGATGGCGTCTGAGGGCTTTTTTGAGCAGGTGTATGAGGTGGTCGAGCAGATCCCCGAGGGGATGGTCGCCACGTACGGTCAGGTGGCGCTGCTCGCCGGTCGCGCGCGAAGTGCACGCTATGTGGGGTATGCGCTGCATAGCAACCCACGCCCTGGTCAAATTCCCTGTCATCGCGTGGTGTTTGCCGACGGCCGTATCTGTGGGGGCTTTGCCTTTGGCGGTCCCGATGCTCAGCGCGAGCTCTTAATGGGGGAGGGCGTGGCGTTTATCGATCCCATGCACGTCGACTTGGCCGCCTGTCGCTGTCCAGCTGGACTCTAACAGTTCTGCCGTGGCCAAAACCACCACAAAGGTGCCTGTCCCCCTTGTGGTGGTTTTCCGTTGCAGGTTTACCGGGGCTAACTTATGGAGAAGGTGTGGCGGCGCATATTGACGCAAAAAAGTAAACCACGGTGAACTATATTGTATTCAGCAACGGAGCAGGCATTAGGCGATGAAAAAGCCTGCCCTGTTGAGTTTGATTCGCATTCCTCCCCTCTGTGCGATTCAACGGTGTACTTCGGGAACGGGCCCGCTGGCAACTGACTGCCGGCGGGCCCGTTCCTGTTTATCGGGGGAGTGCGGTGGCCGGAGCCGAACCGGTCGGGCAACAAAAAAGGCGGACGCCGTAGCGTCCGCCCTATAGCAATCGAAAGCTTAAGCCAGCAGATCGGTCTAGTACACCATGCCCATGGCGTCCCGAACCTCGGCCAGGGTCTGCTCGGCGATCTCGTTGGCGCGACGGTTGCCCTCGTGCAACACGTCCTTCACATAGTCCAGATCGTTCTCGTAGCGCTGGCGACGCTCGCGGATCGGCGCGAAGTACTCGTTGACGGCCTCGGTCACGTACTTCTTGAGCTGGCCGGAGCCGCCCATGCCAATCTCCTCGGCAATCTCGACCTCGGAACGGCCGGTGCAGATGGCGGCCGTCGAAAGCAGGCCGGACACGCCGGGACGGTTCTCGGGATCGAACGTGATCATGCGCTCGGAATCGGTCTGGCTCTTCTTGATGCGCTTGGCCGTCTCCTCGGCGGTCATCGAGATGTTGATGGCGTTGCCGTAGCTCTTGCTCATCTTGCGACCGTCCAGGCCGGGCAGCAGCGGGGTCTCGGACAGCAGCGCGTCGACCTCGGGGAACACCTTGCCGTAGCGGTTGTTAAAGCGGCGGGCGATGGTGCGGGTGAGCTCGATGTGCGGCAGCTGGTCGCGGCCGACGGGCACCACATTGCCCTTGCAGAACAGGATGTCGCAGGCCTGGTGCACCGGGTAGGTGAGCAAAAGGCCGGTGAGCTCGTGGCCCGAGGCCTCCATCTCGGCCTTAACCGTGGGGTTGCGCGCCAGCTCGGCCTCGGACACCAGCGACAGGAACGGCAGCATGAGCTGGTTTGCGGCGGGCACGGCGGAGTGCGCGTAGATCATGGTCTTGTCGGGGTCGATACCGCAGGCAAGGTAGTCCATGACCATGTTGTACACGTTGTCCTGGATATGCTCGGTGGTGTCGCGGTCGGTGATGACCTGGTAGTCGGCGATGAGCACGTTGGTCTTGGCGCCCATGTTCTGCAGTTCAACACGGCCCTTGAGGGTGCCGAAGTAATGACCCAGGTGCAGGCGCCCGGTGGGGCGGTCACCGGTAAGCATGGTGAACTTCTCGGGTGTCTTGGCCAGGCCCTCGCGAATGGCGTTGCTCTTTTGCAGCGCGACTTCGTAGCTGTTCTCGTTTGGCATGATTGCTCCTAACGTATGTTCATGGGTCAAGATGATAACGCGTTTATTGGAGGGTCGGGGCGTAAGTAAGCGAGGGGCGGGGGAGAGGTGGCTTGCACGATGGGCACGGGGCTGCGCATGGTCAGCGGCGCCCGGGCACATCCTCGGCAGCTTACCCTAGAGCTTGTGGTGGCGCTCTTCCTTACATTCCTCGGCTGCCTGCTCCTCCTGCTTAAAGGCGGGGTCGTCGGGGGTTACCAGCTCGTCCTCGTGCGTGCGCTTGTTGTAATGGTGGCGCAGCACGGGCTCAAACAGGTGCAGGTGCTTGGCGAAGGCCGCCGAGCCAATGGCGAGCACGGTAAAGATGAGCACGCGCGTGGGCACTTCGACCTGATTGATGGCGGCGGCGCCGGCCGAAAGCATAATGCACCACGCATAGATGAGCAGTACGGCCTGCTTTTGGTTGTAGCCCTCTTGAATGAGGCGGTGGTGGATGTGGCCCTTGTCGGCCTGCCCAATGCTAATGTGGGCGCGCTTGCGGCGCACAATGGCGCTAAACGTATCGATGATAGGCACGCCCGCCACGATGAGCGGGATGATGAGCGAGGTGAGCGCGGCGGTGCGGCTCACGTTGAGCAGCGAGATGGAACCCAGCGCAAAGCCCAGCAGCAGCGAACCCGAGTCGCCCAAGAAGATACTCGCGGGGTTGAAGTTGTAGCGCAAAAAGGCCAAGCAGGCGCCAAACAACGCGATGGAGAGCGCGGCGGCATCGATGCGGCCCGAGAGAACGGCCATCGAGAACATCGTGAACGATGCGATGCCACAGATACCCGTCGCCAGGCCGTCAAGGCCGTCAATGAGGTTGATGATGTTGGTGAACGCCACCAGGTAGACTACGGTGATGGGGTAGGCGAGCCAGCCGAGCATAATCTCGCCGGGGGCAAGCGGGTTGATGATGACGCCGATTTTTAGGCCGCCCACGCAGGCGATAAGCGCGGCGAGGACCTGGCCGGCCAGCTTTTGCTTGGGCTTGAGCTGGAGGACGTCGTCGATCGCACCGGTCGCAAAGATAACGGTAAAAGAAAGCGCAAGTATGGGGTAGCTGATGTGCAGACGGGGGTGGGGCACCAAAACGGGCGGCCAGCCCAGGTACCAGGTACCTAGGATCTGCACGATGCAAGCGACGACGAGGCCCAAAAAGACTGCCGTGCCACCCATGCGCGGGATGGGTTTCGTGTTGATACGGCGCTTGGAAGGATAGTCGACGGCGTCGAGCTTGATTGCCAGGCGCTTGACCAGGGGCACCGCAAGGAAGGTCGTGATAAAAGCCGCGACCGCCACGCAAAGGTACGGTATGAAGCTCGTGGAGGAAGCCATGAATCGATAAACCGCCAAGCGTCGAAGGAAAAGGTCAAAGGATGCCATGCCGCAAAGGGTATAGCTGACCCATGATACTCGACCAAGGAGGGTGTGAGGAATTGCACGGGGCGATAATCACGTGCTTACCAGATATTCGAGTGATGGTGGGATTCAGTCTGGTGCCTTTTGGGAATCTGGGCGAGATTTGCAATGGCGAGTTTCGGCAAAAGAAAACCACCCCCCACGTTACGAAAATGAACCCACCTAAAACAGGTGGGTGCCCTCATCGACTGTTCCAGCGTCCTTAACAACGAAGGATACCTGTACTAGGTACGACTGTGTGGGCTCCCTAAATAAACGCGACGGTTCACCCAGTTGCTCCGCGGGGGGCGGAATACCTACATCATAAAGCCGCACTTTGTGGATTCCAGTCTTGACATTACAAAAATCGTGTCGGACGATTACGGCGCCTTGGGCTCGAGCCGTCTGTGTGGTTGGCCCTTTTGCGTTTGAGCTGCTGAATCGTTGTTTTGGAGCATGTTTTTATGCCGACGTCGTTGACCGAACTTTTTTCGCCCGCCTGCCATTTGTGTCCGCGACGTTGCGGTGCGGCGCGCGATGAGGGTGCGCACGGCGTATGCGGTGCTAACGACACGCTCAAGGTGGCCCGCGCGGCGCTTCATATGTGGGAGGAGCCGCCTATCTCGGGCGAGGCCGGTTCGGGCACGATCTTCTTTAGCGGCTGCTCGCTCAAATGCGTCTATTGTCAGAACCACGAGATCTCGACGGGCAATTTTGGGCTTGAGATTTCGCCCGAGCGCCTGGTCGAGATTATGTTGGAGCTGCAGGACCAGGGTGCGAACAATATTAACCTGGTGACGGCGACACACTACGCGCACCTGCTGCCGGCTGCGATTGCCGCGGCACGGGCGCGCGGGCTGTCCATCCCAATCGTCTACAACACGAGCGGTTATGAGCGCGCGAGTGCCGTGGCGGCGCTCGGCGATTTGGTCGACGTGTGGCTTACCGACTTTAAATATGCCGATGCGGGGCTTGCGCAGTCGCTCTCCCACATTAAGGACTACCCGCGTGTGGCCGTGTCGGGCTTGGCGCAAATGGCACGCGAGATCGAACGCCGCGGGGGAGAGCTGGTGGACGAGGACGGGCTCATGAAGCGCGGCATGATCGTGCGTCACCTGGTACTGCCGGGACATACAGACGATTCGTGTCGCGTGCTGGACCTGGTGTGGCAGACGGTGGGCGATGTGCCGATCTCGGTCATGAACCAGTACACGCCTAATGCGCTCATGCGCGAGCAGGGCGGCGACCTGGCGCGTGCCGTGACGCGCGAGGAATACGAGCAGGTGCTCGACCATGCCGACGACCTGGGCTTTACGACGATGTTCTGGCAAGAGGGCGGCGCGGTAGACGAGAGCTTTACCCCAGCGTTCGACACCACCGGCGTCCTCACCAGCGCAAAGTAGCGCGTTCGCCGATGATTTTTCTGGGACGGGGATTAAAAAATCATCGAGAGGATTGTTTGCTCGAAAGGTAGTCAAAATGGCCCCGTCTCAAAAAGACTGGTTATTGGGCGTTGACAGTTGGCGAGCCGTAGGTA
The DNA here is from genome assembly GCF_040092295.1 of Collinsella sp. CLA-ER-H9. Classification (NCBI taxonomy): domain Bacteria; kingdom Bacillati; phylum Actinomycetota; class Coriobacteriia; order Coriobacteriales; family Coriobacteriaceae; genus Collinsella; species Collinsella sp. CLA-ER-H9. The sequence goes on from NZ_JBBNLV010000004.1 coordinate 119,979, forward strand.
AAATATCAACTTGTCCTGGGGACGTAGCTCAGTTGGGAGAGCGCTGCCGTCGCATGGCAGAGGCCGAGGGTTCGACTCCCTTCGTCTCCACCCTTGGATTTGATAAGCCGCTGACATTGTGTCGGCGGCTTTTTTTAAAAAGAAAGGGCGGTACCATGGCCGAGCTTGAGTCCCAACCATTGTCCGACGAGGAGCGCGCCGAGTTGGAAGAGCTCCGCGCCGAGAAGGCCCGCCGCGAGGCCCAGGAAGAGGCCCGTCGCGAGCGTGAGGAGCTGGCTGCCCTGCGCGCCGAGCTCGCCAAGGCCGAGGAGACCGCCGCGAAGGCCGCATCCGCACCGGCGCCCGTGCCCGCACCCAAGCCCGCCGCCGCGAAGCCTTCGCCTGCCGCACCCAAATCTCAACCCAAAAAGGTGGCTCACCCCAAGCCCGCTGAGCCCAAGCCGAGCCGTGATGAGATGACCTTTGCCCAGCGCATGGTCACCTCCAAGGAGCCTACGGGCGAGAATGAGATCCCCGGCATGGCTCCGGCTCAAAAAATCATCATCGTGCTCGCCCTCATCGCGTTTATTGTCTTTATGGTCTACACGATCACGGGCAGCATGGGCCTGCACTAACCTGTTCGCGCCGGGCTCCATGCCCGCACGTCCGCCTCGTCCAACCCTCAACTTCTGCACAACGCATCCGAAAGGTCGCCCCATGGCTTTGACCGACATCTCGCATCCCACCGACATTGCAATGCTCACCGATCTGTACGAGCTCACTATGGCCCAGGGCCTGTGGGAGAGCGGCAAGGCCAATGAGCAGGGTTGTTTTACTGCGTTTTACCGCGACCATCCCTTTGGTAGCGCCTACGCCGTCATGTGCGGTACCGCCGAGCTGCCCGAGCTGGTCGAGAACCTGCGCTTTACGCCCGAGGACATCGACTACCTCGCCTCGCTCCAGGCCCCGGCCGGCGGCGCGATGTTCAAGCCTGGATTCCTCGACTACCTGCGCGATTTTCGTGCGCATGTAAACATCGACGCCGTCCCCGAGGGCGAGCTCGTCTTTCCGCGCGAGCCCATGGTGCGCGTCACCGGCCCCGCGTTGGAGTGCCAGCTGCTCGAGACGGCGCTGCTCAACATCGTCGGCTTCCAGACACTTGTCGCCACCAAGACTGCGCGCGTGGTGTTGGCGGCGGACGGCCGTCCCGTGGCCGAGTTTGGCCTGCGCCGCGCCCAGGGTCCCGATGGCGGCCTGGCCGTCGCGCGCGCGAGCTATGTGGCCGGCTGTTCCTCTACGTCCAATGTGCTCGCCGGTCGCCGCTACGGTATTCCCGTCTTTGGCACGCATGCGCACAGCTGGGTGATGAGCTTCGATTCCGAGCTCGAGGCCTTCCGCGCCTTTGCCAAGTCGAGCCCCAAGAACTGTACGCTGCTCATCGACACCTACGATGTGCGTGAGGGCTGCGAGCATGCCATTACGGTTGCCAAGGAGATGGAGGCGGTGGGCGAGCGCCTGTCGGCTATTCGCATTGACTCGGGCGACCTCGCCAAGCTCTCCAAGTATGTGCGCGGCCGTTTTGATGCCGAGGGCCTGCCCTATGTGGGGATCTCGGTTTCCAACGATCTTGACGAGTACACGATTCAGTCACTGCTCGACCAGGGTGCGCCTATCGATAGCTTTGGCGTGGGCACCAAGCTCGCGACCTGCTATGACCAGCCGGCGCTGGGCGGCGTGTACAAGCTTTCCGCCCGCCGTGCGAGCGAGACTGACCCGTGGACGCCGGTGGTCAAGCTCTCCGAGCAGCCCTACAAGCGCACGATCCCGGGCGTGCAGCGCGTGCGCCGCTATTACGACGGCTTTGGCGGCCCGATCTGCGACATGATCTATGACGAGGATCATCTGGCGGGGGAGGGCGCCGCGCGTGGCAATACCCTCGTGGCCGTGAACGATGCCGCCCTGGTGACCGACGTTTCCGAGCTTGAGTATCGCGAGCTGCTGGCGCCGATCGTGCGCGATGGCAGTGCCGTTGCCCCGCGCGAGAGCATTGAGGACGCACGCGAGCGTTGCACCTGGGCACTGGACCATCTGGATCCGGTCTACAAGCGCTTCCTGTACCCGCAGACTTATGTGGTGGGCATGGAGCAGGGCCTGGCACAGGTGCGCGACGAGCTCGTGCGCAAGAACATGGCCGCGGCTTCGGCCTTCCCCTGGGCAAAATGATCCGAAGGGGACGGAGGAAAACGGATCATTTTCTCGCCCGCCTGCTCAACATTCGATTGGTTTGACGTATGACGACTTCTTATAAAACGATGGTGGTAAAGATCGGTTCGTCCACGGTGGTGGGTGCCGACGGCAAGGTCAACCGCGCCTTTATCGGCGGGCTTGCCGACCAGGCCGCAGCCCTGCGCAAGCTCGGCTGGCGTCTGGTCGTGGTGAGCTCGGGCGCTATCGCCTGTGGCTATCCCGTGCTGGGCTTCGACCGCAAGCCGGTCGGCGACCTGCCGAGCCTGCAGGCCTGCGCCTCGGCCGGTCAGTGTATCATCTCGTCGGCCTACGACGAGGAGTTTCATGCGCGCGACCTGCTCACCTCGCTCGTGCTGCTCACACGCCACGACACGGCCCGCCGCACATCCTACCTGCATGCGCGCGACGCCCTGCTGCGCCTTGTGGAGCTTGACGTGGTGCCGGTCGTCAACGAGAACGATACCGTTACCGTCGATGAGATCAAGTTTGGCGACAACGACACGCTGGCGGCGCTTGTGAGCTGCCTGGTTTCTGCCGATCTGTGCGTGACGCTCTCGGACATCGATGGCCTCTATACCGCCAATCCGCATGAGGACCCCACGGCCGAGTTTGTCCCGGTCGTGCATAAGATCGATGCCAAGATCATCGCCTCGGCGGGCGATTCTTCCACATCGGTGGGCACGGGCGGCATGATTACCAAGATCCGCGCAAGCCGCATTCTGATGACCGCGGGCATTCAGAGCGTGATTTGCTCGGGCGAGGAGCCCGATGCGCTCGTGCGCCTTGCTCGCGGCGAGAGTGTGGGCACGCTGTTCGATCCACCGGCGGAGCGTCTGGACATTGCGCCCCGCAAGCTGTGGATCGCGCTGGGCGACAAGGCGCATGGCTCGGTGACGGTCGATGACGGCGCCGCGAAGGCGCTGGTCAGCCGTGGCTCGTCCTTGCTCGCGGTGGGTATTCGCGAGGTCGATGGCACGTTTGGCGAGGGCGATGTGCTTGACGTTTGCGACCCGAGCGGCATGGTTGTCGCGCGTGGTATTGCCGAGGCCGATTCGGACGTGCTGGAGCTTGCAGCAGGACGTCGCCAGGACCAGATTGCCGGCAACCGCCTGCTGGCAGACCTGGCCGAAAAGCCCGCGATTCATCGAGATAATTTGATCGTCTTCGCCTAACGGGTCGACGCTGTGCGCCGCCCAGAGCGACAATTTGTCATTCAAAAGGTGAGGCATGACCATCAGGTCTTCGCCTAACCAATTGACGCTGCAAACGCCCCTAAGCGGCAATCTGACGTTCAATCGTCGGGCATGACCAAAAGGGCAATGCCCTCCTCTTTCACGTCACCTTGCTCGCTTAGGGGCGTTTTCGCTTTCCGTCCTCTTCCTGCGGCATCGTCATTGCCGGTACTTGTCCGGCACCTGGGGACGTTCCTTTTGTGCCGGCAGTTGGGGACACTCCTTTGCTAGAAGATTCGGCGCAGGTCTCCGCGGTTGAGGGCTTCGTCGAAGAGGTGCTTGAACACCGCGCTGCCGTGCAGGCCATCGTGCTCAAACTCGTTGGTCACCCAGGCATGCGAGTTGCCAATGCGGCTGAGCGTATCGAGCTGCAGGCCCGAATCCACGTACATGTCGTCGAAGTACACCGCAGCCTGGAGTGGTACTTCGTTGCAGGCCAGGCGCTGCGGGTCGTAGATCTTGTCCCAGCTGGTGTCTTCCATCAGCAGATCCATGGCGGGCTTGAAGGGCTTGAGCTCGGGCATCTGCTCAAACATCCACGGGAACATGGCCTCGCCGGTAAACATGAGCGGGCGCGCGAGGGTGTCGAACTCGGCGCGATGCGCCTTCTCTTCTGCCGCGGCCCAGCGGATGGGCATGGTGTCGCCATCGGCGTAGATGAACTCCTGCAGCGTCTAGTACAGCGGGTTTGTACGCGTGTTGGTGCGCTCGAAGGCGCGCATCAAAAAGCTGTCGGATACCGAGGAGCCGCAGCTCAGCGTACCATCGCCATCAACAAACGCGTGATCGATAATCCAGTGCATGCGCTCAAAGCTCGGCTTCATGCCAAAGTCGCTGCCCATAAGCTGCAGGCGCTCGACCGTCATCGGCGAGCCGTCGGGCAGTGCGGGCTTTTGCTCCTCGATCGCATCTGCCAGGGCAGCCACGCGCTCGACATCGGCAGGGTAACGGTCATAGTACTGCTGCGTCTTGGCCGCCATGCGCGGGAAGGTGTGCGCGTAGACCTCGCTGGCGCTCGCCGGCACGTGCGGAATGCCGCCGCAGGTAAAGCTTGCCGCCACGCCCTCGGGAAAGAGCGACAGATAGCTCAACGTCAAAAAACCGCCGTAGCTCTGCCCGAGTGTGACCCAGGGCTTGCCGCCAAAACCCACCAGGCGCAGGTACTCAAAATCGCGCACGATGGAGCTGGCGAGGTGGCGTTTGAGAAAGTCCGCCTGTGAGCGGGCCGCATCGGCTCCTGCTGCCTCGGCACGATCGCCCAAGGCGGCAATCGTGCGCCCGTCTACACAGCTGCTGCGTCCGGTACCGCGCTGGTCGGGCAGGACGACGCGGAAGTGCTTGACGGCCTCCTCGATCCAGCCATCGCTTGTGGGCGACAGCGGACGCGGGCTCTCGCCGCCGGGGCCGCCCTGCAAAAAGAGGAGGAGCGGCAAGTCGTCGTTAATGCGGTCGGGCGCGCAAACCACGCGGTAGAAGAGCTTGATGCTTTCGGGTGCACCGGCGATGGGCGCCGGCATTGCGCCGCGGCGCATGGAGCTGCCGACGGCCAAAAGCATGGGCTCCAGGCCGCGCCAGTCGAGGGGGACGTCGATGCTGTGGTCCTCGACGTAGAGGCCGGGGACGTGGTACGAAGTGATGAGCGCCATGTGATGCTTCCATTCGTTGCGGTGTTTCGGGTTGACCAATTCTACCGCCGTCGGCGAGGATGCGTGCAAATCGGCTACCATGGTTGGCAAACATCTAAGAGAAAGGGCCGTCCATGTCGGTCGATATAGCCACGTATGTCCACGATCTTGCCGTCGAGGCCAAGGCCGCTTCGGGCGCGCTTGCCACGGCGAGTGATGTCCAACGCCAGGAGGCCGTGCGCGCCATGGCCGCGGCGCTTCGCGATGGCGCCGATTCCATCATTGCCGCCAACGAGCTCGATATGGCCGCCGCGCGCGATGCGGGCATCTCGGCGGGGCTTCTCGACCGCCTGCTGTTAACGCCCGAGCGCGTCGAGGGAATGGCCGCCGGTTTGGAGAAGCTCGCCGAGTTGCCCGATCCCGTCGGTCGCGTGCTCGACCACCGCGTGCTTGCAAGCGGCGTGGACCTGACCCGCGTGAGCGTGCCGCTGGGTCTGGTTGCCATGGTTTACGAGGCGCGCCCCAACGTGACGGCCGACGCCGCGGGCATCTGCATCCGCACCGGCAACGCCTGCATTCTGCGCGGCGGTTCGCTGGCGTATCACTCGTGCGCCATGATTGCCGAGCTGCTGGCCGATGCGCTTGAGGCCCAGGGTTTCCCGCGCGAAGCCGTCTCGATGATCGAGTCTACCGACCGCGAGGCAACCGGCGAGCTCATGAAGCTTCGTGGCATCGTCGATGTGCTCATTCCGCGTGGCGGTGCGGGCCTGATCCAGCGCTGCGTGCGCGAGTCGCTCGTTCCGGTTATCGAGACGGGCACGGGTAACTGCCACATCTACGTGCATGAATCCGCCGACTTTGACAAGGCGCTCAACATTATCGTCAATGCCAAGACCCAGCGCGTGGGTGTGTGTAATGCCGCCGAGTCGCTGCTGCTCGACCGCGCCGTGGCAGATTCGTTTTTGCCGGCGGCCGTGGCCGTGCTGCACGACCACGGTGTGCTGATTCACGGTGACGAGGCCACGTGCGCCGTATGCGCCGATGCCGGTCTTGCCGAGGGCGACGACTATGTTGCCGCGACTGAGGAGGACTGGGGCCGCGAGTATCTGGCGCTCGAGATGAGCGTGAAGGTCGTGGCGAACGAGGACGAGGCCATCGCGCACATCAACCGCTATGGCACCATGCATTCCGAGGCCATCGTTGCCGAGGACGTGGACGCTTGCGAGCGCTTCCTGGATGAGATCGATGCCTCGGCCGTGTATGCCAACGCCAGCACGCGCTTTACCGACGGCGGCGAGTTTGGCCTGGGCGCCGAGATTGGCATCTCGACCCAAAAACTCCATGCCCGCGGCCCCTTTGCCGCCGAGGCCCTCACCACCTATAAATACAAGCTCCGCGGCACCGGTCAGGTCCGCCCCTAGACCTCTCGTAAACGAAAAACCACCACAAAGGTGCCTGTCCCCTTTGTGGTGGTTATAGGTGGCGTGGGCGGTTAGGCCTGGGAGGTATCGCGATCGGGCGCGAAGGACTGCATGGCCGCGATGGTACGGTCGAAGAGCTCGGGGAGCTCCCAACCCAGCATCTCAGCGCCCTGCGAAATCACGTCGCGCGAGCAGCCGGCGGCAAAGCGCTTGTCCTTGAACTTTTTCTTGAGCGACTTAGTCGTAAAGTCCATGACGCTCTTGCTCGGACGCATGATCACGGCAGCACCGATCAGGCCGGTGAGCTCGTCGCAGGCAAACAAGATCTTTTCCATCTGCAGCTCGGGCTTGGGCAGTGAGGTATTGAAATCGGACGTGTGCGTCTGAATAGCGCGAATGAGTTCGGGAGAGGCGCCCTCGCCCTCGAGGATCTCGGCCGCATAGATGGTGTGGTTCATGGGGTCGTCCTCATGTTCCTCCCAATCCAGGTCGTGTAGCAGGCCGACGATGCCCCAAAACTCCTCGTTCTCGGGGTCGAACTCGCGCGCAAAGTAGCGCATGGTGCCCTCGACCGTTTCGCCGTGGGTGATGTGGAACGGGTCTTTGTTGTGCTCGTTGAGCAATTCGAACGCACGGTCGCGGGTGATTCCGGCGGAAAGCAGCTCTGCCATAAAAGACTCCTTGTGTTCGTAGGTATCGCTAAGAATGAATACTACTAGAACGACTAGAACGAAAAAACCACCACAAAGGTGCCTGTCCCCTTTGTGGTGGTTTTGGCGTGGGCAGGTTAGTTGAGGGCGGCTTGGGCTAGGCGGGCTTCGGCGGCCTCTTCGGTGACGCCCAGGGCCACGGCGAACTCCTCGATGGAGCGGCGCTTGGCTTCCTTGAGTACGCGCATGTAGTAGGAGCTGGGCTTTTTATCTGCTTCCTCGGCCTGGCGAATACGGTGCATCATGGTTTTTGCCACGCGAACCGTCTCGGGCGCGCCCAGCTTGAGCTGCTGCTTAAAGTGCGTCTCCTCGAGCGAGCTATTGCGCTCGGTAAAGGTGTCGCACTCCAGCTCATCGTAGTGGCTCAGCAGGTGCTCTGCATCTTGCTGGGAGATAGCGGCATGCAGACGGTCGGCCTGCGCCACGGGGTACATGAGAATCGTCTGCGCATGTCCCTGTTTGGTCTCGAGCAACAACATGGGCTGCGGTGTGTCGTCCCTAAAGCCGACGACGGTGCAGACTCCCTGACCCGGATGAATGACGTGTTGACCGATTGAGAACATGCTACCTCCAACTTATACGAATTTACGTATGTTAAGAATACCACGCTGACGTGCGCAAACCATCACTTTATGCAGGAAAAGCACACAACTCCGATAGGTAAGAGTATTCGATAACAGACGCAGCTCATTCACACCTTTATGCATTTTCAACGCCTGCATAATCTGCAGGCAAACCGCCAACTTTGTACCGCCGCGCAAGAGCGGTAGTCATTTTTGTGCATATGCAATATCTATTAGCTTTACCCTGCGACAGTAGCTACCGCTTGTGATAGAGTGCTACAAACTCTGGCTTTTGCCCTACGAGTGACCAAGAGCTCGGGGGCTTTAACACAAGGAGGATCTATGCCCGAGAAGATTGAAGAGCTGGTACGCGCTGCGCTTGCTGCGGCCCAGGAGGCCGGCGACCTTTCCGCATTTGAACTTGACGATTGCGCTATCGAGCGACCGGCTGATACTTCTCATGGCGAGTGGACCTCCACCATGGCCCTGAAGTCTGCCAAGCTGGCTCATTGCGCCCCGCGCAAGATCGCCGAGGCCGTCGTCGCCCATATGCCCGAGGACCCCGCGATCGAGAAGGTCGAGATCGCCGGTCCTGGCTTCATCAACTTCTACCTCTCCGTCGCTGTCAAGAACGCCATCTTTGGCGAGGCCCGCGAGAAGGGTATGGACTTCGCTAAGTCCAACGTCGGTGGCGGCCTGAAGACCCAGGTCGAGTTCGTCTCCGCCAACCCCGTCGGCCCCATGCACATCGGTCATGGTCGCTGGGCCGCTCTGGGCGACTCCCTTTGTCGTGTGATGGACCACGCCGGTTACGACATCCAGCGTGAGTTCTACATCAACGACCACGGCTCTCAGATGAACACCTTCGGTAACTCCATCAGCACGCGCTATATGCAGCTTGCCGACATCATCGCCAAGCAGGGCGTGGATATCGACGAGGCTCACAAGCTTCTGATCGCCGACCGCGACGCCTTTGTTGCCGACGAGAGCGACGAGCATCCCGAGACCCATCCGTATCAGGACAACTTTGCCGAGACTCTGGGCAAGGACTCCTACGGCGGCGACTACATCATCGACGAGGCTGCCGAGTTCTGGCGCACCGACGGCGATAAGTGGGTCAACGCCGATCCGCAGGAGCGCATGGAGAGCTTCCGCGAGCGCGGCTACGTAAAGATGGTCGACAACATGCGCGACCTTTGCCACGCCGTTAACTGCGACTTTGATCGTTGGTTCTCCGAGCGCTCTCTGTACGTGAAGGACACCGAGGGCGAGACCGCCGGCACCTCCGCCGTCGACCGCGCTTTTGAGAAGCTCGACAAGATGGGCTACCTCTACACCAAGGACGGTGCCCTGTGGTTCCGCTCCACCGACCTGGGCGACGACAAGGACCGCGTCCTGATCAAGTCCGATGGCGAGTACACCTACTTCGCCTCCGACGTTGCCTATCACTGGGATAAGTTCCAGCGCGTCGACCACGTCATCGACATCTGGGGCGCCGACCACCACGGCTACATCGAGCGCGTCCGCTGCGTCTGTGACGCTCTTGGCTATCCCGGCAAGTTTGAGGTTCTGCTGGGCCAGCTCGTCAACCTGCTGCGCAACGGCAAGCCCGTCCGCATGTCCAAGCGCAAGGGCACCATGGTGACCCTGCAGGAACTCGTCGACGAGGTCGGCTCCGACGCCGCTCGCTACACGCTCATCTCCAAGAGCTCCAACCAGATGGTCGACTTCGACATTGAGGCCGTCAAGAAGCGCGACAACTCCAACCCGGTGTACTACGTGCAGTACGCTCACGCTCGCGTGTGCTCCATCCTGCGTCGTGCCGCCGACGTTACCGCCGAGCAGGCCGCCGAGATGGGCATGAAGGCCGTCGCCGAGAAGGCTATTGGCGAGAACGTCGATTACTCGCTGCTGACCGACCCGACCGAGCTTGCCCTTTCGCGTAAGCTCAACGAGCTCACCGACCTCATCGGTAGCTGTGCTCGCGATCGCGCCCCGTTCCGCCTGACGCACTTTGCCGAGGAGCTCGCTGGCGACTTCCACAGCTTCTACGCCGCCTGCCAGGTCCTTCCGAGCGAGGGCCGTCCCGTCGACCCTGAGCTCTCGCGCGCCCGTCTGGCCGCCTGCGACGCCGTCCGTGTGACGCTCGCCCTGGTGCTTACCCTCGTTGGCGTTTCTGCCCCCGAGCAGATGTAAGCGCTGGTCGTTTGACTGCGTTGGTTTGGTTTGACTGAGCCTCGAAAGCCCGATCTCCCCATGCGGAGGTCGGGCTTTTTGCGTTTAGCGAGACAATTTGGCTTGCTGGAAAATGCTACCAAATCGCAACTATACCGGTTTACTACGATGAATCGAGGGATTCCAATCACACGGGCTTTTCACCGAAAAGTGCAAGCCATCTAGCTGGGGTTTTATTATTTCGGTTTTTGGCGTGGTCGTGGTTGAGCGATTCATCGTAGTAAACAGCCATAGTTTTGAAAATGACCCTAGGGGACGGAGGAAAACGGATCATTTTTGTCCCGTGGAGGAGCGGTGGGATACCTTCTGCCAAGAATCGGGGGCATCTACTACGTTTAAGTGCGTACCCCGAACCACGCCGAAAATCGCAATATTAAAACCGCAGGTAGCAGGTCTGCGACTTTCGAAAAATAGTGAGTATGGTCAGGGGTGCGGGGGCAAACGTAGTAGATGGGCGCGATTCGTGGCACATCGATCTTGGGGCCGATGCCCTTGTCCCTTAGCTGTTCCGTTTTCTCGATGCTCGAGGCTTGATCTGCCTTCTTCTTATGAGTTGCGGTGGAATGGTTCCTGCTTGAGAGGTGCCGGCCGGGATTTGGGAACTATTTCACCGCGGTTTATGATGTGGCGATGGTGTACGCCGGAACTTTGTAAAGAGCATCCCTTTTGACTAGTCGTTTAAGAACGTCCCCGATGACTAAGTTGCAGGTGGTTGCGGTTGTGTTACACTAACGCTGCGTATATAACGCAATCATCTCTATACAGATCAATGATGTCCGTCGGTATTTGACGGAGCTAGACTGTTTAGCCGCCCTGAAGGTTTATGCAGGGAGCATGTGATCACAGGGCTTGAAAAGAAAGTTGAGCAAACACTGTGTCTGATCAACAACAAGAAAACGAAATAACGACGACGCAAACGGCTCCCGCTGCACCGGTTACGTCGGACCAGGCCGTGCTTTCCGCGCCGGCGCAGGTCTCGGCTCCCGAGGCGCTTAAGGCCGCCGCGCCCACCACGCCCGTTGCTAGCGAGGAGGCTGCTCCCGCTAAGCCTAAGCGCACGCGTCGTTTGGCCAAGCCTGCTGCGGACGGCGAGGATGCCGAAAAGCCCAAGCGTCGTACGACGCGCACCACGCGCGCGAAGCGCCCCGTTGCCACCGATGCTTCGGCCCCCATTTCCGATGAGGTCGCGCAGGCCCGTGCACTGGCGCAGATTAGCGAGGCCCAGGTTGTGCGTGCCCGCCGTCGCGCTGCCGAGCGCGAGGCCGCGGCATTGACTGAGTTCGCTGCGCCGGTCGCCCCCGAGGCTCCTGCTGCCGAACAGTCGGCCGAGAAGCCGGCACCGCGCACGCATCGCCGTGCGGCAGCCAAGACGCAGCAGCCCGTCGAGCAGCTGACTCCTGAGGTCGCTGAAGCTCCGGCTCGTTCTGCGGCAGGGGAGGGCGCTTCCTCCGCTGAGCCCGTCGTGCACGCTGAGGTCAACGAGGTTCCCGTCGTTGATCCGGCTCTGCGCCCGCATCGTCGCGGCCGCAAGCCCAAGGCGTATGTTGAGGCCGAGAAAGCCGCTGCCGCAGCAGCTGCTGCCCAGGGCGCAGCGGTGACGGCCGAGCCTACGGCCACGGTCGATGCCCTGGTCCAGGACGCTCCGTCCACCGAGGCTCCCGCATCTGCCGATGCCGAGCCCGTCGATGTCCGTCCCGGCCGCAGCCGTCGCACCGCGGCAAAGCGCTCGACGAAGGCGAAGGTCAAGGCTGAGGCCAAGCCCGTCGACGATAAGTCCTCGGAGGTAACCGCCGATGCCGCTTCCGAGGCCGAGAGCGCCGATCAGCCGGCAACTGAGAAGCCCAAGCGTACGCGCAAGAAGTCCGCAAGGGCCAAGGTTGCCGAGCAGCAGGGCGACGCCGATCCCAGCGCCCATGCCAACGCCGATGCCAAGGCAGAGGGCGAGGCCCCGTCCGGCACCGATACGCCCGCAGCCGCGGCTGACGGGGGCGCCGAGGCCGAAGCGGGTGTCCGTCCCGGCCGCCGTCAGCACAAGCGCAACGACGAGCGCAACGACCGCAAGGACGATCGCAACAACGACCGCCGCAGCCGTCAGCGCGACCGCAAGCAGCGCAACAAGGAGCGCAACGCCGCCCCCACCGAGCCCACGCTTTCGCGCGAGGAGCTTGCGGCCATGAAGGTCGCCGAGCTGCGCGAGAAGGCAAAAGAGTTCGAGATCGAGACGACCGGCAAGAAGAAGGCCGAGCTTGTCGAGGAGATCTACACGACCGCCGCGAAGGCCGAGGGCTTCCGCGATATTAAGGGCATCCTGCAGATTCGCCCGGACGGCTCCGGCATCATCCATGCCCACGGTTACATGAAGTCCAACGAAGACGCCTTCGTCCCCGCTTACCTCATCCGCTCCGCACGCCTGCGCACGGGCGATGTCATCGAGGGTTCGCTGCGTCCCTCGCGCGGCGGCGACAAGCGAGCCGGCCTCGCCAAGATCACGACCGTTAACGGCATGGATCCCGAGCAGATCCGCAACCGCCCCAAGTTCGGCGACCTTACCCCGGTCTATCCCAACGAGCCGCTGCGTATGGAGCACGGCAAGGACTCCATTACCGGTCGCGCTATCGATATCGTGTCACCGATCGGCAAGGGCCAGCGTGGCCTGATCGTGTCGCCGCCCAAGGCCGGCAAGACAACGATCCTTAAGAAGATCTGCCAGTCCATCTCGATCAACAACCCCGAGGTGCACCTCATCTGCCTACTCGTCGACGAGCGCCCCGAAGAGGTCACCGATATGCAGCGCTCCATCAAGGGCGAGGTCGTGGCCTCGACCTTCGATATGCCTGCCGAGAACCACACCCGCGTGGCCGAGCTCGTCATCGAACGCGCCAAGCGCATTGTGGAGCTGGGCGGCGATGTCGTGGTGGTGCTCGACTCCATCACGCGTCTTGCCCGCGCCTACAACCTGGCGGCACCCGCCTCGGGTCGTATCCTTTCGGGCGGCGTCGATTCGGCAGCTCTCTATCCGCCCAAGCGTTTCCTGGGTGCAGCCCGCAATATCGAAAACGGCGGCTCGCTCACCATCCTCGCCTCCGCCCTTATCGACACCGGCTCCAAGATGGATGAGGTCATCTTTGAGGAGTTCAAGGGCACCGGCAACATGGAGCTCAAGCTCGACCGCGATCTTGCCGATCGCCGCATCTTCCCGGCCATCGACCCCGTTGCCTCCGGTACGCGCAACGAGGACCTGCTGGTCGACGAGCAGATGCGCCCGTTTGTCTTCGGCCTGCGTCGCATTCTCGCCGGTATGAACAACACCGAGCGCGCGGCGGCGTCGTTTATTAAGGGTCTTAAGGGCACCAACACCAACCAGGAGTTCCTGGTGCGTTCGGCCAAAAAGCACAGCGACTACGAGCAGACGTTTTAGACCAAAAGCCGCACGCTATATCGCCATAAGAACGGGCAATCGGGCCGGGGTTTATGCCCCGGCCCTTTCTTTACGGCGCCACTCGGCAACATTTTTTGACCTTATGACCGACAAGCAGCAGTTTTCGAGCCATAATCCGGCCTCATCGCTTGCAATCGGAGGGTCGGTTTCGCATAATAACTTTTAAGCTTCGCGACGGAAAACGCAGATGAAACGAACTATATACCGTTGCTTTGGGACGCATGTCCCGCTTCATCTTCTCTCGCGCAGCCAACTAAATGATGCGATTTGGGTGCTGGAAGATGGGGAGAGCTCATGGCTTCTTCTGATGCAACACAACGAGCAGTCCTTGCCGGACTTTCCTGCGGGATCGGCCTTGCCGCCCCCGTGGTGATGTATGCCGCGACGTTGCCGTTCTCGTCGGTCAACGAGACGGTTGTCGCGGGCGCGGTTCCCTTCGCCGTTGGTGCGGTGGCGGGCGTGGGCATCTACGCAGCCTCGCTGGGCATCTCCGAGTATCGTGCCGAGCACGATGGCCGCCTGTTTGAGCCCGATGCCGTGGGCGGCGCCGCTCAGTTTGGCCGGACCCACAACGAGTTCAAGACCGCCTCGATTCCCGCACAGCAGCAGGGGGCGGCGCCTCAGCCTGCGGCTCCGGCTGATCAGGCCAATGCCGCACAGCCTTCTTCCGCATTTCTCTCCGGCCTGACCGGTGCGTTCCAGCGCCGTCACGCCGACGATGGCGTTCCCACTATCGCGCGCGCGGCTAACGCCATGGATGAGGCCGAGGCCTGGTCTATGATCGACAGCATGCTCGATGACGATTCCCCGGTCAGCTGCGATCCCGTGCGTTCGCGCGATGTCTACCAGGTCGCAATCGATGAGCTCACCAACGGTGGAAAGACCGGTTCTTACAATCGCGATGACATTGCCGCTGCCGCACGCGCCGTCTCGGGCTCTCATGCAGCCCCTGCGGGCAGCACCGCAGCCTTCGTGGCGCTTGTAGCCAACGCAGCCAACAATGCCGCCTATAACGGCGCGTCGTCGGCTGCGTACGCCTCTGCCGCGTCGGCTGCTTCGGCCGGCCAACAGAGCGCAGCTCAGGCGGCTCCTGTCGCCGACCCCTTTGCCGATGAGCCCCTGGCTGTCGACGAGGAAACCATTGCCGCTCGCCGAGCTGCCGAAAGCTCGCTTTGGGGCGCTTCGGCCCAAATGCAGGCCGCGGAGGCGGCGCCGTACAACGCCAAGCTCGCCAGCATGCCCATCATTTCCGATGCCAAGGGTGTTGATCTCTCCGATCTGGACGAGCCTGCCGCCATCACTGCGTCTATCGATGCCCAGGATCGCGTGGATACCGGCAGTCTCCCCGATGCCTCTCTTGAGGAAGATATCCCCATGGCCGATTATTCGGGCCACGAGGACATGTGGGCCGCCGCTATGGCGATCATGGCCGAGGCTGCCGAGCCCGCCCCCGTGGCGGTGCCCACGCCTGCAGCCTCACCTGTCTCGGCTGCTCCCGTCTATGTCGGTCGCCACAGTTCCGTGCTTCCCGAGGATACCGCGCGTATCTCGCGCGAGGGTATCGAGCGTGCCGAGGCTATCGCTGCCGGCGTTATGGAAAACCGTCGCCATGAGCGCGTCAATCAGATTCTCGAGGAAGAGATCAACCGTCTACAGTCTGCGGCCGTCAAGCGCACGGGCCGTGCCTATCTGAGCGTTATCGAGGGCGGTACCGCCAGCTTTACACCGCTGCGCGCGGAGGCATAATTGCCTCATGGTTAAGCTCGATCGAAAATGGGCGCTTGCCGCCTGCGCCATGGTGCTCGTCATTTGGGGCAATTCGCTGGTTCCCGGTACGGGGTCTGGTTCGTTGAGCTTGTCGATCATGGAATCCATTCGCGGCTTTTTGCAGGCCCTGGGGCTTCCATACGAGTGGGTGACCAACTTCGTCGTGCGCAAGTGCGCTCATTTTACCGAGTACATGGTGCTTGGCATCTTGGCGACGCACGCCTTTGACCTCGAAGGCCGGCGCACGTTTGATGTGTTGCTGCCCACGGCGGTGTTCTTGCTGCTTGTTCCCTCTATCGACGAGACGATCCAGCTTTTTGTGCCCGGTCGCGCCGGCATGATTACCGATGTGATGATCGACTGCTGCGGGGCGACGACAGGCGTCGTGCTCCGATATCTCTTACGGTCGCTGATTTACACCAAAAAGGCCGCCTAGGACGTTTGCTTGGTCCTAGGCGGCCTTATGCGTTTGAGGGCTCCTGCGGGGCGTGACGGCGTTGTCCGGGCGTTTTACGAGTTTGGCTACGCCGTGCCCCGTTGATGTGTCCTTTACTGGAGCGCCTGGGCGCCAAGGGCCAGACAACCCATGATGCCCTGCTTGCCCTCAAGGCTGTTATTGACAATGTAGGTTTCGATGTCGTTGACCTCGGGCGTGACGATATAGCCGTTGAGCATCTCGGCGCACTTTTTGCGTGCGAGCGGCACGATGGGGGTGTGGTCGGCCACGCCGCCGCCGATGATGATCTTTTGCGGCGCGTAGCACAGCGTGTAGGTCATGAGCGCCTGTGCCAGGTAGCCTGCGAGCAGGTCCATGGCCTCCGGATCTTCGGCCATGTCTCCGGCGCTCTTGCCATTCCAGCGCTTTTTAACGCCGGGGCCGGCGATGAGGCCCTCGAGGCAGTTGTCGTGGAAGGGGCAGGCGCTATGCTCGCCGATGGTGTCGCGCGGATCGCGCGTGACCAGGATATGGCCGGCTTCGGGATGCATCATACCGTGCACGAGCTGGCCGCCCGAGAGCACGCCGGCGCCCACGCCGGTGCCGATGGTCAGGTAGACCACGTCGGTGAGGCCCTGGGCGCAACCGAAGGTGACCTCGCCCAAGCAGGCGACGTTGACGTCGGTGTCGTAGCCACAGGGAATATTGAGCTCGTTTTGAATGGTGCCCAGCAGATCAAAGTAGCGCCATGCCGTTTTGGGCGTCTCCAGGATCTTGCCGTATTGGGGCGAGGCAGGGTTGACTGCCGTGGGGCCAAAGGCGCCAATGCCCAGCGCGGCGATGCCCTTGTCGGCAAACCATGCGTTGACGGCCTCAACGGTCTCCTGCGGGGTCGTGGTCGCAATCTGCTCGCGCTCCAGGACCGTACCGTCTGCATAGCCCGTGGCGCAGACCATCTTGGTGCCGCCAGCCTCGAGCGCTCCGATAAGCTGCTGCTCTGCCATAGTATTCCTCTCTCTGGGACGAGTTGCTCCGTGACTAAAGTATAGAGCTCTAAACCATTTAAGAAAGCGCTATAAAAAGAAGCCTCGCAACGCGGCGGGCGGTGCGAGGCTTCTTTGGTTGCTTTAGTTGCTGGGCCGTCCTTACCCGCGCGGCTTGATTTTATCACGCAGCGACTTGAGGTTCTCCAGCGCCGCGTTAAGTGTCTCGTCTCGCTTGGCAAAGTGGAAACGAATCAGATGGTTGACGGGCTCGCGGAAGAAGCTCGAGCCGGGTACGGCGCCCACGCCCACCTTAGACGCGAGGTCCTCGCAGAATTTGAGGTCGCTATCATATCCAAACTCAGAGATGTCCATCATGACGTAGTAGGCGCCCTGTGGCACGTTGTGCTCAAGACCGATGCTGTCGAGTCCCTGGCAGAACAGGTCGCGCTTGGCGGCGTAGAGGTCGAGGACCTCCTGGTAATAGCTGTCGTCGAATTTGAGGGCGGTGACGACGGCTTCCTGCAGGGGAGCGGCGGCACCCACGGTGAGAAAGTCGTGGACCTTCTTGATGCGCTCGGTGATCTGGGTCGGGGCAATGGTGTAGCCCAGACGCCAGCCGGTGATGGAGTACGTCTTAGACAGCGAGCTGCAGCTGATAGTGCGCTCGAACATGCCGGGCAGCGTGGCCATATAGACGTGCTCGTGGGGCGCGTAGACGATGTGCTCGTACACCTCGTCGGTGATGCAGTAGGCGTCGTACTTTTTGCAGAGGTCGGCGATAAAGGTGAGCTCCTCGCGCGTAAAGACCTTGCCGCAAGGGTTGGAAGGGTTGCACAGGACAATCGCCTTGGGATCGTTATCACGGAAGGCCGCCTCGAGGACCTCGCGATCGAAGTCGAACGTGGGCGGGTTGAGCGGCACATAGATGGGCTCGGCACCTGAGAGGATGGTATCGGCGCCGTAGTTCTCGTAGAACGGCGAGAAGATGACGACCTTGTCGCCGGGGTTCGTAACCGTCATCATGGCGGCCATCATGGCCTCGGTGGAGCCACAGGTGACCACGATGTTCTGGTTGGGGTCAACCGGCATGCCCATAAAGTGCTCCTGCTTGGCAGCGAGCGCCTCGCGCATGGCCTGGGAGCCCCAGGTGATGGAGTACTGGTGATAGAGCGGCTTGGGGTCGCTGGCGATGGCGCTCAGGCTGTTGAGCAGCTGCGCCGGGGGATCGAAGTCAGGGAAGCCCTGCGAGAGGTTGACGGCGTCGTACTTATTGGAGATGCGTGTCATGCGGCGGATGACTGAATCGGTGAATGTTGCCGTGCGATTGGAGAGTTCTTTCATGCTTGTCCTTTCGAACATCGGGGTGGGGCAAGTTTACTCCTATGGAACCGGTAGGATTTGCCCGAAATGGATCCAAAAAGCTCTTTTCAAAATTCTTGAAAATTGGGGCTTGCATCGCATGGCGTTCCTTGCAATAATAGTCGAGCGCGAAGCGCACAGGACACGGTGGGTGTAGCTCAGTTGGCTAGAGCGACGGGTTGTGGTCCCGTAGGTCGAGGGTTCGAGTCCCTTTACCCACCCCAGTTCTTGCTTCGTGTTGATATCGGGTCGTTAGCTCAGTTGGTAGAGCAGGGGACTCTTAATCCCAAGGTCCAGGGTTCGACCCCCTGACGGCCCACCACACGATATCTCCTCTAAAGTCCGGACAACGGACTTTAGCTTTGGGTCGTTAGCTCAGTTGGTAGAGCAGGGGACTCTTAATCCCAAGGTCCAGGGTTCGACCCCCTGACGGCCCACCAAAGCATGTAAGACGGTCAACGAAAGTTGGCCGTCTTTTTTGTTGACCTCACATGGGGTCGAACCCGAAAGGGCGCGGAGCTTAGAAAACGCGTAAGCGTTTGCCAGCGCAGCGCGCAAGGCGCCTTGGCGCCGCAGCGGCCGCCTGCGCAACAAGCTGACCCCCTGACGGCCCACCAAAGTAACCCGGAATATTTACAAATCGAGTCTACCCTGTGGATCGGCAAAGCCGTCAGTACCCTCCTTGAGTTTCTTCTCGTCTGCCTTCACGCGACGCTCGAGCTTCTTTGTGTCCTCGGCAGGTGGTAGATTTTCGGGGACAATTCCGCGGTCGATGAGGCTGCCACGCACGCTTGTGTTGTTCTCGACGTGCTCTTGCTTGATCTGGTCCAGACCGTACAGGTCGTGTTCCTCTGCGTTGAAAGCAGTCATCGAGTTCGTAAGGTCCTTTGCTTTGATGAGGACATCGGCTAACCTGTCCGCCAATGCCGCGCTCTTGGGTACGCCGAGCTGCTGCTTCATTTCCGCCGTGCTTCTGCCGCCGAATAACGCTTCATCGCCCTTCGACTTGATGATCGCGAATCCTTTGGAGTCCACGCCGCGTTTGAACGCAATACCCGAGAGCTGTTTCTCTGAATCGGATAGCGAGTGGCGCGCCTGCAAGCGCTGAATCTCTGCGAAGCGCTGCTCTATGAGCTCTTGGCGGCGCGTCTGCACGGCAAAGTATGCCTGGGCGAGTGCGATCTCTGGCTTGTTTGAATCTCCGTTCTGGGCGATTAAATAGCATGCATAGCGCGTAAGTTTGTAGTCTTTAACCGCGCGAGCGGCGACACCGGCAGTTACCATTTTCGTGGTGTCACGAAAATGGGAATCAACTGGAGTTTTGTTTGTTTCGCACGAGACTTTTGCCCTCTTAACAACTTCGGCGAAGTTCTCCCATCGAGTGTATCCCATGGGTTCCATTAAATCGCGTGCGAGCCAATACTCAACCCCGTCTTCCACATTGGCGTAGCTATCAAGTTCGACACGCCACTTCTCGATATCTCTACTATCCATATCTCCTCCTCGCTGGCCTATTGTCCATGCGGGCTTTGCCCGCTCTGTATTCAGAATAAGGATACGCTGTCGTGCGGACACGAATGGGCCCCGTGTCACTTCGAGCTCACGGGACCCATGGATATCGATTAGTTGTGTTCTGCGTTAGATAGGCGTCCAGTTTAATTCGCTCGATAGTGCGAACCTAGGCTTTCGGTTCGTTTGCGCATGGCTTTGACCATCTCCGCAGCCAGCTGAATTTGCGACTGTAGGCGCGCGAGGGCAGCGATTTCGCTGTCGTTGGCACGCGGCTTATTTAGAGTCGTGGCTTCATCTTGCAGGCTTTCAAGCTCCTGCAGCGCCTTGGATAGACCCGCATCGGTCCTGTTGATCATGCAGTAGGCGCTCATTGTGTGCTTGAGGCAGCGGGTTAGGCGCTCGGCGACTGCTGTAGCGATGCCATGCTCGGGGAGGGCGACATCCACCGGTGCGTCAGCCTCGGGAGCGTCCAGTGCTGCTCGAGCCGCTGATGCGCCAGCGATACGCCCGAATACGATGCCATTGGCGCTCGACAGGCCTCCGATGCGGTCGGCGCCGTGCATGCCGCCTGTTGCCTCGCCACAGGCGTAGAGGCCCTCAATGCCCGTGTACGCGGTCTTGTCGATCTTGATACCGCCGTTGGCGGCGTGGGCATACATCGCCACGCGCATCTCGTCGCTCGGCGCGATACCATGCTCGTCTTGCAGCCAGGTGGCAAAGGTCTGCACGAACTCGGGAATATTCTCGCGAGGGAAGTCGTAGTGGAGCGCTAGGCCTTCGGCACCTGCTTGATCGATGGCAAGATCGATGGCGCGAGAAGCCAAGCGCGAAGTGAAGGGGCCATATCCTGAGCGTTGCTCAAGCAGATCGTCTAACTTTTCGTTGGCAATGTCGACCGGTTGGTCGAACGTGACGTAGCGCCAGGTCTTTTCGTTAAAGACCAGGTTGCGCTTAGGTTCAATGAAACCGGGCATCATCTGAATGAACTCTATATTGGTAAGGGATGCGCCGTGCGCCAGTGCGATGGCCTGTGATGAGCTGAGTACATCGGCCGAAGTGAGGCTGCGCTCGAACAGGCCGCCCGTGCCGCCCGCAGCGATGATAGTGGCCTTTGTTGTAAAGGTCACGATGCGCTCGTCTGTTTGGTTGTAGAGCACGGCGCCGGTAATCTTTCCGGTTGTGTCCTCAACAAGATCGATGAGCTCGTGGCGGGGGAGCAGACGAATGCCAAGAGACTTGATCTGGGCCGCACACGCGTCTTCAAGAGGCTTGCGGGTCAGACCGCGCCACATGCGTGTCTTATGGTCAAAGCAGGGGATAAATTGCTTTTGCTGGGCGCTCTCGGTGCTTTGCGGACGCTGGAGTTCTACGCCCACATCCTGTTCGAGCCAGTCAATCGCTTGGGGAATGCCGTGGACGAACGTCTGGACGAGTTCGGGGTCGGCAGCGCCGCCGCCGACGGTTTGGATGGTGTCGATGAGGTCTTGCTCGTCGTCTTTGTCGACGGGGCCAATAAGGCCGAGGCCCCAGGTGCCCGGGAAGAAGCTCGATCCGCTCATGGTCTTGCCGGCGCATGCGATGGCAACGGTCGCGCCCGCGCGTGCTGCTTCTATGGCGGCGCAAAGGCCCGCGATGCCCGATCCGATTACCAGTACATCAGTTGATTCCATGGGATTCCTTTCTCGTCCGCGCATTGTCGCATGGGTGATCGGCAAAGATATCGCAAAGATTGGATAAATCGGCAAAGGGCAAATATGGCACGTGGACGTTGAAGCCACTTGGCGGCTCCTTCTCCTCACACTTCATGTTCCATCAGAACTGATATATCGGATCTCGAACGTTTTATGGCAACAAAAAAGAGCCACTACCCGGGTGGGTAGCGGCTCTAAAGCTCAACTATATGAGCATCGCGCGGGCGCGATTAGGCCTTGAGGGCCTCCTCGACGGCGACAGCGCAGGCGACGGTGGCACCGACCATGGGGTTGTTGCCCATGCCGATGAGACCCATCATGTCGACGTGCGCAGGCACGGAGGAAGAACCGGCGAACTGGGCGTCGGAGTGCATACGGCCCATGGTGTCGGTCATGCCGTAAGAGGCAGGGCCGGCGCCCATGTTGTCCGGGTGCAGGGTACGGCCAGTGCCGCCACCAGAAGCGACGGAGAAGTACTTCTTGCCAGCCTCGAGGCGCTCCTTCTTGTAGGTGCCAGCGACGGGGTGCTGGAAGCGCGTGGGGTTGGTGGAGTTGCCGGTGATCGAGATGTCGACGTTCTCGTGCCACATGATGGCAACGCCCTCGCGGACGTCGTCGGCGCCGTAGCAGTTGACGGCGGCGCGGGGACCATCGGAGTAGGGGATGGTCTCGACGACCTTGAGCTCGCCCGTGAAGTAGTCGAACTGGGTCTTCACGTAGGTGAAGCCGTTGATGCGGGCGATGATCTGAGCGGCGTCCTTGCCCAGACCGTTGAGGATAACGCGCAGCGGCTTCTTACGAGCCTTGTTGGCGTTCAGAGCCAGGCCGATAGCGCCCTCGGCGGCAGCGAAGGACTCATGGCCAGCCAGGAAGGCGAAGCACTCGGTGTCGTCGGAGAGCAGCATGGCGCCCAGGTTACCGTGGCCCAGACCGACCTTGCGGTCCTCGGCGACGGAGCCGGGAACGGTGAAAGCCTGGATGCCCTCGCCGATGATGGCGGCAGCCTCAGAAGCAGTCTTGGCGCCACGCTTGACAGCGAGAGCGCAGCCGAGGGTGTAGGCCCACTCGGCGTTCTGGAAGGCGATGGACTGGGTGTTGTTGACGATCTCACGCGGGTTGAAGCCCTTGTCGGTGCAGATCTGCAGAGCTTCCTCGAGGGAGGCGATGCCGTTGTCGGCGAGGCACTTGTTGATCTTGTCAGCGCGGCGCTCGTAACCTTCGAACGTAACAGTCATAGTTATTTCCCTCCCTTTCTACTCGTGAACCGGGAACACGCTGGCGACGGAGTGAGTCTCCTCGTCGGTGCGCGGGTCGATGTACTTGGCAGCGTTCTCCCACTGACCATAGTGGCCCATAGCGCCAGCGATGGCCTCCTCGGGGGTCTTGCCGGCCTTGACGGCGTCGGTGAACTTACCGAGGTTCAGGAACTCGAATGCGATGATCTCGTTCTTGTCGTTGAGAGCCATGCGGGTGACGTAGCCCTGAGCGAGCTCGAGGTAACGAGCGCCCTTGGCCTTGGTGCCGAACATGGTGCCGACCTGAGAGCGAAGGCCCTTGCCGAGGTCGTCGAGGGAGGCGCCCACGGGCAGGCCGCCCTCGGAGAACGCGGTCTGGCTGCGGCCGTAAACGATCTGCAGGAAGATCTCGCGCATAGCAACGTTGATGGCGTCGCAGACGAGGTCGGTGTTGAGGGCCTCGAGGATGGTCTTACCGGGAAGGATCTCGGAAGCCATGGCGGCAGAGTGGGTCATGCCCGAGCAGCCGATGGTCTCAACGAGGGCCTCCTCGATGATGCCGTCCTTGACGTTCAGCGTGAGCTTGCAGGCGCCCTGCTGAGGTGCGCACCAACCCACACCGTGCGTAAGACCGGAGATGTCGGAAATCTCCTTAGCCTGGACCCACTTGCCCTCCTCGGGGATGGGTGCGGGGCCGTGGTATGCACCCTTGGCAACGGGGCACATGTTCTCCACTTCCTGTGAGTACTGCATGCCTCTCCTCTCTATCGTGTTGGCGTCCCGTCTGGGGGTCGTGGCTGGCGATTGCCGGGCGACCCTTCGAAAGGGACATGACATGCAGCCCCTATAATACCGCGAAATGCACGGAATATTCGGCGAACGGCTCAGTTTTCGTAGCGAGAAGCGCGGAACTTTCAATTGAAGCGATTTAACCAGACTATTTGCGGTCAAGCGACATTTTGTAGGGTGTTAGTTTTTATTAAGGTTTTGATTAGCTTTTGGCAAGACAGCGTTGCCTGACCTGTGGCTATATTGCCGTTCGCCATCGGATTGCCGCCTTTTACCGTCGACGGGTGCCATTTTGCGTGAATGTTTTGATGGCACGCTTCAATCGTGATGTATTGGATGGTAAGCAGATCCCGGCGAAGGGAGCGCCATGCAGCGCGTTTGGAAAACGATCACCGGTTTTTACCATGTTTGTGCCCGCGGTATGGGCGGGCAGTTGATCTTTAAGAGCGACGAGGACCGGTGGGAGTTTTTGGAACTGATGCGCGACTGCTGCCGCGATGCCCAGGTGACGATTGTGGCGTGGTGTCTCATGAGCGACTACGTGGATCTGGTGCTTTTGGATTACGAGGACGAAATGAGCGCTGCTATGCAGCGGCTGCTGTTGACGTATGCTCGTCGGTTCAATAAGCGCGCTGGGCGCGCGGGCTGCCTATTTCGTGAGCGTTTTGAGCGCCGCTCGCTCGATACCGACTGGCAGGTGATGGAGGCTATTCGCTCCGTACACGCCGATCCGCAGGAGGAGGGCATTAGCCTAATCGAGCGTTATCCCTGGAGCAGCTTTGCGGAGCATCTGCGCGCTTACGACAGCGATGCGGCCGATGTCACGAGGGGATTTTCCGATCCTTCTTGCGTGCTTGAGCTTTTTGGTTCTGCCGAGGGCTTTATTGCCTATTCGCTAGCGATGTCCGGCGGCGGCGAGCCAGCGCTGTGCGATATGAAAGAGACGGAGTGGGAACGCCACGCCTTTGCCGACAGGTTGGCGAAGAGCCTCGGGGCTCCGCTCCACGGGGTTAAAGCCGCACCGCCGGCGCGGCGCGATGCCGTTATCGTTGGATTGCGCGATGCCGGATTTACGGTGCGTCAGATTGAGCACTATACCGGGATTGGCAAAAGTACGGTTTCTCGTATTGTGCGCGCTTATGCGCAGGTGGACGCGCAGGCCGAGAGCTCGAAATAAAGGCAGAAAAGAAAATGGCCGAATCGCGAAAGTTAAGCGATTCGGCCAACAGAATTCTTCAGATTTGAGACAACTATTACTGATTATTTTGTCCCGTGAGCATACCGTCGAGGGTGCGCCAGGCGAGCTCGGCGCATTTGACGCGGGCGGGCATGTGCGAGATGTCCTGGAGCTGGGCGGCCTCGTCCAGGTCTTCCAGGTCCTCCTCGGAGAGCTGCTCGCCGCGAATCATGGCGAGGAAGAGCCCTGCCAAGCGACGTGCTTCCTCGACCGTCTCGCCGGTGATGAGGTCGGCCATGATGTCGGCGCTGGCCTGGCTGATGGCGCAGCCGTGACCGGTAAAGGAGGCCTCCTCGATCACGCCGTTCTCGACACGCAGCTGCAAGGTGAGCTCGTCGCCGCAGCTGGGGTTGATGCCGTCGTGCTCGTGCGTGGGGGCATCCATCTCGTACTTGTAGTCGGGGTGCGAGTTGTGCTCCATAAACGTGGTGGAGGTGTAGAGGTTACCCATTGAACGTGCTCCAAACGTGATGCAGGCCGGCGATGAACTTGTCGATATCGGCCTTGTCGTTGTAGAAGGCTACACTGGCTCGGCAGCAGGCAAGGTTCTCGACGCCCAGCCAGGTGAGCAGCGGCTGCGCGCAGTGGTGACCGGCGCGGATGCAAACGCCGTCCATGTCCATGATGCTCGCGACATCGTGCGGGTGGATGCCCTTGACGTTAAAGCTGACGACGCCGTGGTGGTTGTCCCAATAGATGGAGCCGATGATCTGGACAAAGTCGAGCTGCATGAGCTCGCCCATCAGGTAGTGGACGAGTGCCTTCTCACGGGTCTGGATATTTTCGTAGCCTACCGTGTTGACCAGGTAGTCAAGCGCCGCGCCCGTGGCGAAGATGCCGGCGGCGTCCTGCGTGCCGGCCTCGAACTTCTCGGGGACGGGCGCCCAGACGGCGTCCTGCTCGGTGACCGAGTCGATCATCTCGCCGCCGGTGAGCATGGGCGGCATGGCGTTGAGCAGGTCCATCTTGCCCCACAGCACGCCGATGCCCATGGGGCCCATGGCCTTGTGCGCGCTAAAGGCAAAGAAGTCGGCGCCCAGATCGGCCACGTTGACCGGCATGTGCGGCAGCGACTGTGCACCATCGACGACCAGATAGCCACCGTACTTGTGCACGAGCTTGCCGAGGTTCTTGACCGGGTTCTCAACGCCCAGGACGTTAGAGACCTGACCCACGGCCAAGATCTTGGTCTTGGGGCCCACCTTGGACAGAACCTCCTCGGTCGTGAGCTGGCCGGTCTTGGTGGGGTAGAGGTAGACGAGCTTGGCGCCGGTATCGCGGCAGACCTGCTGCCACGGAATCAGGTTGGAGTGGTGCTCCATGATGGTGATGACGACCTCGTCGCCCGGCTTGAGCACCGTAGGCGCAAAGCTCTTGGCGACCAGGTTGAGCGACTCGCTCGTGTTGCGGGTGAAGACGACCTCGTTGGCCTGGGGGGCGCCGATGAGGTCGGCGATCTGCTGGCGCACCTTCGCGATGGCCTCGGTGGCCTCGACGGACAGTGAGTACAGGCCGCGCAGAGGGTTGGCATTCATGCGCTGGTAGAAGTCGCGTTCGGCGTCGAGCACGCAGGCGGGACGCTGCGCGGTGGCGGCACTATCGAGGAAGGCGATCTCGGGGTGCTGCTGGAACAGCGGGAACTGCGCCTTGTAGGGATTGGTCTCGATGTCGACGGTAGGCCAGCCGCGCGAGGCCTCGTCGCTGGCGTCGAGCTCCATGGGCTCGGGGGCAGTACAGGTGTCGCATTTAACGTGCTCGGTGTCGATCATGCGAGCTCCTCCTCAAAGTTGTCGATCAGGTTATTGCCCAAGCGGACGACGGCAGCGCGGGTGCGCTCGTCAGTGGCGGAAAGCGCGGCGTCCTCCAGCTTGGCGCGGATGAACAGGTCCTCGGCGGCGTTTTGGTCAAGGCCGCGGCAGGCGAGATAGAACAGCTGCTCGTCACGGACGTGACCGATGGTGGCGCCGTGGTTGCCGGCGACGTCGTCCTCGTCGCAGAGGATGACGGGGACGGTCTTGTTGTCGACGCCCTTGTTGGCCAAGAGCACCGTCTCGCGCTCGGTGCCGACGGCACCTTTGCAGCCGTGCACGAGGTCGATGGTGCCGCGGTAGACCTTCTTGGACATGCCAGTCAGCACGCCGTTGGCGTCGATCTCGCACTCGGTCTTGCGACCGCGGTGGCGCAGCTCGTAGTTAAAGTCACGCACCTGTTCGCGGGCGCCCAGGTAATCGGTATCGATGGTCACCTTGGCGGTGTCGCCCAGCAGGTCGCCGGCAAGGCCGGTGGCGCTGGCGCCGGCACCCAGGACGGTGTGCTGCACGTTGACGCGCGCGCCCTCGTCTAGGAACAGACCGGTGTCATCGAGTGCGATCCAGCTGTCGTCGAGCGTCTGCGTGCAAGTCACGTTGACGGTGGCGTACTCGTGAGCGCACACCCGCAGCACGGAGCCCACGACACCCTCGCCGGCAACGGGGGAATCCAAAGCGATGTGCAGGTCGAGCGTCGCCTGTGGGCGGGCGACGACATCGATAGCGGCGATGGCCGCGGCAGCGTCGACGCCACTCACACGCACGGTGACCGTGGCGTGCTGGTATGCGGGCACGTCGATGACGATGCGCTTGGTGGCGTGGTCGGCCAGGTAGGTGTAGGCGGCCTCGCCCATGCCGGTCTCGAAGGCCTCGGCAGGGGAGAGCTCCTCTTCGAGCTTGATGGCGCCGGCCTGGTAGACAGAGGTGGCGGGCACGTCGAGCTCGGTCTCTGGTGTGATGCGGGCGCGGTCGGCAGCGTCGCCGGGGGCGGAGGCGCGGCGCTCGGGGAAGCGCTCGGCCATGGCGTCCATGGTGGCGTCGAAGGCGTCGGCAGTGCCGCGGAACTGCTCGTCCAGCCCCTCGACCTCGACGGCCTCGGCAGGAGCGACGGTAAGCTCGTCCGAAAGCTCAAGCTTGGTCTGGTTCATGCGCAGCCAACCCCAAGTGGCGGCAGGCATCGCATTAACCTGCTCGAGCGTGGTGGCGGCGGTGTTCGTGGTCTGTTTCATTATCCGATCGCTCCTTCCATCTCGAGCTTGATCAGGTTGTTCATCTCGACGGCGTACTCCAGCGGCAACTCCTTGGAGACCGGGTTGGCAAAGCCGTTGACGATCATGGTGCGGGCCTCTTCCTCCGAGATGCCGCGGCTCATCAGGTAGAACACCTTATCGTCGCCGATGCGGCCGATGGTGGCCTCGTGGCCGATGTCGACATTCTTGGCGCGGATGTCCATGGCGGGGATGGTATCGGAGCGGCTTTGGTCGTCGAGCATCAGCGACTGGCAGCTCACGGTTGCCTTGGAACCCTCGGCCTTGGGCGTGGCCACGATGGAGCTGCGGAAGGTCTGGATGCCGCCGCTCTTGGAGATGCCCTTGGTCTCGACGGTTGCCGAGGTATCGGGCGCGTTGAGTACGACCTTGCAGCCGGTATCGAGGTTCTGGCCGGCGCCGGCAAAGGTGATGCCGGTAAAGCTCGAGCGGGCGCGGCGACCGTTGAGCACGCTCATGGGGTAGAGGTAGCCCACGTGGCTGCCGAAGGAGCCGCTGATCCACTCGATGTCGCCGTCCTCGTCCACGCGCGCACGCTTGGTGTTGAGGTTGTACATGTTCTTGGACCAGTTCTCGATGGTCGAGTAGCGCAGGTGCGCGCGCTTGCCCACAAAGAGCTCGACAGCGCCGGCGTGGAGGTTGGCCACGTTGTACTTGGGTGCGGAGCAGCCCTCGATAAAGTGCAGGTCGGCATCGTCCTCGACGATGATGAGCGTGTGCTCAAACTGGCCGGCGCCCTTGGCGTTGAGGCGGAAGTAGCTCTGCAGCGGAAAATCGAGCTTGGTGCCCTTGGGCACGTAGACAAACGAGCCGCCCGACCACACGGCGCCGTGCAGGGCCGCAAACTTGTGGTCGGTGGGCGGGATGAGCGTCATAAACTTCTCGTGGATGAGCGGCTCCCACTGCGGGTCGTGCAGGGCCTCCTCGATGCCGGAGTAGACGATGCCCATCTTGGACGCCGTGTCCTGCATGTTGTGGTAGACGAGTTCGGAGTCGTACTGCGCGCCGACGCCCGCCAGGTAGCTACGCTCGGCATCGGGGATGCCCAGGCGCTCAAAGGTGTTCTTGATGTCGTCGGGCACCGACTCCCAGTCGTGCTTTTGGTCGGTGTTGGGCTTGACGTAGGTGACGATGTTGTCCATGTCCAGGCCCTCGATGGAGGGGCCCCACGTCGGGTCGGGGAAGCGGTTGAAGATCTCGAGGGACTTGAGGCGCAGGTCGAGCATCCACTGCGGCTCGTCCTTCTTGGCGCTGATCTCGCGCACGATGTCGGGCGTTATGCCGGCGTCGAGGCGCTCGAATCCCTCCTCGCCATAGGTGAAGTCGTAGAGGCTGCGGTCGATGTCCGCGACTTCGGTGCGGTTCTTGGTCATTGCGTCGCCCCTTTACGCCTGCTGCTCGGCAGCGGCGGCCTCGGCCTGGGCGCGCTGCTCGGCGGCCTCGCGCTCGAAGGTCTCAAAGCCGTTCTTGTCGATCCAGGGGATAAGCGAGGCGTCGTCCTCGCGCACGATGTGGCCCTTGACCATAACGTGGACGCGGTCGACATCCAGGTGCTCCAGGATGCGCGTGTTGTGCGTGATGATGAGCATGGAGCCGTCGCAGCTCTTGCGGTAGGCGTCCATGCCGTGGCTGACGGTGGACAGGGCGTCGACGTCCAGACCCGAGTCGGTCTCGTCCAGGATGGCGAGCTTGGGCTGCAGCAGCAGGAGCTGGAGCATCTCGACCTTCTTTTTCTCGCCGCCCGAGAAGCCCACGCCCAGCTCGCGGTTGAGGTAGGCGGTGTCCATGTTGAGCTCTGCCGCGAGCTCCTTGACGCGCCGGCGGAACTCCTTGCCCTTCATCTCCAGGCCGGGGCGGCCGGCGATGCTGGCACGCAAAAAGCTCGACAGCGGCACGCCCGGGATCTCGACCGGGGCCTGGAAGCTCAGGAACAGGCCGGCGCGCGAGCGCTTATCGGTGGTGAGCTCGGTGATGTCCTGGCCGTCAAAGACGATGCGGCCGTCGTTGACGGTATAGACAGGGTCGCCCATGACCAGGTGGCCGAGGGTGGACTTGCCGGCGCCGTTGGGTCCCATCAGCACGTGGGTCTCGCCGGCGGCGACGTTGAGGTTGACGTTGTGGAGGATGGTCTTCTCGTCCACGGAGGCGGTCAGACCTTCGATGGAAAGCAGCGGATTTGCGCTCATGCTGTCCCTCTCTGTATATGGTGTACTCATAGGTGTACTAAACCCTAGGAATCTTCTCGGAATAAAGTTACTATGGGTTCGGCGTTAGTCAAGGGAAAACCCGACTAATCCACTCGACTTTTTAGATGTGGGACATAATAATCAGGTTTGTTTGCCCCGCGTGCATAAGATTTGGGACAAATAGGCCTGGTATTTTGTCCCGGCAACGATGAGAGGGTAGGTATGCTCATTTCTTCTAAGGGCCGCTATGCCCTCCGGCTGATGATCTATATCGCGGCGTTGGGCGACGCCGAAGGCAAGATTGCCCTGCGCGAGGTCGCCGACCGCGAGCATATCTCGCAAAAGTACTTGGAGCAGCTGGTTCGTCCGCTTATGAAGTCGGGCCTGCTTAAGAGCGTGCGCGGCAAGGGCGGCGGCTACATGATGGCCAAGGACCCCGCCGAGGTGCGTGCCGGCGACATCCTGCGCGCCGTCGAGGGCAGCACGGCTCCGGTGGCGTGCGACGGCATCGACAACAGCTGCACCCGTAGTGATCTGTGCTCAACGGTCAAGTTCTGGCGCGGTCTGGACGACGTGATCGAAAAGTATGTCGACGGCGTGACCCTGGCCGACCTAGCCGCCGTCCCCGAGATCAACTTTGAGATTAAGCTGTAGGGCTGCAAATGGCATCTCTCGACAAGGTGTACAAGCAAATCGAAGATTTTGCTCGGGAATGTGACGCCGAGAAAGTTGTGCTGTTTGGGTCTCGCGCTCGAGGCAACAACTTGCCTAAGAGCGATATTGACATCGCCGTAGCAGGTTGCCGGGATTTCGGCCGTTTCTCATATTTGATCGAGGAGCGTCTTGATACTCTTTTAGATGTAGATGTCGTCAATCTCGATGAGTCCTTATCGCAGCAATTGCTCGATGAAATTGCCAGGGATGGTGTGATTCTGTATGAAAAAATATGAGAACTTTGCCAGCGCCTTGGCGAATCTTGAGGATGCGCCCAATCAGGATCTCAACAATGATTTTGTTCAGAGTGGATTGATTAATAAGTTCAATCTTCAATTTGAACTGAGCTGGAAGCTCCTTAAGCGTCTGCTCGAGTATGAGGGTGCCACGCTTGCCGCGTCGGGGTCTCCTCGTGCCATCTTGAAGGAGTCCTACCGATTCTACGACTTTATTGATGAGGCAGCCTGGCTAGATATGCTCAGAGACCGCAATACGAACGTCCATATCTACGACAACAAGCTCGCTCAAGATTTGATTCAGCGCATCTTGGACGTCTATATCCCTGCTTTCTGCCAGTTGAGGGACGGGCTGATGGAGCGTTACGGCGAGCTTCTGTTGGCGCCTGACGACCAGTTTGTTTAATTCCTTAAGATTTCGCGGAGGGTTGTTGCCGTTTACCGAGGGGTTGTTGTGCAACAACGGGCGAGCTGGGATACTTAGATTCATCTTTGCAAACTGCACTTTAACTACACCAATGCAGGGAGGATCTTATGCAGCCCAAGCATTCCGCGATTGTCGCGGGCCTGACGTTGGCGCTTTCGTTTGGCGCCGTTTCCGCGCCGGCACCCGCCGCTGCCGAGGAGCCCACGCCGGGCGTTGCCTCGGATGCCACCGATATCGATAAGGGTCTCTACACCCAGCAGTCCTTCTCGGGCGTGCTGAGGTCGGTCCAGGGCGTTTCGTTTGTCAACGTGACTCCCGAGATGAAGTACTTTACCAAGTACGAGAGCCATGGTAACTACAACCAGGGATTTTCGTATGGTGACGGCTATAACGCACTGGGTTACTATCAGTTTGATCGCCGCTGGTCGCTCATTCCGTTTATGAAGCAGGTTTACAACTACGATTCTGCCAAGTACAGCATGCTCAAGGATGCGATTGATCTCGGCGGCGAGATTTCCAACGCGAGCAATGCCATGTACGAGAAGGGCCAACTTACCGAGCTGGGCCGTATTGCGCAGGAGGCCTTCCAGGGCGCTTATAACACCGATCCTGTCGAGTTCTCGGCGCTTCAGGACGCTTATGCGTACAACTCGTACTATGCGGTGACCGAGGCGTGGCTCAAGAGCGCTCTTGGCATTGACATCTCCGGCCGCGCCGATTGCGTCAAGGGCATGGTGTGGAGCATCACCAATATGTGCGGCACCGGTGGTTGCAGGGATTTCTTCCGTTGGGCAAATCTTTCCAACGATATGTCCGACCGCGAGTTTGTGACGGCGCTCTCCAATAGCGTGGTCAACAACGTGGCGACCAAGTATTCGAGCCAGCCCCAGTATCATGAAGGCTGGAAGAACCGCTACCGCAACGAGCTAAAGGACTGCTTGGTTTATATCGCTGAGGACGAGGCTGCCGCCGCGACGCCCGTGCAGCCCGAGCCCACACCGGCGCCCTCGCCGACACCTGATTCGAATGACGACTCGAGTGACGATGCCAACGATGACAGGATGGATGCGCCCTCGACCGATGCTGACGGTAATGGCTCTGCTGGTGGCACTACCAACGACGGCTCTACCTCGAACGGCTCCAATTCGAACGGCTCTGCTGCGGGCGATTCGTCTTCAAGCTCTGTCGGCAATACGGACAGCGACGCTTCTGGTTCGACCGACGCTGACACCTCTAACTCATCCACCGGCTCGAGCGATTCGTTCGTTGACACCGGCTCTAACAACGGCTCCGGCTCTGACGCAACCCCTGATTCCGATGCTTCCAAGGGCGACTCGAATAAAGCGCCGGACGCTCCCGTTGCTTCGCCGGACAAGAAGCCCTCTTTCTCCGAGCAGCTTGGTTCTACGCTGGGTTCTTCGCTGATGGCTGGCGTCAATAACGGCTCGACCCAGAACAAGGACAACTCTGATCAGGTTTCCACGGAAAAGACCGAGGCCGCAAAGGGCGACTCCAAGGACAAGGCTTCCGAGAAGACCGAATCTGATAAGGGTTCTAGCTCTGAGGAGAAGGACGACAAATCTGCTCAGAAGAAGGACGAGAGCAAGACCGAGGGCGAAAAGAAACAGCCCGAAGACGACGACAAGAGCGGTGCTGACAACCAGGCCCAAGAGCAAAATGACTCCAAGACGGTGACCACTACAACCACGACGACTACAACGACCAAGTCATCTGGCGGTAACATGCCCAAGACGGGCGACCTTATCGTTATGGCGAGCCTTGCCAGTGCAAGCTTGGCCACACTGGGCGCTACGTCTATCGTAAGTGGTAAGCATAAGCTCGATCAGCAGAAGAAGGCTTCTGGGGAGGACGGCTCGGAGGAGTAGCCTCTTGGTTGCTAGATAACTAAAGAGTTGGGACGGGGTCCGGTGCGAATGCATCGGGCCCCGTTTTGTTGTGCAACGATTAGTTATGCCCCCTCATACCTCTTGTTGCTACCGTTGCCCGATATGTTCGCGCGGCGTCGTCGGTACGCGCGAGGCGGTCATTACAATTGGCATCATGCTGCGATTTAAGGGGAACGTTGCGATGTCTGAACAGGCAAATAATGGTTGTGCTGCCGACTTTGGCGTGCGTCTAATCGGCTGTACCGACGATGCGGTTTTGCCCATCAGCATGCACGACTATGCGGAGGCTCTTGGTTGCTGCACACTGGTCGACAAGACGATGCTTATTGCCGATGTGCTGGATTGCGAAGCGCCCGTTATGGCGTGCTGCCGACCCGAGGGTTTTGGCAAGAGCATGAACTTGTCGATGCTCAAGGCTTTTCTGGAGCGTCCCGTGGTCGGGCAGGTCGATCGGGGCCTGTTTGCTGGTTCCCAGATTTGGGATGCGGACGGCGGGCGCTATAGGAACGAGTACGCTTGCTATCCGGTGATATCGCTGGACTTTTCTGGCGCTGCGAGGCGTGGTGCCTCTGTTGTCGGCGTCGTGCGTGATGCTCTTTCGGGCGAATGCGCTCGCTTGATGCCACTCTTGGAAGCTCCGGATTTAGCACGAGACAAGGTACGTCACATCGAACGCGTTGCGCGTGGCGTGGCGAGCGCGGACGAGGTTGACTCGGTGCTCGGTGTACTCATTGAGCTGCTGGAGATGGCCTGCGATGAGCAGGTTGTATTGCTCGTTGATGGGTACGACGCGGCGTGGTCGCCCAGTGCGAGCGCGAGGGACGCTTCCGGCGCCGGTCCGGCGGAGCTGCTCGATCGCGTGCTGTTCGACGCCATTGCCACCGCGGGCCATTCGCTACGGTTGACGTGTCTGATGGGGGAGCGTCCCGGTCCTGCCGAGGAGGCGCTTTCTTCGCGCAGCTGCTCGTATCGTCTTTCGACGCCCCTTTCGACGTGGTGCGACCGTTGGTTCGGCTTTTCGGATACCGAGGTCGAGGCTCTGTTGAGTCATGCCGGACGCGAGGAATACCTGGATGAGGCGCGTGAATGGCTCGAGGGATATCGGTTTGGCAGGACCTATTGCTCGAGTCCGGCGCGTGTGATCGGTTTTCTGGACCGAGGCTGCACGGCGCCTGTGCGTGCCGACCTGTATGGGTATGCCGATTGCCTAAGTAGGGTAGTTTGTGACTGGAATCTTGATTGCCTTTCGGCTCTGTTCAATTTGCTCGAGGCCCATGGATGCGTTGAGGTCCCGCTTTGTTTGGGCGCTGCGGGGCCAGAGGCCTCGTCTGATGATGGCCTGTGGACGGCGCTGTATCTGTCCGGTTTCCTGACGACGGATATGACTGAGGAGCCGGAACATGGCAATCGCCTCCGTGCTCTGCGGTTGCCCAATAATGAGCTTCGCCAAGCCTTGCGTCTGGTAATTATTGAGTGGTTTGAGTGTGCTGCCGAAGACACTCGAGACGTTGATGCGTTTCGCGACGGGTTGTGCCGTGGGGATGAGGATGCGGTGAAGCGGGCGTTAGAACGCATCCTGGGAGATGCGGGAATCGGTGCGAACAACCCAGATGCGCAGCTGCCATATCACCTGCTCTTGCAGGGACTCTGCTTTGGATTGCCGGGCTATGCCAATCCTGCCTCGAGGCGAAAGCGTGGCGCGGATCGCTGGGACATCCAGGTATTTCCTACGGGCACCGTGTTTGACGTGGCAGACACGATCGGCATGCTCGACGAGCGTCCGCTGATAACGGTCAATATGATGTTTGACCCCGGTGTGAACGCGCTGGGCCTAGAGCTACTGGCCGTTCAGGCGCTGCTCGACATAGAGCGCGACGGTATCGACAAGATTCGCGTACCGCGACCCGGTGTGGGCCGCATGCGCTGGGGATTCGGGTTTGACGGGTGTCGTGTGGCAGCGGTGTGCCAGCGGCTGTAGGGGTGTCAGCTACTCTGCGTCCTTCATGGGCGGCATGGGCTCCCAGTCGGGATCCTTGATAATCTTGCGAGCATCTTTCATGCCACGGCGCAGCGCCGGGATGCCGGTCTTAAAGCACTTATCGACCGCTGCCAGACGAATGAACTCCTTGCAGAAGGTCGCGGCATTGCCCAGACGGAACAGGATGGGGTGGTAGTCACCGTAGATCTGCATGTAGCGGGCCAAAAAGCCGCGATTGCGCATGATGTAGTAGCGGTTGGTGTCGCTCGTGGAGTTGAGCTGGCGTTTGCCGGCGATGTCCCAGTTAGAGACGGCGCGGGCGCGCCTGAGCACCACGTCGGCAACCACGGCGGCGGGGAAGTGCTGGCTCGCAACATAGCCGTAGCAGGCATCGTCGCCGTAGATGAAAAAGCGTGCATCGGGCAGGCCGATCTTGTCGACTACGCGGCGCGAGAACAGGCCGCCTTCAAAGCACAGCTGGTTCATGGCGCGGTAGCCCTCGGGGCCCAGGTCCCACTTAGCGATGGGGTTGGGGATACCAAGCGAAAGGATGAGCTGGTACTGCCAAAAGAAGGCACCGCCGTCGAAGTCCAGGCGCGAACCCTGGATAACGTCGTAGCGGTCGGTCCACTTGGCCAGGCGCTCAATGCCCTCGGGGATGACGAGCACGTCGTCGTCCATCACCCAGAACCACTGTGCGCCTAGGTCATAGGCGCATTTGGTGCCGGCGGAAAAGCCGCCCGCACCGCCGCCGTTTTCGAGCTGCGGGGCGTAGATGACGCGGTCGGTGCCACCCTTTGCGTCGGGCTGGTCGGTGTCGATGCCCCACAGCTTGGCGAGGCGCTCGTTGAATGCGACGCACATGGCTTCGGTCTCGCGCGAATTCTCATTGTCGACAATCACGATGCGCCAGGGCGCGGCCGTGAGCTCGGTCATAGATTCGAACAGGTTGGCCAAGAGCTCCTGGCGCTTGTACGTAACGACAACGATGGCGAGCTTATCGATGGGAGCGGGAAGGGTGGAAGTCATGAACGAGAATATCCTTTCGCGTGGGCAGTATATCGGCCCTGCGGAATAAACAACGTGTCCCATGGGACACGACTATTGTAAGCGTAGGCGGGCGCTCGCGAGTAATGTTCCGCTAATCACCAAGAACGTTTGCTACAAGCCTGGTTGACGTGTGGCGAGATTGCAACCGCGCATTGTGGTATTACATAGGAGCCGATTCCTGTGGACGCGATCTTTGTGTTTGGATGCCCTGTGAATAAAACTCGTTTAGCTTCCTTTGCCGATAGCCTTCCCGTCAAGGTCATGTTGCTGTTTTTGGTTCTTCAGGCCGCATTTGTCCTGAGCAATACCGCGGCAAATTGTCTGCCGAGGCCCGTCATCGAGTCGCATGTGCAGGGTTCGGAGTCCTCTGCCCTGTTGTCTGACATGTATGTCTACGACCACCGTGTTGCAGCTGGTCCTGTTTGCTTTGATAACAATCGCTTTATCATTGAAGTCGCACAGCAAAAGGACCAAGGTTCTCCGTTTAAGACGATGACTGTTGCCGAGATTGATGACGTTACGAAAGCCGGTGGGATTACGCATCAGCAGTACTACCGGTATTGGCATGGATGGCAGCTACTTACGAATGCCTGCCTGTTTATTGGCGGTATCGACGTTGTCGTGGTGCCTGCGGCCGCTCTGGCGATTGTCGGCTCCGCTTGCGCTTACGTTGCCTTGCGGAAGCGGTTTTCAAAGCCAGTGACGTTGGGTTTCCTTGCAATCCTGCTGTTCTCGACCAATCTGTTTTTCAATTTTATCGGTGATCTGCTGCTGTGCATCTCGTTCTTTGTGGCGCTCATCATGATGTCTTGCATGAGCCTTCGTTTGGGCTCGGCCCCGAACGCACGGGTTTTCACAAGCCGCCTTGTCCTTTGGTCGATAGCGACGGGCGCCGTGTTTTCGTTTCTTGACTTTTTAACGATTCCTGCCGCAGTTGTCGCCCTGCATTGCTTTTTCGCCTTCATTGCGCTCCCCAAGGGTGAGCGCCCCAAGCGTTGCGTCGTCACGATGCTGCAGGCGCTCTTTGGGTTTGGGCTTTCGTTTGTGTTTACCTGGGCGATGAAATGGGTTGTCGCGGTATTTGTGCTGGGCTGGGACGAGGTCTTTTCGAACGTTCTGGGCGAGATGGGCCTTTGGTCTGCGCATGGGACTTCGTCACTGTTGCCCCAGGCTGACTGGCCTCAGATTTTGAAGGAGTTTTATTGCATGAGCCCGCAGCTGTTCGCCATTTGCTCAACTGCCGGTTATGCGATGATCTCGAACGTCGTTTGCCTTGTTTCGCTTGCTGCCGTATTGGCGATTTGGGTTGCCGTGCTCGTTTGCTCGATACGGGGCGGCGCACAAGGCGGTCGTCGTCGAAAGGTGTTGATCCAGTCGCTGCTCATGGCGCTGCCCTTGGTTGTTGTTCTGGGTTATTTTGTTGTTATGCATGACCATGCGATCGTTCATATTCCGGTATTTGGCTGCAAGAATTGGGCGATTGTCTTTGCGATTTTATTTGTTTCGGGTGTAAGCGCGCTTCGTGGTCTGAGGAGTCAGAAGGTCGCTTAGCCGTTCATACGGGCCTTGATGGCCTCGACTACGGCCCTGCGCACGATGTCCACGAGGAGCAGGGAAAGCGCGAGGCAAAGGCTCATAAGGATTCCGAGCAAAATGGCGGCGGCTGGACGGGGCGTTCCCGTTTGGATGCCTGTTGCCATGGTGTAGATTGCATTGTCGAAGATGGGTCGCCAGACGTTGCAGGTAAACGACTGCACGGTGTAGAAAGCGAGCGTTCCTGCGGCGAGAGATATGATTGTCTCGTCTGCAGCAGTGACTTTGTGGCGCGGCTGATGGAGTGCTGCGGCGGCAACGGATGCGGCGGCCAAGATAAAGGATATGACGGAAGTGGA
This sequence comes from Collinsella sp. CLA-ER-H9, assembly GCF_040092295.1. Lineage (NCBI taxonomy): Bacteria > Bacillati > Actinomycetota > Coriobacteriia > Coriobacteriales > Coriobacteriaceae > Collinsella > Collinsella sp. CLA-ER-H9. Next base: position 157,908 of record NZ_JBBNLV010000004.1, read on the forward strand.
CTTGTAGGAGAGCTTCCAGAGCGTGTTGTACTGGCTGTTTGCCGATAGCAGAAGCTCGAGCGCGATGGTGGCGGCAACGAGTCCGATGAGTACGATCTTGGATTTTTGAGCGCCGGATGCGTTGCCGTGGCATTCGAGGACAAAGCGCATTTCTCCAGCTGCAATAAACGCGACCAGGTAGGTAACGGCGCTCATGAGTTTGCGCCACAAAATGATACCGGCCGCTTCGTTTGCCGTCGCCGCGATGTAGCAGTTGATTCCAAATGTTGCGAGCACAAGAAGTGCTACGACAAACGGGGCTCTTTTGCTGCCGATTCGCTGCCGCATCAACGCAATCACTGGGACGAGCAATACTGATGCCGCGTAGACCCAGATAAACTCGATGCCCAACGTGAGCCAGCCAATCTCATGCAGCGAGATTTCTGGTAGGGGATACACGTACATCGAAACAAAAAGGCAGGTGGCGCAATAAAAGAGCGTGGGCAAGACGATCTTCTTTAACCGCGTAAACGATTTACTAGCGAGGTCCAGCGCGGATGAACCGTTTTGGAGGGAACGAACCGCCGAAGGGATAAGGAAGTAGCCCGAGATCATAAAGAAGACCTCGTTGGCCCAACAGCCCAGCAGGTTGATAAAGCCGAGCGCGCCGGAGTAAGGGAAGAGGGCGAGAGTCGCGTAATCCGGCAAGCCGACGCAGGTCGCCTGGAAGGTCCACTGAAACGTGTGGAATATGGCAATCCCGGCGACCGCGAATAAGCGCAGCGCTTCGATGGAGGTATTTCTGCTTGCCTTTCTGCCCATCAGACTATTTTCCAGCGCGCGCGTTGTATGAACCAAAGTGCGATGCGATCATTTTTAGAGTTTGCTTGGGCCCCTTATTCCATACGTTATACAAGCCCTCGCCCACGAGGTCCTTGGCGTATGCGCAGTAGCTGATTTTAGGGTCGGCGATGCCCATATACTCGGCATAGAGCTTTTTGGCCGCGGGAGTAACGCGAGGATTGGCAAATACCAGCTCTTGCGGCATGCGTTCGAACATCCTGTGGATCGCCCGCTCGATTTCGGGGTGCCCCTCAATTCCGGTGTGCTCGATCATGATGCCCATATAGGTGAAGCCGCGTGTGATTTGCGGTGTCCAAACGGCGGGGTCGGTGACGTTGAGCCGCTCAAGAATATCGACCATGTCGTTCCAGCGATTAAACGGCATCAAGGGGTCGCGCTTGGCCAGAGTGGCTGCCTTTTCGGGTGTTTCCTCGCGGTAGCAGTAATACGGCTTGGGCCAGTAAGCGATCGCCTTTGCCTGGCAGAGCGTTTCGACAAGGAATGGATTATCGGCCCAGCCCGCACCGGGGATTTCCTTAAACCAGATATTGTTTTGCAACAGGAAGTCGCGACGATAGATTGCCGACCAAATGGACGGATGATGGGCCAGCAGGTGTGGAGCGTCGTGAATGGTGAACGGTTGCCGAGGCGGTTTAATGCGACCGCGATATGCGCAGTGAAGTTTGACCTCTTGGGGGGTATCGGGGTTGCGAATGATCCAATACGGGGTCTCAATAATATCGAGCTTGTTCGGATCGCCAAATTCGCGCTTGGCAAAGGCAAGCATGTCGGAGTACATTCCGGGCTCGATCCAGTCATCGGGCTCGAGGATGGCAATCCAGTCGCCCTTTGCCTCGCGAATGCCCAGATTGCAGGTTGCGCCGTAACCCTGGTTTGCCTTATCGATCACTCGAACGCGTGAGTCGCGCGCAGCGAAATCTTGCATAACGGCGAGCGAGTTGTCGGTGGATCCGTCGTTGATGGCGAGGATCTCCAGGTTGATTTTGTTTTCGTTTAATAGGCTGCCTATAGCCTGAGAAAGATACGGCTCGGCATTGTAAGTAGGCACGATTACGGTCAGCATTCAAACACTTTCTCTAGGCGATTTGGAAGAATTATACCTAATTGCGTTTGCAACGGTTTTAGTTGCATTTGGGTGAAGGCAACGGTAAGGGTTGCTAATCAATGCATGATGATTTCTTGAAAGAGCTCTAACGGCTGCGTTACGTCTTAGCGGGATATTCGTCCAACTTGATTTGATTGCATCGGAATAGAATTCTTTATAAGGTAATAAACGTATCGATTTTCCTGTTGATATGCAATTTGAGGAGACTGTTGTGGGGTTTGCTAATAATAGCTACTTGATTAACAAGCTCGAAGTTTGCAACTTTCGCAAGTTTGAATCCATCTCAGTTAGTTTTGAGCGTCAACTAACGGTTTTGGTTGGCGATAACGGTGTGGGAAAAAGTACTCTTATTGATGCCGCAAGCATTGCTCTGGGCACTTTATTCCAAAAGATTGAGAATGCGAAAGCACCTGGCATTACGCCTGACGATGCCCGCGGTGCCGTTATTAAGCAAGGAGACATGTTTGACGTTCAGTCGCGGTACCCGGTGACGATAGGTGCTGACGGAATTGTTCTTGGCAAGAACGTGCACTGGTCGCGTTCGCTTAATACTGCCAAGGGCCGCACTACTATTGCAGATGCTGCGGCTGTGGTGGATGCCGGCGCTCGGCTGCAAAAACTTGTCCGCAGTGGCGAGACGGTTGTCCTTCCCATTCTTGCTCGTTATAGGACCGATCGATTGTGGATGCGGACTGAACCTAAAGACCAATCGTTGCCCAACAGGACGCGTGGGTACGAAGGTGCCCTACAGGCATCTTCGAACGATGCACGTATGAATGCATGGTTTAAATCTCAATCCATTTGGGAGTGGCAGAATAGGCGTGACAGCGCACTGTTCTCTGCGGTTAAAAAGGCACTGGCCTCATGTTTTGATGCCGCTGCTTCTACCGTGGATGCGATGGTCGATTTTGATGCCGAACTCGGCCAGCTGGTGTTTACATATAGCACTGCCGATGGTAGTTACCATCGCGATAGGATTCATTCAATGAGCGACGGATATCGTGGCACGTTGAGCCTATTTGCGGACATCGCATATCGCATGGCGATGCTGAATCCCGCACTAGGAGATCGTGTGCTCGAGACGCCGGGCGTGGTAATGATTGACGAGATCGATCTTCATTTGCACCCTCGTTGGCAGGCACGAATTCTGGAGGACCTCGTTCGCATCTTCCCCAACGTGCAGTTTATCGTGACCACGCATTCGCCGGTCGTTGTGGCATCAGTGCCTCGCGGCAACATTCGCGTCCTTGACGGCGAGGCCGTGTCGGTTCCTGCGACGGAGACACGCGGACGTGATGCGGGAGACATTCTCAACACTGTTTTAGATGCTTCCTCGCGTCCCGAGGAAGCGGTCCAGTTGTTCGATGCATTTAACCGTGCCGTAGACGAGGGGCGCCACGCCGACGCTAGGGTAGGGCTCGAGAAACTTGAGGCATTCGTTGGGGCGGACGACCCGGATGTGGTTGCAGCAAGGACAACCCTTGAACTTGAGGAGCTGCTGTCGTGATTCCAATCGTAAAGGGATGCGAGCCTGCGGCACTTGCTGAGGCGAAGAGGATCATCCGCAATACTCCGGATGCAACTTTTTGTTACGAATCACTTCGAGGGGAGTCAAAGCGCAAGCTTCTTGAGGCGTTGCTTGCCGAACAGGGGCATCTTTGCGCCTACTGTATGTGCAGGATCGGTACGGATGGGCATCCGGCTACGATCGAGCATCTAATCCCTCAGCACCCTACTGATTCTGCGGCAGATGGAGAGCTGAGCCTTTCATATCGTAATATGGTCGCTGTCTGCGACGGCAGGGGTGGGAAGACGTGCGACAAGCAACGTGGCAATGCATCAATGACGGTTGATCCGACCAGGCGCCATACACTTGAAACTATTTATTACCACCGCGACGGGCGTATTGATGCTAAAGATGAATCCGTTCAGCACGATATTCAGATAACGCTTGGTCTCAATAATTCCCACACCAACCTTTGTGCTGATCGCTTTGAGTCCATGAGGACAATTGAAAAGGTTGTGGCCAGCACAATCAAGCGTAGGCGGATTGAGGACAATCGCAGCGCTAAGAAGATGATTTGTCTGAAAATCCTTAAGAAATTTGAAAGCCAAACGGATATGAAGGACGAGTATTTGGGAGCCAAGCTTTTCGTGGCTAGAAAGCTTGTCTCTAAATTTGACTCAGATTAGCCTTTCGGGGTTTAGCCGTTGCTGCTCACGATGTGGATTAGATTTCCCCAATTAGCAATTTGATTTGATAGTTTGTCGGCCTGTACGGGCTTGGCCCCCGTCCCCCCAATCTAGTAGACTCTAAACCGTTGCTAGATTAGGGGGATTTTCCATGAGACGCTCCGTGAAACGAGTTTCCGGGGCCGCCGCCGCGCTCGCGCTCGCGGCCGCCCTGGCCCTGTGCGGGCCCGCGGCCTACGCCACCCCCGCCGCGGCGGGGGACGCGCAGCCGCTCCCCGCCGAGGCGCAGCCCGGCGACGAGGGTTCCGGCGCCCAGGCCGAGGCCGCGCAGGCCGAGCCGGACCAGGCCGACGGGGGCCAGGCGGAGCCCGCCCGGGCCGAGGAGGCCGCGCCCGTCTCGCTGTCTTATTCCGCCCACGTCTCCAATATCGGCTGGATGGGCGCCGTCGCCGGCGGCGGGGTCGCCGGCACGACCGGCAGGGGGCTCCCCCTCGAGGCGCTGCGCCTCGTCCTGTCCGACGCGTCGACCGGCGAGCCCCTCGGCGCCGACGCCATATCCGTCGAGGCCCACGTCTCCAACGTCGGCTGGCAGGCCGCCGTCGGCAACGGCGGCACCGCCGGCACCACCGGCCGGTCCCGCGCCGTCGAGGCCCTGAGGTTCAGGCTGTCCGACGGGCTGTCTGCCCGCTACACCGTCTGGTACCGCGTCCACTCCGCCGAGTTCGGGTGGCTCGGCTGGGCGTGCGACGGCGCCGACGCCGGCTCGGCGGGCTACGGCCGCGCCGTCCAGGCCGTCCAGGTCGAGGTCCTGCCCAAGGGCGACCCCGCCCCGGGCGACACGTCCACGCCCTTCGTCGACAGGTCCTCCGAGCCCCCCTCGGTCTCCTACCGCGCCCACGTCGCCGGCATCGGCTGGCAGGGCGCCGTCTCGGACGGCGCCGTGGCCGGCACCACCGGGCAGGGCCGCGCCCTCGAGGCCCTCTCGGGCTCCGTGTCCTGGTACGGGCACGGCTCCTCCTCTCTCGAGGTGAGGGCCCACGTCTCGAACGTCGGCTGGCAGGGCTGGACCTCGGGCGCCGCCGGCACCACCGGGCGCTCCCTGGCGGTCGAGGCGCTCCAGTTCAGGCTCTCCGGCGAGGCCGCCTCGTCCTACGATGTCTGGTACCGCGTGCACTGCTCCGACTACGGCTGGCTCGGCTGGGCCAAGGACGGCGCGTCCGCGGGCACGGTGGGCCTGTCGAAGGCCGTCCAGGCCGTCCAGGTCGTGCTCGTCCCCAAGGGCGGCGCCGCGCCGGGACCGGCCGGCGGCGCCTTCCGCGGCGCCGGCGAGCGCCTGTCCGGCTCGGCCCTCTCCGTCTCCGGCTCGCCGGCGGGCTCGTCGTTCTCCGGCGGGGTCCTGACGCTCGGCTCCGAGAAGGGACCCGTGCTGGGCTCCGTCGCCGCCGTTGTCGACAACCTCGAGTCCGACGGGTCGGTCGGCTACCGCGGCCTCCTGCTCGGCTCCGGCTGGCAGGGGGAGTCCAGCTCCGACGGGGCGCAGCTCGCCGCCGCGGGCGGCGGGTTCCAGCTCAAGGCCGTCCGCTTCGGGCTGTCCGGCGGCCTCGCCGAGCGCTACGACGTCTGGTACCGTTCCTTCGACTCCGCGCGCGGCTGGACCGGCTGGGCGAGCTCCGGCGAGCCCTCCGGCGTCGAGTCGGGCGCCTCGGGCCTCACCGCGGTCCAGGTCGCCCTCGTCGCGAAGGGCGGCGCCGCCCCCGGCCCGACCGAGGGGGCCTTCGTCTCCGGCGCCGCCTCCGGCCCGGCGCTCGTCCTGCAGGGCCATGTCGCGGAGCGCGGCTGGCTGCAGGCGGTGGGCGGCGGCGAGGACGTCGGCACGACCGGCAGGGGCCTCGCGCTCCAGGCGGTGCGCGCCTCCCTCGAGGGGGCGGGCGAGGGGAGCTCCGTCTCCGTCGCGGCCCATGTGGCCGGCATCGGCTGGCAGGACGCCGCCTCCGCCCCCTCCTACGCCGGCACGGTGGGGCAGGGCCGCGCCGTCCAGGCCGTGAGGGTGTCCCTCTCCGGCCCCGTCTCCGATTCCTATGACGTCTGGTACCGCGTCCACGCGGCGGGCTACGGCTGGCTCGGCTGGGCCAAGGACGGCGAGGCCGCGGGCACCGAGGGCCTCGGCGTCCAGGCCGAGGCGCTCCAGGTCGTCCTCGTCGAGAAGGGCGGCGACGCCCCATCGTCGGGCGCCCCCGCCGAGCTCTCCGTCCCCTCGCTCAGCCTCAGGGCCCACGTCTCGGGCGTCGGCTGGCAGGCCGCCGTCGGCAACGGCGGCACCGCCGGCACCACCGGCCAGGCCCGCGCCGTGGAGGCGATCTCGGCCGAGGTCTCCTCGCCGGTCTCCGGCGGCCTGTCCTACAGCGCCCACGTCTCCGGCATCGGCTGGCAGGACGAGGTCTCTGACGGCGCCGTGGCCGGCACCACCGGGCAGGGCAGGGCGGTCGAGTGCGTCAAGATGCGCCTGACCGGCGGCCTCTCCGAGTACTACGACGTGTGGTACCGCGCCTACGTGCAGGACTACGGCTGGCTCGGGTGGGCCAGCGACGGGGCCCGCGCCGGCACGACCGGCATCGGCTACCGCGTCGAGGCGCTCCAGGTCCGCATCCTCGCGAAGGGCTCGGCGGCGCCGGGTCCCACGGAGGGCGCGTACAGGGATCGCCCCTTGCACCCGAATTCGGTTGTCCTCAACGTTCCTTGCACAATGCAGAATCCCGAGCTTCCTACTGGTTGCGAGTCCGTTGCATTGACCAATGCGCTCAACTATTACGGATTTGGGCTGGGTAAAACCGTCATTGCAGATGCGTATATGCCTAAGAGCAGCTGGGATTTTGTGACGGCGTTTTGGGGTAATCCGCATAGCGCTTCGAACGGAAACTGCATATCCGCTCCTGGATTGACCAACACGGCTAATTCTTTTTTGATTAGTCGTGGAAGCAGCTTGCGGGCGTATGACGTCACGGGCACTGGTTTCTATGATCTTTATTCCTATTTGGAAGCCGGACATCCCGTTATTATCTGGTCGACGATAGGCATGCAGAATTTGGGTCGATGCTATGCGACTCAGGGATACGGCGGAAGGATTTATCGTACGTATACCAACTCTCATACCGTTGTTTTAAGAGGCTTTAATCGTTCCCTGGGTACCGTTTACATTGCCGATTCGCTCTCCGGCTATGTCTCTAACTCTGCTGAACGCATCGCTTCGCTATACTCGCAACGAGGAGCCCAAGCGGTTGTCCTTAAGTAGGTCCGTTAATAGATGAAGGAAGGTGGAATCGTGAGACGTCTCTTTGATGTGTCCGTTTCTATTCTCATGGCTGCCGTGTTGCTCGTGAGCCAAACATGGGCTGTGACCGCTGCATATGCTGATTATTCAATTAACGGATTTGCTAGCTCAAATGACTCCGTCCTTGATGGTTCGGCTGCCACGCAAGACGGCTTGGTGTCCGAGGAACAAAAATCGGATGGTACTCCCGAGAATATTGAGTCCCAAAACGTGCAGTTAGCTTCCTCCGAAGAGGCTAGTGGAGCCATTGCTGCCGATTCAGCCGAAAGCAATCTGCTGACCGTCAAAAACGTAAGCGTTTCTGCCCATGTGCAGAATATTGGCTGGATGAACCCAGTTGGTTCGGGCAAGGTTGCCGGAACGACAGGCAGGGGCTTGAATCTCGAGGCACTTAAAATCTCACTTGAAGTGGACGGGCCTTCCTCTCAAGAGCAGGTTGCAAATGCCCTGTCCGTCGAGGCCCACGTCGCCGGCATCGGCTGGCAGCCCGCCGTCGGCAACGGCGGCACCGCCGGCACGACCGGCCAGTCCCGCGCCGTCGAGGCCCTGAGGGTCAGGCTGTCCGACGGGCTGTCTGCCCGCTACACCGTCTGGTACCGCGTCCACTCCGCCGAGTTCGGCTGGCTGGGCTGGGCGTGCGACGGCGCAGAGGCCGGATCGGCGGGCTACGGCCGCGCCGCCCAGGCCGTCCAGGTCGCGGTCCTGCCCAAGGGCGACCCCGCCCCGGGCGACACCGCCACGCCCTTCAAGAACCGTGTTGATGATCCCGCTTCGATTTCTATCCGCTCGCATACGGCTAACATAGGATGGATGTCCCCCGTGGGGAACGGGGCTATTGCAGGAACGACCGGCAGGGCCCTTCCTATGGAGGCTCTTGAGGCCCAGCTTGACTGGTATGGTCATTCGGGTGCTATTGAACTTCGTGGCCATGTGTCGAATATTGGATGGCAGAAGTGGTCCGAAGGTCGTTGCGGTACGACTGGTAAGGCGCAACGCCTTGAGGCCGTTCAGATTCGCTTGACTGGTGAGGCGTCTGAAAAATATGACGTTTGGTATTGCGCCCATGTCTCGGGCATAGGCTGGCTTGATTGGGCATGCAATGGCGCAGCTGTTGGCTCTGCCGGCAAGGGCAAGGCCATCGAGGCGGTCAAAGTGGTTCTTGTAGAGAAGGGCGGATCTGCGCCCGGCTCTTCGGATAAGGTTTTTATCGGAGATCTTGATGCTGTTACGGTCTCCGGATCGGCTATTTCTGGGCAAACGTTAGGTTCTTCCTCTGGTCAAAAGGCTTCAATTGGAGGCAAAGACTCCAAGCTGTTGAACTCTATCGCCTTAAGCGTTGCGGGACAGACTGATGACGGCTCTATTTCCTATGCCGTTATGGACGGGTATTCGGGCTGGGGTTCTTCCTCATCGGATGGCGGCCCTGCCAAGGCAGTATCTGGGGCGCCCATAAAAGCGATAAAAATGTCATTGAGCGGTCAGCTTGCTGCCAATTACGACATCTGGTATAGGGTTTACGATTCTAGCAATGGCTGGACCGGATGGACCTCAAATGGTCAACCTTGTGGTGTTTCCGGCGGAACTTCCGGCTTATGTGGCATTGACATAGCTCTTGTTAATAAGGGTCAGTCTTCGCCCGGCTCCACTGACAATGCGTTTATCGAGGCGTCTGGAGTCGGTCTTGTTTCTCAAGCGCACGTTGCTTCTGCGGGCTGGCTGGCTCCTGTTGGCAATGGTGAAACTGCCGGTCAGACTGGAAAGGCCCGCTCCCTGCAGGCGTTGTATGTCGCAACGCAGGGCATCGATGCCTCCGTCGAAGTGTCGGCACATGTTGCGAATATTGGCTGGCAGCCATACGTTTCGGGTGCCGACTATGCTGGCACTGTTGGCAGGAATCTCGCAATTCAGGCAGTCAAGCTAAGGCTGACTGGCAACGATGCCTCAAAATACGATATCTATTATCGCATTCATGCTGCAGACTATGGTTGGCTTGGTTGGGCTAAGAATGACGCTGCAGCCGGCACCGTAGGCTTGGCTAAGCAGGCTGAGGCAATTCAAATTAAGTTAGTTGCCAAGGGCTCTTCTGACGCGCCCGCCCAAGATCAGGCGGCTTTGATTCAGCTCCCTGGGCTTTCCGTTAAGGCAAACTGCTCTGGGCTTGGTTGGCAAACGGTTGTTGATAATGATGGTGTTGCTGGCACGGTTGGGCAGAATCGCGCCATGGAGGCCATGCAGCTGTCGCTTTCTGATAGCTCTATAAGTGGCGGCATTTCGTATTCTGCCCACGTATCCAATATCGGCTGGCAATCTGCTGTTTCTGATGGGGCTGCATCAGGGACCATTGGTCAAGGGGAGCAAATTCAAGCCGTAAAGATCAGCTTGACCGGCGATGTTTCCAATTACTTTGATGTCTGGTATCGCGTTCATGTGTCAAATTATGGTTGGCTTGGCTGGACCAAAAATGGATCACCGGCGGGTACCACGAAGCTTGGCATTCCTGTTCAGGCCTTACAGGTAAAGATTGTCCCCAAGGGCGCTTCCGCACCGGGGTCTACGTTTGATTCGTATTTTGAGACCTATCGTTATATGGGCTACCAGACTCCCGGATCCTACCCAAAGGTTAATTGCAGCAGCGTGCAGCTTCCCTCATATTGCACCGGATACTTTACATACGTCACGCCTTCCCGCATTCCCTATAACGCTTCGCGCCAGGACTGCATCAATGCATTCATTCAGCGTGCTCGTGAATACATTGGAACTCGTTATATCGAGCCTTGGTCTTCTTGGCCGGGGGATGCAGTTGATTGCTCGGGCTTGGTGCTGCAATGTCTGTATGCGACCGGCATGGATATGGCTTGGTATAACCCCTATAACCATCGTTGGTTGCCCGAGCAAACCTATAACTCCATGAATTGGTATCGCAACAACACATTTATGCCGGTTAGCACCTCTGCTATGCAGAGGGGAGATGTGGTCTACTACCAGGGTCATATTGGAATCTACATCGGAAACGGTCGAATTATCGATTCGTGGCCGGGAATTGGAGTCACCGAGCGCTCAGTCTATGCTCCTGGTCGTGTAATCGGTGCCGCAAGGCCTTTTGCATAGAGCCAATTGAGGCGCTCCGTAACGGGAGCGCCTCTTTTTGTCTGAATGCTACCGTTGCGCCTTAAGCCTTAAATGCTTGTTTAGAAGTGCGGTAATATAACTTGGTGTCTTCGAAAGTAGTCAATGTCTCGGGGGATATATGAATCGTCTCAAAGCGTCTGCAGCTTTGGTTTGAACGCTTTTAATAGCTTGGTCGCAAATCATTCAGCCTTACTATGCATACGCGTTGTCTGCCCAATCCGTCGCTTCTTCACAGTCGGTACAGCAATCATCGAACGACTGCGGATTTCAAGGTGAAAGTTCTCAGGATGGGCAGGGCGACGCTTCGGGTTCTCAGGGTGTAACCGAATGGTATGGTGACGATGCGGACGCCGCTCGTCCAGATGGGGACTCAGGCTCAGTTTCTGATGATCAGTCTGGAATCGGGACTGATGAGTCGGACGTTGACGATTCTGCTGGCGAGGCCTCGGCGGATGATTTCACACAGGCGGATTTTCCTGAAGCTGACTCTTTGGAGCCGAATTCCTGGCGTTACGAGAACGGCTTGCTTATCGATGCTGTCTCCGATGGCATCGATGCACAGTCTTTGGCTGACGAAGCTTTGCCCAATGGTGCCGTTGCACGTGGTATCGATGTCAGCAACTTTCAGGGGACGATTGACTGGAATCAGGCTAAAGCCGCTGGAATAGAATTTGCCATTCTCAAGGTCGGCCCTGTTTACGGCAAACCCGATTTAACGTTTGAACGAAACGCTACCGAATGCGAACGTCTCGGGATTCCTTACGGTGTCTACTATTACTCCTATGCTCGTTCTGTAGCGGATGCAAATATAGAAGCCGATCGAACGCTTGCTTGGCTCGGTGGCCATCATCCGTCGCTTCCCGTTTATTACGATCTTGAGGATAACTATATCTTGCAGGATCCGAATTTCAGCAAAGATAAGCTCGCTCAGATTGCGCAGACTTTTTGTAACCGTATGGAGGCCGTTGGCTTTAAATCTGGCATTTATGCAAACCTTAACTGGTTTAACAACTATCTGAACTCTCCGTCGCTGAGCGGTTATGACCATTGGGTCGCTCAGTACAATTGGCGTTGTGACTATGCCGGTAGCTACAGTTTCTGGCAGTACTCAAGCAGCGGTAATGTCCCGGGCGTTAACGGACGCTGCGACATGAACTACTGCTTTAATGGGTCTTTTCTCAACGTTGATGACGGTAAGATGCATATCCAATATGAAGCACATGTTTCTAATATAGGCTGGATGAGCAGTAAAAGAGATGGATCAACTGCGGGCACAACGGGACAGTCGAAGGCCGTGGAAGATCTTAAAGTCAGTATTCTGAATCCCGAGGAAGATGGTTCTGTCCAGATCGACGCCCATGTCTCGGGCATCGGCTGGCAGGGATGGGACACCCCCTCGGCGTCCGAGGGCGGCACCACCGGACAGGGCCGCGCCGTCGAGGCCGTGCGCCTGAGGCTCACGGGCTCCCTCGCGAAGGACTACGACGTCTACTACCGCGTCCACGCCTCCAACATCGGCTGGATGTCCTGGGCAAAGGACGGCGAGGAGGCCGGCACCACGGGCTTCGGCAGGAGCGTCGAGGCCGTCCAGATCAGGCTCGTCAAGAAGGGCGACGCC